>NZ_JBEWLY010000005.1:0-10820 GCF_040534015.1 Novosphingobium kalidii
CTAGGCCGTGAACTCATAAACGCATCAGCGGATGGTCGTCGGGCCGTCCGGTAGGGAAGTGAGGTAATCTGCGATTGCACACGCTGTGGTGGCAGCGGCGTCGGGGTCTACGACCGATAATCCCATATGATCGGATGCGATTCCGACTAGGTACGTTGTTGCTTCGTCTTTCGAGCTATCGTGGCAGAGCATGCTGACGACGTGCAGCAGATAGCTATCATATTCGTCGGCGCATCCTTCGCCACAAGTGCCGTGCTCATCTGCCAATCCGATCGGATCCCAAAGCTTCCAACCGATGTCGCGCAAACGGGAGAGCTGTATTTTCGGGTATAGCGCCATGCCGGAATCCTAACATCGCAAGCGGCACTCGACCATCTGCCCTTTCCATTTCGCCCGTTTGCTGATTCAGCGTCGGCATGAGCCGATATGATCTGACCGACTTCGAGTGGCGTGTGATCGAACCGCTTCTGCCCAACAAACCGCGAGGGGTGCCACGTGTCGATGACCGCCGCGTGTTGAACGGCATCTTCTGGGTACTGCGATCAGGTGCGCCGTGGCGTGACCTGCCTGAACGCTATGGTCCGCGAACTACCTGCTACAACCGATTTATACGATGGCGGAAGGCGGGCGTATGGGACCGGATGATGGACGCCATCACTGCCGCCCACGACGGCGACCTTCAGATGATCGACAGCACATCAATCCGGGCGCACCAGCAGGCTGCGACGGCAAAAAGGGGGATCGAGATCATTGTCTCGGTCGCTCCAGAGGTGGGCTCACGACCAAAATCCACGCGGTCGTCGATGGGCAAGGTCTCCCGATCCGACTGAGCCTTACCGCTGGACAAAGCCATGACGGCCAAGCCGCTGACGATCTGCTAAGCCATGTAGGTGCCGAAGCAGTCGTGCTGGCGGACAAGGCCTACGATGCGGATCGCATCCGGGCGTCTCTCCGCGAGAAAGGAGCGTTCGCCAATATCCCGCCAAAGGCCAACCGACGGTCGAAACCGTACTTTAGCACTTGGCTCTACCGCGAGCGCAACCTGATCGAACGCTTCTTCTCCAAGTTGAAGCACTTCCGCCGAGTTGCCACCCGATACGACAAGCTGGCCGAGAACTTCCTCGCAATGGTCCAACTTGCCTCAATGCGCCTGTGGCTACGGATTTATGAGTCTACGGCCTAGTTGATCCAGGAGGCCGATGTTGGTGTAAAGTGCACATGCCAGTGGGCTCGACGAGCCAGCCAGGCCTTGATCCTTGGCGTCTTGCGTGGCGTAGTTGTCCATCACGAGGTGCGCGTCTGGACCGTCTGGCACCGCAGCGTCGATCTGCTTGAGGAAATCAGGAAACTCGGTTGCTCGCGGTCGCGCGTGGAGCTGGGACTTCTCGTGAACACACAACACGACTGCCCGGTTCGGGGGCGACATGTAGAGGCCGACGATGTTCTGCACCTTGTCGACGAACAGCGGTTCTGGCTTCCAGTCACTCCGGACATCGTACTGCAATGGTTCGCCTGTAGCGTCCGTAAAATGCACTTTCGTGTAGTCACCCCTAGTTCGTCAAAAACCACGACAGACCCCGAGTGGGAGCACGAGTACCGCAAATTCACCGAATTCTATGGGCGGTTCGGCTTCAAGTGGCAGACGCCTCCGAGGAAGGCCGTTTCAACCACTTCCCCTCTGACCGTATGCGTTCGGGCACCGCCGTCCAGCGGAGCGCCCCACGTGCAATGACCGCTTTAGGGTTGTGCCCAGAGCCGATCTAATGGCGAGGTCTGGTGGATAGCTGCCGCCCGTCAGTCGTCCGGCTCAAGTCGGATACAAGCGCGGAACCCACCTCCCACAGTGTCCTGCCGATGCCAAACCTCCACTACCCTGTGATGCACGAAGTACCCTGACGGAGTGTCGATGGCGAGGTACTCACCGGTACGAGGAAGAAAGTCGAACTCGGCCGTGAAGACCGGTTCGAGGGCCTCAGGGCCGTCAAAGGCTTCAACTAAGGGCATGACGGGACGTCATACGACCGGGGCCTCGACCGCTATGGGGCGGAAGCAGAGATCTATTCGGACGGACTCCGAGGAGGTGTAGCGCAAAGCGTCGCCGGCCAATGCCCTGCCCTTTCACCGATCCGCTGCAACCTTCTGAGTGTTGGGGAAAGTCATGTCCACAATTAGCCCCGGATGATTGTCACTCAGCGCAAGAGCTCCGCGATGGACGCGCACGATTGATTGCACCAGGCTCAGCCCAAGGCCTGTCCCGGGATCACCCCGGCTTCCATCCAATCGCACGAAGCGCTCCAGCGCGCGCTCATGCTCCTCCGGAGGGATACCCGCACCCGAGTCCGCGACAGTGATCCGCGAGCGTCCCTCCACGCCCTCGACCTTCACGCGAATAGTGCCGTGTGCCGGTGTGTGCCTCACCGCGTTGTCGAGCAGATTGGCGACAGCGCGGTCGATTAAGGGGCGGACGCCGTCGATCCACGCTGGCCTCAGTTCTGAGACGACACGAAGATGGCGCTCCTCGCAAGCGGGCCTGTAGAGCTCGAGCGCCTCCGCAGCTACGGATGCCAAGTCGAGCGGCTCAAAGGACTGCTGCGATGTGCCTTCGATACGCGCAAGTGCAAGAATGTCGTTGATGGAGCGGAGGAGGCCCTCTGCATCTGCTTCGGTCTCGTCAATCGCGCACCGCAGCTCTGCGGTGGTCGTCTTGCGCATTCGCGTGAGTGCAAGACGCGACTTGATCCGGGTAAGAGGCGTTTTCAAGTCGTGTGCGAGAGCATCTGTCGCGGTGCGCAGTCCCTCCACGGTGCGCTCGAGATTTGAAAAGCAGGTGTTGATAATCTCGGCCAGGCGATCGTATTCGTCATGGCGTTCCGATGTGGGCAACCTTTGACTGAGGTCTCCAGCTAAAAGCCGCTCGCCCGTGTCCGCAGCCGTCTCGACAAAGCGCAGTGCTCTTCGGCTGAGCCACCAGCCCAGCAGAAGCCCTACAACCAGCGTTCCCAGAATGGACCAAGCCAACGACGCAAGATATCGCTGCTGCAGCCGTTGGCGCGTTTCCGTCAGCTGCCCGACGAGCAGTCGGTACCCTGGCTCGAGCCAGAGCACTCGCACCTCAGCCCGGCGGCGGGTGGAGCCCTGGCTGCTGACAACGTCGGTGGAAAAGGTGTAGTGACCGGGGCTATGTATTCCGTCCGGCCAGGTGAAGAGATTGCCTGCCAAGGCGCGGCCATCGGGTGAGGCGAGAACGTAGAAATAGCCTCTCACGCGGTTCTCACTCTCTGTGAGGAAAGCCGCCAGGCCCACAATTCCAGTTTGCTGGTATCGTCTTGCGAGGCTAGCAGCCTCGGCATCCATCTGGGTCCGGTTCTCAATCTGAAGCTGGCGCACGGTCTGCACATATTGCAGCGTCAGCGCCATGGTTGTCGCCAGAAGCGCTACGAGTGTAAAAAGCAGAGCACCACGAAAGGCCGCGGAATGACGCCAGGGGATGGGTTGGCTAGTGATCACTGAGCCGATATCCGGCGCCCCGCACGGTGTGGAGGAGCGGCGCCTCGCCCTCGCGGTCGATCTTGGTCCGCAGGCGGCTGATATGCACGTCAATCACGTTCGTACCAGGATCGAAGCCGTAGTCCCACACGGCTTCGAGCAGCATAGTGCGTGTAACCACCTGTCGTGCGTGACGCATGAGGTATTCCACAATCTGATATTCCTTCGTGGAAAGTTCGATCGAGCGCCCGTTGCGCACCGCTGTTCTCCGTAAAGGGTCGAGTTCCAAATCCGCGACTTTCATCTTTCCACCGTGCGGCTGCAGCTCCGGCTCGCCGCGCCGGACGATGGCAGAAAGCCGCGCCACCAGTTCTTCGAATGAGCAGGGCTTGGCCAGGTAATCGTCTGCTCCTGCATTGAGGCCCAGCACGCGATCGTCGACCTGGCCTTGCGCGCTCAGGATCAGAACCGGAACTCTCTGCCCTTGGCTGCGGATCGCCTGAAGCACTGACAGCCCATCCAGCTGCGGCAGGTTTCTATCGAGGATGATGGCATCATAGTGGCTCGTCAGAGCTTGGGTAAGTCCGTCCAGTCCCGAGGAAGCGTGGTCGCAGGCATGCCCGAGTTCGCGAAGCCCCTGACGGAGATACTCGGCCGTTGGCCGGTCATCCTCAATAATCAAGAACTTCATACTCTCGAGTGATCTCCGATGCGCTTCGGACAGGGGGGGCGCCAGATCATTACAAAGATTTAATCTTCGCCTCATGCTGGCGTTTCCCGGCGTACCTATCCTCATCTCAACTAACGTTCATACGAGGACAGAATGATTGAGAAGGATCAACGTTTCGGCCGCAAGGTAATTGGCCTGGGCGTCGGCGCAGCCCTCATTGGAGCGACTGCCGCTGGTGGTGCCGCAGGTGCGCTGGCGGCCAGGGCTTCTGCCGAGGCCAAGCAACTAACCTCGTCCGAAGGCAGCGCCGCTGGGCGCGCGCGCTTCACCCGCGTGGCCTTGCCGGTCGCCGACATGGTGAACCAAGTCATGCCTGCTGTGGTACAGGTTCAAGCCCGTCGAACGGCCGCGGCCGAAGACTCAGGCATGGGCGCCCTAGGCCGCCTGTTCGGAGGCGGGAGCGCCCCTCAGCAGCGCGGTCCCGGAGCAGAGACAATGGGCTCCGGCTTCATTATCGACAGCAAAGGACTGGTGGTTACCAATGCCCACGTCGTTGCCGGTGCAGATCAGCTGACGGTGAAGCTGGCTGATGGCCGTAACGTTTCCGCAAAATTGGTTGGACAGGACGAGAAGACGGACCTTGCGGTTCTGCGGATCGAAGGCGGCAACTTCGCCGCGGTCAAGTGGGGCAACAGTGATGCATTGCGGGTGGGCGAGGATGTTGTGGCGGTTGGAAGCCCTTTCGGCCTTGGCAGCACTGTAACGAAGGGAATCGTCTCCAGTCGCGACCGGTCGATCGGCGCGGGACCGTACGACGAGTTCCTGCAGATCGATGCGGCGATAAACCAGGGCAACTCTGGCGGCCCACTTTTCGATGCCTCTGGGCAGGTAGTGGGCGTGAATACCGCCATATTCTCGCCATCGGGTGGTAACGTGGGGATCGGCTTTGCAATTCCCTCGCAGATGGCAAGATCCATTGTGGCGCAGCTCGCCGCTGGCGGTACAGTCACTCGCGGCCAAATCGGGGTCAACATTCAAGACGTGACGCCCGAAGTCGCAGACAGCCTGGGCCTTAGGGATGCGGCAGGTGTGCTTGTGTCGGGTATCATTCAGGGAAGCCCGGCGCAGCGCGCCGGGTTGCGTGCTGGCGACATTCTGACCAAGTTCGGCGACACAGGCCTACAGGGTGCTCGGGACCTCTCGAAGCTTGTGGCGCAAGCCCGACCGGGCACGGTCGTGAGCCTGCTCGTACAGCGCGGCGACCGATCTATCTCGGTACCGGTGCGCATTGGCGACTCCGCAAAAGCTGCAACTCGGCCGGGCTTCGCAACGCAGTCTCCCGAGCAACCACCTCGCCTCGGGGTACAGGTCGCGCCCACGTCGGCGGACCTGAACGCACAAGCCGGACAACCCGCCAATGTGCGCGGAGTTATTGTGCTGGGCATAGCTCCGGGCTCCCCCGCCGCAGCGCGCGGCCTGCAGCCAGGCGACATCCTGGTTGCGGTGAACCGGACCCTGATCGTCTCCGCTGAGACACTCACCACCGCCCTCGATCAGGCGGCAGCTGCCGGTCGCAAGCACATCCTCCTCGAGGTTGTGCGCGCCGGGACGGGCGCGCTCGTCACCGTCCCCATTGGGAGCGGAGGCGCGGACAGCCATGGCAACAACTGAGCTCAGAATTGAGGCTGCTCAGATCGCTGGCATTCCACTTTTCGCATCGCTGGAGAGCCGGGATGTTCAGGATCTGCTCGACGCCTCGAAGTTGCTGAGATGCCCTGCGGGAACGCAGATGTTCCGGCAGGGGCAGCGGCCTGAGCACCTGCATGTTCTCGTCAGTGGGGAGCTTGAGCTTTTCACGACTATAGGCGACCAGCGTTGCGGTATATTCTTGCTGTCCGCATTTCGTGCCGCGCCAGCTGATCGCCGAGGCCATCGACATCGTCGTGTTCATTTTAGGACGCGGCAGCGATCGTCGAGTCTCGAAGGACGCGGCAGCGATCGTCGAGTCTCGACCGTCGCGCGCCTTGTCGGGCTCGACCCTGACACGGGCGCCTACGCGCTCTCCGACTTCCTCAACCCCAACGCCAAGGAGAAATGATCGATGGCAAGGACACATCTTCGTCGCCTTTCGGCCAACAGCCAGCTGCGGGCTGCGACCGGGCTGGGCCTAGCGCTCACGCTCGCCACGCAGGTTCAGGCCGCTGGATCGGGCATGCCCTGGGAGGAGCCGCTCCAGCAGTTGCTGGAATCGGCGCAAGGGCCGGTCGCCAAGATCGTCGCGGTGATCATCATCATCGTCACGGGCCTGACCCTGGCGTTTGGCGAGACAGCCGGTAGCTTCCGGCGTCTGATCCAAATCTTCTACGGGCTGTCGATCGCGTTCGCCGCCTCGAGCTTCTTCCTGTCCTTCTTCAGCTTAGGTGGCGGAGCGCGGATCTCGTGATGGGTTCCGGGCAGCACATCGATGGCTTCGAAGTGCCGATCCATGGGTCACTGGGAAGCCCGCTCCTCCTTGGCGGCGCCCCACGCGGGATCCGGCGTTGCGCTGTGGGCGGTCGGGCACAGACGCCGTGAGAGCCATTTCTATCCCGACAGCGACTTTCCCGACGCGGCGAGCTGGCTGGTCGATCGCGAACGACGCGCCGCGTTCGAGGCAGAGGGCGCGCATTTCGAGAGCCTTTATCATCTGACCCTCACCTGGTTGCCGCCCGCAGACGCGGCGGACAGCGCCGGGCGCTCGCTGATCGAGCGTCCGGACGCCGGTGAATGTTCGCTCAAGGAGCGCGACTGGCGGGGCGCGCTCGCGCAGCTCGTCGCCGAGACGGACCGGCTGCTCGACCTGCTTTCAGGCTTCATGGCCGACGTGCGGCCGCTTGATGACGACGCGACGCTGACCTTCTTGCACGGCACCGTCTCGGGCCGCAGCCACGCAGTGATCGCTCCCGAGACTCCGATGTATCTCGACGGTATCCTTGCCGACACACCGCTGGTCGGCGGGTTGGAATCGCGTGTGTCATAGCAAGATCGAGAACACGGGCGAACTTTGCTTGAGTAGAAGGTGCTGGGAGCTGCTGCCTATTTTTTTTCGAATAACGGCCGTCGCTGAACGCCGCTCATCCACTCGCGCTATAATGAAACGGATGTCTTCTGACACTCAGCCGCGACTGTGCTGAGTCTTTGGACAGAGCTCGAGGAAAAGAAGTTTTGTTGTTCTTCAGAAACCTGCACATCGCGCAGAAGGTTATGGCAGGGCTGGCACTGCTGGCGCTCCTGTCGGTGTTCGTCGCCGGTTTTGGCGCATTCCAGCTGTCCACCATGGCCGAGCGCTCGGGTGAACTCATCGGAAAAGAAGCCAAGAGCATGAAGCTCGCGGCGCAGGCGAACGAGAACAAGAGCCGGATGCACCAGATTTGGTATGCGACGGCGATCGAGAACGATCTGCCTGATTTCCGCAATCAGCTCGAGCAGATCGCAGCCGAACGTCGCGAATTTAATCAGCGGCTAGAAGCGCTTCGCCCCTTTATGACTGGTGAGGACGCGCAGCTGTTCGCCGCACTTGAACAAGGTCTTTCAGACTATTTCGCTGCGACGGATAAGGTGCCAGCCCTGTGGATCGCCGGTCGTCGCGAAGAAGCGGAGGATGTGATCCAACACCCCGCGCGCGAAGCTTTCGAGAAGATCGATGAGGCGCTGGCGGCGATTGTTGCCAGCCAGGACCAGGCACTTGAAGCCGGCGCTGCCGCTGCGGAGGCGCAGTCCGCGACAGGGTTTTGGACGCTGGTGCTCGTGTCGCTGATAGGCCTTGTTTCCATTTGCGGAGCCGTCGTTTGGATGGTCCGCCGCGAGGTAACCGGACCGATCATCTCTATGACCAGCCTGATGAACCGGCTGGCGGAAGGCGATCATACGATGGACGTGCCGAATACCGAGCGTTCCGAGGAAATCGGCGACATGGCACGCGCCGTCTTGGTCTTTCGCGATAACGCCCGCTCTCAGTCTGCCGCCCAAAACGAAAAGGCGCGCGCTGAAGCGGAGCAAAAGCTTGTGGTCGACACGCTGGCCCAAGGTCTACGCAGTTTGGCCCAAGGCGATCTTAGCCATGAGATCACCGCTGAGTTCACCGGAAGCTATGCCGAGGTAAAAACGAGCTTCAACGACGCGCTCGCCGCGCTACGGTCGTTGATCGGCAGCGTGATCGCAAGTTCTAGCTCACTTCGGGCTGGCTCGCACGAGATCGCCCAGGCGGCGGAAGATCTGGCTCGTCGCACAGAAAGCAATGCTGCCAGCATTGAGGAAACTACCGCCGCCCTCACGCAAATCGATGGTCGCATCAAGGCGACGGCCGAAGCTGCCGGTCGCACCGTCGCTCGGGCGGACGATGCCATCTCTACCGTAGGGGGCGGCCGCTCGATTGCCGATGAGGCTGTCCAAGCCATGGGCCGGGTGCGCGAAAGCGCCAAGGGGATCGACGAAGTGATCGAAGGCGTCGACAAGATCGCTTTTCAAACGCGGGTTCTGGCTATGAACGCAGCGGTGGAGGCGGGTCGCGCTGGCGATGCGGGACGCGGCTTCGCCGTTGTCGCAGATCTCGTATCGGCCTTGGCAATGCGCGCCGAAGAGGAAGCGAAGCGCGCTCGCGATCAGCTGACCCTCACGCAGACCGACATCGTGACCGCCGTTGGCGCAGTGCAGAGTATCAACGGCGCGCTCACCGATATCTCGGATGGCGTGGGTGAGGTCCATGCGCTTCTCGGCACCATGGCGCTTGATAATCACGCCCAGGCGTCTGCAATTGCCGAGATCAGCGCCGCAATGAACAGCATGGACCAGTCGACTCAGCAGAATGCGGCAATGGTGGAGGAAACCTCCGCCGCCGCCCGCAATCTCTCGAGCGAGGTGCTGGCACTTTCCGAGCAGGCCGGTCGCTTTCGCATCGACCGTGAGAGTAAGGCGAGGGGCTCTCGCAGCGGTGAGATCGCCAACGCTGCCTCATATCTGCCGACCCTCGGCTCGGCGGCGGCATGGGCCCCTGCATGACGACCAATCGGGCATGACAGCTCCGGAAAACGTGTCCCGATTGAAGGCAGTTCGTCCCAAGGCGGCTGCACCACCATCCAAATACGAGAACCGATCGATGTATCGCCCCCCCCTTGTGGCGCTGCTGCCGCTATGCCTGATCGCTGCCCCTGCGCAAGCGCAAGACGGTGACCTTGAAGTGGAAGCCAGCATCCGCCTCCGCGTAGAGGGTATCGACGGTCAGTTTCGTCCGAACACAGCCGATATGGGCGCGCTTCTCCTCCGCACCCTGGTCAGCGCCGAGTATGATGCTGGCCCGGTACGGATCGGCGGCGAGATCCAGGATGCACGCGCCTATTTCGATCGCGCCCCTTCCTCCATCGGCACGACGGAAATCGACACGCTGGAGCCGATCCAAGCGTATGTGGTCGCCGAACTCGGTGAAAAGGCCGAGTTGCAGGTCGGCCGCATGACCATGGACTGGGGCTCGCGGCGCTTGGTGTCGCGACAGAATTTCCGCAACTCCACGAACGCCTTCACCGGCGCGCGTCTCGACTGGCAACCGAGCGCCGGCAACAGCATCACACTGTTCTGGACCATGCCGCAGGACCGCCGACCAAACGACCGCGAGGGTATACTCGACAACGCGGTCGAGCTGAATCGGGAGCGTCCAGACCAGCAGTTCTTCGGCGCCCGCGCCATGATGGCGAATCGCGTCTCCGGTGCCAGCCTGGAGGCCTACCTCTACCGCTTGGTTGAAGAGGACGCGCCGAACTTCGCCACGCGCGACAGGCACCTATGGACCGGTGGCTTCCGACTCTTGAAGACGCCCAATGTCGGCGCTGTGGACTTCGAGATCGAGGCAGTGTGGCAGCAGGGCACGACCCGCGCCTCCGCCGCGGACCGGACGGACCTGAACGTCAAGGCCTACTTCATGCACGCAAGCATCGGCCGCACCTTCGCGGCCCCTTGGTCGCCGCGCCTGATCCTCTCCTATGACCGCGCGAGCGGCGACGGTCGAGGCAGCAACTACGGCCGGTTTGATACGCTTTTCGGCGCACGCGTGTTTGAGTATGGTCCTAGTAGCCTCTATGGACCGATTGGCCGCGCGAACCTCAGTTCACCGGAGGCGCGTCTCGAAGTGAAGCCTAACAAGCGCTGGGACGGCTACTTCGCCGTTCGCCCACTCTGGCGGGAGAATGCGACCGATGCCTTCGCCAGTACGGGGCTACGCGACGCGAGCGGGGCAACCGGCTGCTATGCCGGCACCCAGTTTGACCTGCGCGTCCGCCATTGGCTGAAGCCGGACCGCGTACGGGTGGCCGCAGGCGCGGCAGTGCTCGCTAAGGGCAACTTCCTCCGCAACGCCCCCCGCGCACCGCAAAATGGCAATAGCCACTACGGCTTTGCGGAAATTACATACGGCTTTTGATGAAAGGCACTCCATCGGCCTGAGTGCTGCCCTGGTCGGGCTGATCACGGGCAGCTACCGGGACTACATCCGCTTTGCTGAGAATGCTCCACAGAAAAAGCCACGAGTGACCGAAAGCGGTCGAGGCTGTGTAAAAACGCGCCGAGGCGGAGGTGTCGGATCTTAGTGCGGTGACAGGCTGTGCACGATTTTTGCTAAAGGCGCGGCTCGTGATCA
>NZ_JBEWLY010000006.1:0-23750 GCF_040534015.1 Novosphingobium kalidii
CTAGGCCGTAGACTCATAAATCCGTAGCCACAGGCGCATTGAGGCAAGTTGGACCATTGCGAGGAAGTTCTCGGCCAGCTTGTCGTATCGGGTGGCAACTCGGCGGAAGTGCTTCAACTTGGAGAAGAAGCGTTCGATCAGGTTGCGCTCGCGGTAGAGCCAAGTGCTAAAGTACGGTTTCGACCGTCGGTTGGCCTTTGGCGGGATATTGGCGAACGCTCCTTTCTCGCGGAGAGACGCCCGGATGCGATCCGCATCGTAGGCCTTGTCCGCCAGCACGACTGCTTCGGCACCTACATGGCTTAGCAGATCGTCAGCGGCTTGGCCGTCATGGCTTTGTCCAGCGGTAAGGCTCAGTCGGATCGGGAGACCTTGCCCATCGACGACCGCGTGGATTTTGGTCGTGAGCCCACCTCTGGAGCGACCGAGACAATGATCTCGATCCCCCTTTTTGCCGTCGCAGCCTGCTGGTGCGCCCGGATTGATGTGCTGTCGATCATCTGAAGGTCGCCGTCGTGGGCGGCAGTGATGGCGTCCATCATCCGGTCCCATACGCCCGCCTTCCGCCATCGTATAAATCGGTTGTAGCAGGTAGTTCGCGGACCATAGCGTTCAGGCAGGTCACGCCACGGCGCACCTGATCGCAGTACCCAGAAGATGCCGTTCAACACGCGGCGGTCATCGACACGTGGCACCCCTCGCGGTTTGTTGGGCAGAAGCGGTTCGATCACACGCCACTCGAAGTCGGTCAGATCATATCGGCTCATGCCGACGCTGAATCAGCAAACGGGCGAAATGGAAAGGGCAGATGGTCGAGTGCCGCTTGCGATGTTAGGATTCCGGCATGGCGCTATACCCGAAAATACAGCTCTCCCGTTTGCGCGACATCGGTTGGAAGCTTTGGGATCCGATCGGATTGGCAGATGAGCACGGCACTTGTGGCGAAGGATGCGCCGACGAATATGATAGCTATCTGCTGCACGTCGTCAGCATGCTCTGCCACGATAGCTCGAAAGACGAAGCAACAACGTACCTAGTCGGAATCGCATCCGATCATATGGGATTATCGGTCGTAGACCCCGACGCCGCTGCCACCACAGCGTGTGCAATCGCAGATTACCTCACTTCCCTACCGGACGGCCCGACGACCATCCGCTGATGCGTTTATGAGTTCACGGCCTAGTGTTATCGGCTCGTTAGCGAAACCAGCCGCATCCTGACTGCACGTCCGACAACGAGCAGTACACAAGCTGGCGCACCAATCCAGCCACCGTCGGGATTCAGGACTGATCAGAGGCTCGGTTCACTTTAGGTCCACGCCGCGTTCGAGCGCTGCGCCCCAGAAGCAGTTGATATGTCCCTTCTCTCCGCTCTCGGTCGTAGCGAAGATCTCAATTTGCAAAACTCGCGCTATCAGCGAAGGAGCTGTCAGAGGCAGGTCGATACCGGTCAGCCTTTCTCAAACTGCAGGAACACCGCCCCGAGCGGCGGGATCGTGACTTCCGCTGATGCGACCTGCCCATCTCGAAGAGTTTGTGCGGCTACTATTTCACCGCCGTTACCGATGTTGCCGCCACCGTATATTCCTGCATCCGAATTGAAGATCTCGCGCCAGCGGCCGGCGCGGGGGAGGCCGATGCTGTAGCCGTAGTGCGGCTGCGGGCTCATGTTGAGGAGCACGACGATCGGTTGTGAGCGATCGCTGCCGTACCGAGCGTAGACATAAAGGCTGTTTTCCGCGTCTCCGCCAACGATCCACTGGAAGCCATCAGGCTCCGTGTCACGGGCGTGCAGCGCAGGCTCGGAGGCGTACAGCTGGTTGAGATCTCGGACGAGCCTTTGCATTCCCGCGTGCTCGGAGCGGTCCAGCAGCTCCCACGAGACTTGCGCATCGTGGTTCCACTCGCGCTCCTGCGCGATTTCGCAGCCCATGAAGAGCAGCTTCTTGCCGGGATGCGTCCACATAAAGCTGTAATATGCGCGCAGGGTGGCGAACTGCCGCCAGGGGTCTCCGGGCATCTTGCCGATCAGCGAGCCCTTGCCGTGAACGACTTCATCGTGGCTGATGGGCAGCACGAACTTTTCGGAGAAAGCATAGACCAAGCCGAAGGTCATCTCGTCATGGTGCCATTTGCGATAGAGGGGATCGCGCTCGGCGTACTGGAGCGTATCGTGCATCCAGCCCATGTTCCACTTGTAGGAAAACCCGAGACCGCCCTGCCAGACTGGTGCAGACACCCCAGGCCAGGCAGTGGATTCTTCGGCGATCGTGACCGCGCCCGGGCAGCGCTCCGCCACCACAGTGTTCATCAGCTTGAGGAACTCAACCGATTCGAGGTTCTCCCGGCCGCCGTACTTGTTCGGCACCCACTCACCGGCATTGCGGCTGTAGTCACGGTAGAGCATCGAGGCGACGGCATCGACGCGCAGGCCATCGATGTGGAATGTCTCCAGCCACCAAAGGGCCGAGGCGATCAGGAAGCCCGATACCTCACGCCGTCCCAGGTTATAGATCAGCGTATTCCAGTCTTGATGGAATCCTTCCCGCGGATCGGCGTGCTCGTAGAGGTGTGTGCCGTCAAAGTGCGCGAGCCCATGGGCGTCGGTAGGGAAGTGCGCAGGCACCCAGTCGAGGATCACGCCAATGCCGGAACGGTGGCACGCGTCCACGAAGGCGGCGAAGCCCTCAGGCGTGCCAAAGCGCGCGGACGGAGCGAACTGCGACAGCGGCTGGTACCCCCACGAGCCTCCGAAAGGATGCTCCATGATCGGCAGCAGCTCGACATGGGTGAATCCCATGTCGACGACATAAGGGATCAGCCGTTCTGCCAAGGCACGCCAGCCGAAATGGCCTTGCCAGTCGTCTTCAGGGCGCAACCAGGATGCGGCGTGCACCTCGTAGATCGACATAGGCGCATCCGGCTGATGGCGTGCGCCGCGCTCAGTCATCCAGTCTGCATCAGTCCACGCGAAGTCAGGCGCGGCGGCAACGATCGATCCGGTGCATGGCGGCGGTTCTGTCTGACGGGCCAGCGGATCCGCCTTCTCCACCACACGGCCGTCGGCCCCCATCACTTCGAACTTGTAGTGAGTGCCGGGCCCGGTCCGCGGTACGAACAGTTCCCACACCCCCGCGCCATGCCGCAGCCGCATCGGGTGACGACGACCATCCCAGTTGTTGAAGTCGCCAATCACCGACAAGCGCCGGGCATTGGGCGCCCAGACGGAAAAAGCGACACCCTCTACGCCGTCGACGGTGCGCGGCTGCGCGCCCATGGCGCGACCAAGCTGCCAATGCCGACCTTCATTGAACAGGTGCAGATCGAGGTCGGACACCACCATGCCGAAGCTGTAGGGATCCTCCGTCTCTTGCTCGCCGCCGCCGGGCCAGCGGATGCGCAGACGGTAGCGCCCCTCCTCATGGAGCGGTCCGGAGAACAGGCCGGGGGCGACTTCGTCGAGCATTCCCAGCTCGCGGCCATCCTGCGCGACGAGCACCACGGCCTCTGCGCCGGGCTGATAAGTGCGGACGACGCGCTCCTCCCCGCCCCCTTGCGGGCCCAGCAGGCTGAAAGGATCATGCACACGGGCCTCACTGAGTGCGGCGGCGGCTTCGGCAACAAACTGCATCGGGCTCACGCCTCCTTTTCATTCAGAAGGCGCTGGGCGGTGAGCGCCAGCCCGCAGACCGGCACGTTCAGCCAGTCAGGGCGGTTTGCCGCCTCGTAGGCCACCTCGTAAGCTGCCTTCTCAAGGACGAAGAGGTCGAGGAGACGATCAGGTCCGCCCTCCTCCACGCCATAGTAGCCGCGCAAGAAAGCCTGGACCGCATCCTCGCGGAAGCAGGCATAACGCTCCTCCGCCTGTTCCTCCTGGCTCTCCGCAACCGTGGGCAGATTGCGGCGCGCGACCGAGGCCGCATAGTCAAACGAGCGCAATACGCCCGCGACGTCGCGAACTGGCAGGTCCTTGGCCAGCCTCTCCTCAATCCGCTTGGCGGGCTCGCCTTCGAAATCGATGATCATCACGTCGCTGCCGACCACCAGCACCTGACCCAGATGCAGGTCTCCGTGGATCCGCGTGCGGGTGCGGCCTTTAGCGCCGCGCGCCACCTGTCGTATAGCATCCACGATCGCGTCACGACGCTCTTGCAGCATCGTTGCCTGCTCCCGGTCGCCCTCGCCAAGCTCGGCTCCGGGCAGCAAGCTCAGCGCCTTGTCGAACTGTTCGATTACGCGATTCGCCAGCGCCTCGGCCCTTGCGGCATCGAGAGGCTCAGGCGCAAAGGCCGGATCATCGGAGGGCTGCGCCAGGACTTGGTGCATCTCGGCGAGACGCCTTCCGAAGTTCTCTGCGAAGTTGCCGTAGTTGGAGAAGCTCCACTCCGCGTCGGAGGCCATCCGCTCCAGCATGCCAAGCGTCCAGCCCCAGCCGTCGCCCTGGTTGTAGACGAAGCGCTGCGCCAGCATCATCAGGCTGCGCTCGCCATCCTTCTCCAGCCACACTTCACCAAGAATCGGCGGCGTATTCTCGAACCCGCCACGCGTGAGATAGCGCACCATTTCGGCGTCGGGGTGCGTGCCGGACTGGATCTTGCGCAACAGCTTCAGCACGGCACGTTCGCCCAGCACCATGGTGCTGTTCGACTGCTCGGCTGTCAGCCACTCCGGCGCGGCGTCGGGTTCGATATCGAGCTCTGGGGTCGCCACGAAGTGCAGCACCCCCTCGCCAAAAGGCACGCTTTCGCCCCGGTGCAGAGCCGCGACGACCCAGCGGGCGAACGCCGGCACTGCGAAGCCGTCCGTCAGCAGACCGACGTGACGATTGCGGCGCACCCGCGCGAGCGCAAGGTTGGAGGCGAAAGGTCCGGCGATCTCCCCCTCCCACGAGATGCCCAGCGGCAGGGTATGCGTTTCGGTGCGCGCATCTGTCGTCACGTCTATGGTCGTGAAGAGCAGGTCCTCGGCGCCAGGAAGCGCCAAAGCGCCAGCGACCTCAATCTTCTCGATGGTCTCGTCCTTGGCGCCGAACCAGCGCCGATTCGCGACATAGCCCGGCAGCACTTCACGCTCGAGCACCCGCAAGCTGTCGCCCTGCACGACGTCTCGGAGACTCGGGCGCAGCACGAAGGTATGCCGCTCAGCGTCTGCGGCTGCCGCCGTGCTGCTCCACCCCGGACCGGCCTCGCTGTTCGAAAGGCAGAACCACAGGAAGCCATAAGGCGGAAGCGTCAGGAGGTACGGCAGATGGCCAATCTTGGGAAACGGCGTGCCACCTGTCAGCTCCACCGGAGTGCGGCCCTCATACTCGTGCAAGGGAAGTTCGACCGCCTGCGCCGTGCGAGACAGATTGGCGACGCACAGGATCGTCTCGTCCCCGTGCTCGCGGAAGTAGGCGAGGATCTTGCGATTGGCCGGGCGCAGGAACACCTGCTTGCCCCGACCGAACGCCTGGTGCTCCTTGCGCACCGCAAGCATGCGCTTCACCCAGTTCAACAGCGAGTGCTGATCGTCCTGCTGGGCCTCCACGTTCACGGCCTGAAAGCCGTAGAGCGGATCCTGGATTGCCGGCAGCGTCAGGCCAGCGGGATCTCCGCGTGAAAAGCCGCCGTTGCGGTCGGGTGACCACTGCATCGGCGTGCGCACACCGTCACGATCACCCAGGAAGACATTGTCGCCCATGCCGATCTCGTCGCCGTAATAGAGCACGGGCGTTCCGGGCATCGACAGCAGCAAGGCGTGGAGCAGCTCGATGCGCCTGCGGTCACGCTCCATCAAGGGCGCGAGCCGACGCCGAATGCCGAGATTGATGCGTGCGCGCCGGTCGGCGGCGTAAGTGTTCCAGAGGTAATCGCGCTCCGCGTCGGTCACCATCTCGAGAGTCAGCTCGTCGTGGTTGCGCAGGAAAATCGCCCACTGGCAGTCCTCGGGAATTTCCGGAGTCTGGCGCATGATGTCGGTGATCGGGAAGCGATCCTCCTGCGCCACCGCCATGTACATCCGCGGCATCAAGGGGAAGTGGAATGCCATGTGGCACTCGTCGCCCTTCCCGTCCGCGTTGCGCTCACCGAAATACTGCTGCGTGTCCTCGGGCCACATGTTGGCCTCTGCCAGCAGCATCCGATCTGGGTAGTGCGCGTCCAAGTTGGCGCGGATCTTCTTCAGGACGTCGTGCGTCTCCGGCAGGTTCTCGTTCGAGGTGCCGTCGCGTTCGATCAGGTAGGGAATGGCGTCCAGCCGCAAGCCATCCACCCCAGCATCAAGCCAGAAGTGCATGACCGACAGCACTTCCTCCAGAACCCGCGGATTGTCGAAATTGAGGTCCGGCTGGTGGGAGTAGAAGCGATGCCAGAAATAGGCCTGCGCTTCCTCGTCCCACGTCCAGTTCGACTTCTCGGTGTCGCAGAAGATGATCCGCGTGCCGGAATAGAGCTTGTCGTTGTCCGACCAGACATAGAAGTCGCGCTCGGGCGATCCAGGCGGGGCGCGACGGGCTGCTTGGAACCAGGGATGCTGGTCCGACGTGTGATTGATCACGAGTTCGGTGATCACCCGAATGCCACGCTCATGCGCCGCCTCGATGAAGTCGCGGGCCTCATCCAGACTGCCATAGTCCGGGCTGACATCCCGATATTCGGCGATGTCATAACCATCGTCTTTGCGGGGGCTGGGATAAAAAGGGAGCAACCAGATCACTGTCACGCCAAGATCCGCGACGTAGTCCAGCTTCTGCATCAACCCTGCGAAGTCGCCGATGCCGTCGTTGTTGGAATCGAAGAACGACTTCACATGCAATTGATAGACGACGGCGTCCTTGTACCAGAGCGGATCGGTTCCAAGGGCACTCATGCGTCTGCTCCGGGCGCGATGCGCCAGATTCGATAGGGATTTTCAGGGTCGAGGCGGATGCGCTGCATCTTGCCGTGCAAGCGGAACCGGTTCCCGCCAACGAGGTCCTCTACGCCGATGCTGTCGTGGTCGGACAAGCCGAACTCCCACAGCGGGATCTCGTAGTCCGCTTCCTGTGCATGGTGCGGATCCATGCTGACCATCACCACGATCATGTCGGCGCCATCGGGAGACGGCTTGGCGTAATAGAGGACTTGGTCGTTGTGCGCGGCCAGGAAGCGGGTGTTCAAATGCGTCTGCAAAGCGGGATGCGCTCGGCGCAGCCGGTTGAGCATTGTGATATCGGCGATGATGTTGCCGGGCTGGTCCCAGTTGCGTTGGCGGATTTCGTACTTCTCGGAGTCGAGATATTCCTCTTTCCCGGGTACCGGCGCCGCCTCGCAAAGCTCGAAGCCCGAATAGACGCCGAACAAGCCCGACAGCGTCGCTGCCAGTACCGCGCGGATGCGAAAGCCCGGTCGCCCCGAGGTCTGCAGGAACGGCGGATTGATGTCAGGCGTGTTGACGAAGAAGTGCGGCCGATAGAACTCCTTGGGCGCGGTCGTCGTCAGCTCCGTGATGTACTCGGTAAGCTCGTCCTTGCGGTCGCGCCAAGTGAAGTAGGTATAGCTTTGCGAGAAGCCGATCTTCGCCAGTCGATACATCATGGCGGGACGTGTGAAGGCCTCGGCGAGGAAGATCGCTTCAGGATAGCGCGCCCGCACGTCTCCGATCATCCACTCCCAGAAAGGCAGGGACTTGGTGTGGGGATTGTCGACGCGGAATGTCTTCACGCCGCGTTCCGCCCAGAACAGCACTGCATCGCGTAGCGCCAGCCAGAGGCCAGGTATCGCGTCGGGCTGATAGAAGTCGACGTTGACGATGTCCTGATACTTCTTCGGCGGATTCTCCGCGTACTTGATCGAACCGTCAGGTCGCCAGTCGAACCACCCCGGATGCTCTTTCAGCCAGGGATGATCAGGCGAGCATTGGATCGCGAAATCCAGTGCGATCTCCAGCCCATGTTCATGCGCCGCGTCGATCAGCCGGGCGAAGTCCTCGAAGCTGCCGAGTTCCGGATGGATCGCGGTGTGCCCGCCTTCGGAACTGCCGATGGCGTAAGGACTGCCGGGGTCGTTGGGGCCCGCAGTCAGGCTGTTGTTCGGACCCTTGCGATTCGAGCGGCCGATCGGGTGGATCGGCGGGAAGTAGAGCGTATCAAAGCCCATTGCGCGGATCTGCGGCAATCGCTCGATAACATCGTCGAACGTGCCGTGCCGCTGCAGGTCATCGGTTTGGGAGCGCGGAAACAGCTCGTACCAGCTGGAGTATCGCGCCTGGAGCCGCTCGGCATCGACAAACTGTACTCGCGACCTCAGGCGGTGCGGCCTGTCATCCGCCCGATCCATCACCTCGGCAAGTTCGCTGGATAGCAGGGCATCCGCGTTGTTGTCACCGCTGAGCTGCTGGACCCAGGCGGCGAGAACATCGCGCAGGTTCCCCAAGCTGCGGTCGCGTGCGCGTTCGACCAGAACCCGACCTTCGGCGAAGTCTACCGTCTGGGCGACGCCGGCATCGAGCTTCTTGCGAAAGTCGCGCCGAAACCCCCCGAAGCGATCCAACCAGCCCTCGACGCAGAACTCATGCTTCCCCATGCGATCGAGCGCGAAGTCCGCAGTCCACCCGTCATTGACCAGCTGCGCCATGCGAACGTGGTTCCACTGCTCAGACCCAACGGCGCGCCAGAGCAGTTCGGCGGCCAGTTGCTCGTGTCCGTCGCCGAAGACTTTCGCCTGCACGAGGACGCGCTCGCCCACGACTCTCTTGGCAGGGAAGTCGCCACCTTCAACGTAGGGCGTGACATCCTCGACCACGAGCCGCGGACTCTTAACCGCCTCCGCCACGGTCATCGCGATTGGCGTCGTGATCGGTGACGCCCGGACAAGCTCCAGAAGCCGCACTTCGGCGCCATGCAACGGAGCGCTGGCGCTGGACTGATCGGCAAATGCGAAAGGCGCGCCAGCGCTTGAAAGCAGCAGTGCGCGCTGCGGCGGGTCCTGCGGCTCTTGGCTGCGGTTGATCAACACGAGCACGGCGCGCTCGGCCAGACGCACGTCGGACGCCTCGGTGCGCAGGAGCGCCGTGACGACCCCACTTTGCCCCGCCAGCGCACGCATTTCGCCCCTGAACGTCGATAGCGCCTGTGCCAACCCGGCGGCTAGGTTTGCCGCCTCCGGCTGTTGCGTCACGGCCGCCAGTGGCAAAATAACACCGTTTGCTGTTGCAGCCACAGAGAGCATCAAGCGCGCGCATGCGGCAGGATCATCTGCGACGAATTGCTCCGGCCGCGGCTCTGCCAGCAGAGGCGCGACGCTTCGCAGCTCAGCCCACTCATCCACCAGCCAATGCGCGCGCAGGTCCCACCATCCGAACGATGAGACCAGATAATCGATCTGGCTGCCCGAGAGCGCCGCCGCCTGCGGGCGAGACAAGCCCGGAGAGCCCGCGATTACAAGAGCATCCGCGTTCCGCTCCTTGACCGCGGCCGCGATTGCGCTGGCAAGACTGGCACCCAATCGCCCCGCTTCAACCAGCCGGAAGCCGCCGACCCCGCGATCCAGCTGCGAGTGCAGCGCCGCCTTGACGGGCTCCAGCAGCGCAGCAGCAGCCTCTGGCGCAGCGAAGCGGGCGCGGGCCTCGCCGGAAACGGGCGATACCTTGCGCGGGTCGATCGGCCCCTCGCGCGCAGCAGTGCGGCGAATGGCAAAAAGCGCGGGATGCTCCTCAACCAGATGGTGGTCGATCGGAAATCTCGCGAGGTCGGTTTCGAGCAGGACGACCATTCCCAAGTCCTGCGCTGCGCGCACGACTTCGTCCGGGACGATCTCATCGGATGTGTAGATCGGCCCTTCGGCTCGCCATAAAAGGGCGCTGAAACCTGCATCACGAGCGGTTCTCAGCGAATTCGCGAAGTCCTGCGCCCCGGCAAGGCTGGCTCGGTCAGCGGAGACGATGCAGGCAGATTTCAACAAGTGAGCTCCTTCGCGGTTTCTCCAAAAACAAACCGCCCGCACCACCGTTCCGTGCCGATTCCTCAAATCGGCCTTTTTTTAGGGCAAGCGGAGCCCTCTTTGTTTTTGAAGATCGCGAAGGCAGTCGGACTGGACCGCTTCCCCAGCAAAGTGGAGCGACGATGGCTCGTGCGGCCGCTGCTGCCATTCGCGTGCGGGCGGCAAAGCCGGAAGACCGGGGTGCTCGCGTAATCGCTCAAGCAAGCGATCAGCGGCCGATCTTAAAGGCGAAACGCTTCAACCGCGGCCCGCGCATTGCGCGGCAATGATCAAGCAATTCCGCGTACGCGCGCTTGGTCAGGCCTTGGCGCGTGGCCGGCGCTTCGGCGGTTGCTTCGCAGCTGCGGCAGGAGCCGTTCCGGCAGAGGTCGACTTGGGAGCCGCAGGCTTAGCACTCGATGTCTTGGTTCCGGCGTTGTCGGCAGCTTTGGCCGGCGCCGGGCTGCTCGCCTTCTTTTCTCCCTTTCGAGACGCAGGCTTGGGCGTCCCGACATTGGATGCGGATGTTGCAGCGCCCGTCCGATCCTCCTCGTCGATTTCGCTACAAGCCTGATCCCAATGCTCTTGGTCTCGGCCGTGCGGAGAGCCCTGCTCCAGCCAAAGCGCAAACGCGCGCTCGCGGATGCGGTTCTCACGATCTGACATGACTTCTCCTTTGGCTCTGCGAAGACCACGAGCGTAACTACCTACGCTGCATGACGTTTCCTGAACATCGCTAAACGCATATCCATCGATCTTGTCTCCCAACCATTCGCCCGGAAACGGCATTTGTAGGGAATCATCACATTGAACGCCTTGTTCCCACGAGGGATCGGCCAGAAGGGCACTCCGATCGTTGCGAGATTTCGGCGATTTTCCATATCGGGGCACCCGCGAAAAACACTATCCGCGAGCGGGCTGTGCTGCAGCCAGCAACTCGACGAGGCCGCTGATCGTTTCGCGAAGCGCTTCGAGATGCCCTACTTCCTGCCCACGCGTCATGGTTTCCGGAACAGTTATTGCCCGCGCGCGGAGCGACCGCCCTTCTTCGGTGAGGTGAACAAGCACACGCCTCTCGTCAGCACGGTCGCGCTCACGCCGAAGCAGGCCCAGCGCCTCCATCCGCTTGAGCAGCGGTGTGATCGTGCCGCTGTCGAGATACAGACGCTGGCCGAGGGCGCCGACTGACAAACCATCGCGCTCCCACAGCACCAGCATCACCAGATACTGGGGATAGGTGAGCCCTAGCGCGCCCAGAACCGGCGCATAAAGGCGATGGATCAGGTTGTTCGCAGCATAGAATTGAAAGCAGAGCTGGCGATCGAGCGCCAGCGGATCCGGTTCTGCTGCGGGGGTGCTCGCCATTTCGCTCATCCGGATCCTCCGCCGCTCAGATGCGCTGCTCTGGCCGTAAGCTGCGCTCTATCAAGGAAAAAAGATCGGAAATTCTGCATCTCACGACGATAGCGGAAAACGCGGCGACCGCCACCGCGCAAAGTATGTTACACAATTAAATTGTTCGCAAGGAACCATCGCACGCAGTATGCTTTCGTTGCGTGACTATCGAAGAGAAGGACCGTCGCATGAAGCAGCTCGCCGACAACTTCTGGAATTTTCGCGGGAGCTTCAAAATCGGCGGGGTGCTCGACATTGGCACGCAAATGTCGCTGGTGCGCCGCAGCAACGGCCGCTTCCTGATGCTCGACAGCTACGCGGTCAGCGATGCGGACAAGGACAGCCTGCTGGCGCTGACCGATAACGGCGCCGCGGTCGACGCAATCATCAACGTCCATCCCTTTCACACGCTCTACTGCCGGGTGGCGCATCGACTGGCGCCCACGGCGCGGCTGATCGGCACGCGGCGCCATCGCGAACAGGTGCCCGAACTGCCGTGGGAATCCGGTGTGATCGAGGATGTCGCGACGCAGGCTGAATTCGCCGCGGAGCTCGATTTCGCAGTTCCTTCCGGTCTCGAACTGGTTACGTCGGACGACAGCGTCCACGCGTCGTCGGTCCTGGCCCGGCACCGCGCCAGCGGGATCGTGCATGTCGACGATACTCTGAACGTCCTGGCTGCGCCGGGACTGCTGAAGCACATCCTTCCCCAGTCGCGGCTGCGCTTCCACCCGATGCTCGGCAAGGCGCTGCAGGCGCGCCCCGGTGCAGCCAATGCCTTTGCGGGCTGGGCACGCGATCTTGCTAGCCAGTGGGCGGGCACGCCGATCGTTTGCGCCGCGCATTCGGCCGTGCGCCGCCTGCCCGCCAACGGTTGGCGCGACGAAGTTTCGCGGGCCCTGTCCGGCGTCGAAAAGACGCTCGCTGCCCACCGGTCGCAGCACGGCTGATCCTGACTGCTGCCTCTTTCCCCGAAATCAAGGATTCTTCATGAGCGACAATCAGTTTCAGACGATCAATCCGCTGACTGAGCAGGTGATCGAAACCTACACCTATATGTCTGACGCGGAAGCCGCTGCTACCGTGCAGGCGAGCCACCATGCGTTCCTCGATTGGCGGCTGCGCAGCCTGGAAGATCGCGCGCAGGTAATCGCCGCAATCGGCAAGGGCTTGCGCGATTCGAAGGAAGAGTTCGCCCAGCTGATGACCCGCGAAGTGGGCAAGCTGATCGGCGATAGCCGCGACGAGGTCGATCTGGTCGCCGCGATCTGCGACTATACTGCAAAGCACGGGCCCAGTGTTCTCGCCGACGAGAAGCGTGAGGCCCCCGGCGCCACCGCTTTTGTCACGCACTCGCCGATTGGCGTCGTCTACGGCATCCAGCCGTGGAACTTCCCCGCCTATCAGGCGGTGCGCTATTCGATTGCCAGTCTGATGGGGGGCAACGGCGTGCTGCTCAAGCATGCTGAAAACTGCACCGGCAGCGGGCTGTTCCTGCGGGACCTGTTCGAGCGCGCAGGACTGCCCAAGGGGCTGTTCGGCGTGCTGATCATCACCCACGATCAGTCAGACAAAGTCATCGAGAACGATCTGGTGCGCGGCATTACGCTGACCGGCAGCGATCGTGCCGGTCGCGCCGGTCGCGCCGTTGCCGTCAAGGCGGCCGAAGTCGTCAAGAAGACGGTGCTCGAGTTGGGGTCGAATGACGCCTATCTGGTGCTCGACGATGCGGACATCGATCTAGCGGTGAAAACCTGCGTCGCCGGCCGGCTCTACAATAACGGGCAGACGTGCGTGAACGCCAAGCGCTTCATCGTCACCGAGAAGAACTACGATGCGTTCGTGAAAGCCTATGCTGAACAATTCGGCGCGGTGACAATGGGCGATCCGACCGACAGCGACGTCAAGCTCGGGCCGCTGGTGAGCCGCCGCCAGCGCGACCAGCTTGATCGCCAGGTTCAGGAAAGCGTTTCCAAGGGTGCAAGCGTGCTGGTGGGCGGCGAAGTGCCCGGTCGGACCGGCTGGTTCTATCCGGCCACGGTGCTTGTTGATGTCGCGCCGGGACAGCCGGCCTATGACGACGAACTGTTCGGCCCGGCGGCTTCGATCATCCGCGCCACGGATGACGACGACGCGATGCGCATCGCCAACGACAGCCGCTATGGTCTGGGCGGCGGCATCTTCAGCCGTGACGTCGATCACGCGCGCGCGCTGGCGGCGAAATACTTCGATACGGGCATGGTGTTCATTAACAGCTTCGACGTCGCAACCTCCTCCCTGCCGTTCGGAGGGGTGAAGAATTCAGGCTATGGGCGCGAGCATGGTCCCGAGGGGTTGAAGGAGTTCGTCAACGTAAAGTCGATCAAGATCGGCGGAGCGTGATGGCGAACGTCCTGCAATGTGACGTTGCGGTAATCGGGGCCGGCACCGCCGGCCTCGCAGCTGAGCGGGCAGCGCGCAAGAATGGCGCGTCGACCTTGCTGATCGATCCCGAGTTCAAGGGCACGACCTGCGCCACAGTCGGCTGCATGCCTTCCAAGCTGCTGATCGCTGCGGCCAAGGAAGCGCATGGTATCGGCCGGGCGGGACTCTTCGGCATCGAGGTGGAGGGCGTTTGGGTCGACGGCCCGGCCGTGCTGCGCCGAGTTCGCAACGAACGCGACCGTTTCGCGCGGCTGACGCGCGAGTCATCGATCGGGGAGTTGCCCCAGGACGTTACTATCCGCGCCCGGGCTCGGTTTGACGGGCCGAACCGGCTGATGCTGGACGATGGGCGTGCGATCGAGGCCCACGCGATCGTGATCGCCACGGGCTCTGCACCCGTGCTGCCACCACCGTTCGCGGCGCTGGGTGAAGCCGCGCTCACCAGCGATACCGTGTTCGAGCTTGCCGATCTGCCAAAGCGGCTGGCGGTCATCGGCTCGGGGGCGATCGGGCTGGAACTGGCACAAGCCTTCGCGCATCTCGGCGTCAGGGTGTCATTGTTCGACAAGAGCCGGAACATGGCGAAGCTGCGCTGCCCGAAAGTGCACGCCAGCCTGCGCGAGATCATCGAACGCGATCTCTCGCTGCATCTGGGCGTCGAGGTCTCACCCGATCCAGCAGAGAATGGCGTTCGGCTGCGCTGGACCGGCGATGCTTCGGGCGAGACGACGTTCGACAAGGTGCTGGTCGCGGTCGGGCGCCGCCCTCGGCTCGAAGGGCTTGCGCTCGATAAGACAGGACTTGAACTCGACGATCATGGCGTGCCGCTGCACGACCGCGCGACCATGCGATGTGGTGACAGCGCGATCTTCCTGGCAGGCGATGTCGCTGCCGACCTGCCGCTGCTCCACGAAGCCTCGCACGATGGCGCTATCGCCGGGCGCAACGCCGCGGCATTTCCCGCACCTATCGAGACGACGCGCAGCACGCTCTTCAGCATCACCTTCACCGACCCCCCGCTCGCCACCATCGGAGAGGCCGAGGCGGACGGCGCCATAACAGGCACCGCGGATTACGCCGATCAGGGACGCGCGCGTGTGGAGGGCCGGAACGAAGGCGTGCTGACACTCTATGCCGCGGCACCCGACGGCCGGCTGATCGGCGCCGATCTGATCGCGCCGGCAGGCGAACATCTGGCCCATATGCTCGCCTGGGCGATCCAGCGCGAGGTCACTGCAACCGAGCTACTCGAAATGCCCTTCTATCACCCTACAGTCGAAGAAGGGCTCAAGCATGCACTGCGGACCATTTGTGCCGCAAGGCCCATTCCACTGCCCCAGGATCAGGACACCGGCGCGCCTGCCGGCGCCTGACAGAAAAACTCAGGACCCAAAGAATGACAGACACAAGCATCCTCTTCCAACCGCTGCGCGTAGGCGCGCTCGAGTTTCACAATCGTGTGCTGATGGCGCCGCTCACGCGCAGCCGTGCCCATGCTGACGGCACGCCTAAGGACATCGCGGTCGCGTATTATCGCCAGCGCGCCTCGGCAGGCCTCATCGTTTCCGAAGCGACGCAAATCTCGCCGATGGGCAAGGGCTATATCGACACGCCTGGCATCCACAGCGACGCGCATGTCGAGGGATGGAAGCCGATCATCGAGGCAGTACATGCCGCCGGCGGCATCATCTTTTGCCAACTTTGGCATGTCGGACGGATCAGCCATACGTCGCTGCTCCCTGGCGGCGCCCAGCCAGTATCGGCAAGCGCGATACGCGCCAACGCCAAGACCTTCACCACCGAAGGGCTGACTGATACCTCCGAGCCGATGGCGCTCGACGCCGATGGCATCGCAGCGACGCTCGACGATTTCTCGGCGGCCGCGCGCAATGCCAAGGCCGCCGGCTTCGACGGCGTCGAGGTGCACGGCGCCAACGGCTACCTGCTCGACCAGTTCCTGCAGGACAGCACCAACCGGCGTGAGGACGGCTATGGCAGCTCGATAGAGAACCGCCAGCGGCTGCTGCGCGAAGTGCTCGACCGGGTACAGGACGTATTTTCAGCCGATCGCGTCGGCGTGCGGCTCTCTCCGCTGGGCCAGGCGAACGACATCAGTGACAGCGATCCCGAAGCGACCTTCAGCGCCGCCTATCGTATGCTCAGCGACCGCAAGCTGGCCTATCTGCATGTGATTGAGGAATTCGGCCAGAACACTGACGGCAACCAGCGTGCGCTGCTCAAGCGCCTGCGCGGTCTGTACGAGGGCATCTACATCGGCAATGGCGGCTACAACGCCGAACGGGCCGCCGCGGCGATCGCCGGCGGTGACGCGGACGCGATCAGCTTCGGCCGCCCGTTTATCGCCAATCCGGACTTGCCCGAACGCTTTCGCATCGGCGCGCCGCTCACCGAGCCTGACCAGAACACCTTCTATGGTGGCGATGCCACGGGTTATTCCGACTATCCCTTCCTCCCGCTCGACCATTGAGCTGGGGCAGATAGCTGCCCAAGGCCCGCCGGCTTCCGTGAGGTACGCGGGAGCGGCGGGTCGTAGAACCACTGGCAGCCGGCGGGCTGTTCAATGTCGAGCACGTTCGGCATGACGATGCGGCTTTCCTGCGCTAAACGTTAAGATAATTCGCCGGCACTGATCCCGGCGTTATACGCGTAAAGGACGGTTCTTGGCCTCTCTTCCGGCTCCTGCTTCGGAGTGCAATTGGCTCGCCGCAGGTGGTGAGGCAGAACTGCTTATCCGCGCACGCGACTGGTCCGCGACACCCCTCGGTGCTATTGAGGGTTGGCCGCAGAGCTTGAAGACTGCGGTCAATATCATGCTCGCCTTGCCCAGCCCGGTATCGATCCTGTGGGGCTCCGCCCACGTCCAGCTCTACAACGATGCCTATATCCCGATCGCGGCGGAGCGGCATCCGGACGCGTTTGGCCGGTCAGCGGCCCAGAATTGGAGCGATGCCTGTCATACGGCCCTCGCGCACCTGCTTGATCGTGTGTTCGCAGGTGAGACCGTCGATCTGGACGAGTATGCCGTAGCGCTGCGCACGCCATCGGGCTGCGTGGAGCAGCGCTTGTTCACCGGTAGCTTTCAGCCCCTTCATGACGAGGCCGGGGCAGTAGCAGGGGTCTTTCATCCCCTCGTCGAGGTGACCGGCGAGAAAGCGTCGACAGAAGCTCAGCAACGTGCCGAAGAGGCGCTTCGGGAGAGTGAAGCCCGGTACCGGCAGATCGTCGAGGGAGCCGAGGACTACGCCATTGTGCGGCTGGATGATCGCGGAATAATAACGACCTGGAATAGGGGCGCGGAGCTTCTCACGGGCTTCTCGGAAGACGATGCGGTCGGGCAGCCCGGCGATATCCTGTTTACCTCCGAGGACAGAGCTGCAGGCCGGGCGGGCCGGGAGTTGGATCGGGCAACACGCCACGGGCGTGCGCTGAACGAATGCTGGCACATGCGTAAAGACGGCAGCCGCTTCTGGGCTTCAGGGCTTATGATGCGCCTCGATGCTGCCAGCGGCGGCTATCTGAACATGTTCCGAGACCGCACTGCCGAGCACGAGTCCGAGGCGGCGCTTGCTGCCGAAGTGGACGCGCTGGAGCGATTGCAGGAGGTGAGCACGCGGCTCGTTGGCGACGAGGCCCCGCAGACTCTTTACAACGCGATCGTCACCGCAGCTGCGGACCTGATGGGTTCCGAATGCGCCAGCATCCAGATTCTGAACGCGGCTGGCGATCTGCAGCTGCTGGCCCACCACGGCTATGATCCCCGGTCGGCAGACTATTGGCAGACAGTCTGCGCGTGTTCGGGAAGTGCCTGCGGCATCGCCCTTGCAACGGGCGAGCGCATCATTGTGCCCGACGTGGAGCAAAGCGATCTCACCTCTGACAGTGGCGACCTCCAGGCATATCGTTGGACAGGCATGCGCGCGGTGCAGACGACGCCCTTGCTGTCGCGGGCAGGCAAGCTCATCGGCATGATCTCGACCCACTGGAAGCGTCCGCACACGCCTGGGACGCGCGACCTAAAGCTCCTGGACGTGCTTGCCCGGCAGGCCGCCGATGCGATTGAGCGAACCTCGGTGCAGGCGCAACTGCGCGAAAGCGAGGCCCGGCAGGCCTTTCTTCTTTCACTCTCGGATGCGCTACGTTTGCTCAGGACGCCGGCAGAGATTGCTTCGGCGGCGGTTCAGCAGCTCGGGGAACGCTTCGGCCTGAGCCGGGTGTTCTACGCTGAGTTCTTCGGCAGCGTAATGCGAGTCGAGCGCGATTACACGAAAGGCGTCCAGTCCCTGGTTGGCGAGCACGATCTGGAGGCCTTTGGTCCCGATCTGCTGCGCGCGTATCACGAGTGTCCGATCGTCAAGGTCGATGATGTGCGCACAGACCGACGGTTCAGCGATGACGCGCGCGCCGGGCTCCTGGCCAGGCAGGTTAGTGCCTATCTTGACGTCGTGTTGTTCGAGAACGAACATTGGGTAAGCATGCTGGCCCTTCAGAGCGCCACGCCTCGGCAATGGAGCGCATCCGAGGAAGGCCTGTTCCGCGAGGTTGGGGAGCGCGTCAAAGCAGCGATCGAACGCGCGCGCGCCGAGGACCGGCTTCGTGAGCTGAACGAAACGCTTGAGGCACGCGTGGCGGAGGCGATCGCCGAGCGGAACGTGCTCGCCAAACTGGTAGAGATGACGGACGTCATGATCATGGCGATTGACCTCGACTACAATATCCTTGCCCTGAATGCCGCGAATGCGGATGAGTTCGAACGCATCTACGGCATTCGCCCAAAGACGGGCGACAATGTGATCGACCTGCTCGCCGACCGGCCCGAGCGGGAGCAGGTCCGGATCGGCTGGGCTCAGGGCATGCGCGGTAAGCCGGTCACCTTTGTCAGAGAATTCGGCAGCGATGACGGTCTTCGCCCTCACTACGAAATCAATTTTCGGCCCCTACGCGACGAAACCGGCGAGCAGGTGGGTATTCTGCAGTTCGCGACGGACGTGACGGAGCGCCTGCGCCGGGACGCGCAGCTTGCCGAAGCGCAGGAGGCGCTCCGGCAATCCCAGAAGATGGAGGCAATGGGTCAGTTGACCGGCGGCGTCGCGCACGACTTCAACAATCTGCTCACCCCGATCGTGGGCTCGCTCGACATGCTGCAGCGAAAGCAGCTCGGCAACGAACGCGAACAGCGCTTGATCGCCGGCGCAATGCAGTCGGCGGAGCGGGCCAAGACGCTGGTCCAGCGGCTTCTCGCATTTGCTCGTCGTCAGCCGCTTCAGCCGGTGCCGGTCGACATAGTTAAGCTGGTTGCCGATATGGCCGATCTGGTCGCAAGCACCACGGGGCCGCAGATCAAGATTTTGATCAAGGTGCCCGACCACCTGCCGGCGGCGCAAGCCGATCCGAACCAGCTCGAGATGGCACTGTTAAACCTCGCCGTGAACGCGCGTGATGCCATGGCGAACGGTGGTGGAACGCTCCGCATTTCTGCCGCGGCGGAGAATGTAGACGCGGGTCATCGTTCCCAGCTGCAACCCGGCACGTATCTTTGCTTGTCAGTCGCTGACACCGGTGCAGGCATGGACGAGGCAACGATCGCACGTGCCGTCGAGCCGTTTTTCTCGACCAAGGGCATCGGCAGAGGCACGGGGCTCGGCCTCTCGATGGTGCATGGGCTTGCATCTCAGCTCGGTGGCGGACTGACAATCCAGAGCCGACTTGGCCACGGCACCAACGTGGAGCTCTGGCTGCCTCTAAGCACAGCCGAGCTGGAGACCACCAAGCCAGCAACAAGAACTTCTGAGCTGCCTGAGATGCGCGGAACGGCTCTTCTGGTTGACGATGAAGATCTTGTGCGAATGAGCACCGCAGACATGCTGAATGACCTAGGGTATGCGGTGGTGGAAGCCGCTTCGGCCGAGGAAGCGCTTCTTCTCTTGGGTGGAGATACGCAATTCAACCTCCTCGTGACCGATCACTTGATGCCGGGCATCAGCGGAACCGAGCTGGCTCGTGAAGTGCGCACGATTACACCTAGTATGCCGGTACTGTTAGTATCCGGGTATGCCGAGTATGATGGCGTCGATCCCGACCTGCCGCGGCTCACGAAGCCGTTCCGCAAAGATGAGTTGGCGATCAGCTTGGCCCAGTTAACACTTGGTAGCTGACATCCGCTGAACGGCCGTTGTCCGCGAGCTCTGCGGGCAACGGCAAGCCCGGCTTCTACGCCCCCCGACCGGCCAGTTCCAGCTCGCATGTCGAGGCCATAAGGAGTATAGGGATGACATGCTGAGATCGGTGCATTCGTCCCTCGCCAATCGTGGTGTCCGAAACTGATGACGTGGCTGGAAAAGCTCGCGATCGTCGTCTCAATGGTCCTGTTCATGGAGTGCTTTGCATGGGCAGCGCACCGCTATGTCATGCATGGCTGGGGCTGGGGCTGGCATAAGTCGCATCACGAAGAGCATGAGGGCTGGTTTGAGAAAAACGATCTCTATGCCGTCGTCTTCGCGATCGTGCCGATTGTGCTGTTCATCGTCGGACTGTGGTGGGAACCGCTATGGTGGGCGGCGCTCGGCATCACCGTCTATGGCGGCATCTATGCCTTCGTCCACGATATGCTGGTGCACCAGCGCGGCGGCTTCCGCTGGGTGCCCAAGCGAGGCTACTTCAAGCTGCTGCTGCAGGCGCATCGGCTGCATCATGCCGTCCAAGGCAAGCATGGGACCGTCAGCCACGGTTTTCTGTTCGCCCGCAAGCCGGCGGTGCTAAAGGCACAGCTGCGAGCCAACGCCGATCCGCAGCGACGGGTCGCGTATCCGGTCGAGACGTCCGACGCGATGCCGGCAGCAGCGGACCAGTGAACGCAGCGGACTCCCTGCTTCCAGACGTCCTGCGGCGTCAGACGCGGATCGGAGTTGTGCTCGCAGCTGCAATCATCTCGGCGTGGTTGGCGATCCATATCATCGGCATCTTCTTTTGGCGCTGGAGCCTTGCCGCGATCCCGCTCGCCACGCTGATGGTTCTCGTCCAGACATGGCTGAGTACCGGACTGTTCATCATCGCCCACGATTCGATGCATGGCGCGCTCGCCCCCCATCATGCGCGGCTGAACCGCGCGATCGGCGTGACATGTCTGACCCTCTACGCCTGCTTGTCCTATGCCGCGCTGTTGCCGCGGCATCACCTCCATCACGAGCGCACGGGTAGAGCAGGCGATCCCGACTTTCACGGCGGCGACCCGAGCCTGCTTGGCTGGTTCGGCCAATTCTTCCGCACGTATTATTCCAACGCGCAGATGGCGCGCATTACCTTGGTCGCGCTGGTTTATACCGTGGTGCTAGGGGCGCCGCTCGGCAATATCGCCATTTTTTGGGCGGTGCCGGCGCTGGGAGCGGTAGCGCAGTTGTTCGTGTTCGGCACATGGTTGCCACACCGCGAGCGTGACGAGCCTTTCGCCGACGACCACCGCGCGCACAGCATCAGGATTGCCCCTGTCCTGTCGCTCCTGACATGCTTCCATTTCGGCGGTTATCATCACGAGCATCATCAGTTCCCTGGGACGCCCTGGTGGCGTCTCCCTGCTCGACGTCGTGAAAATGCGGCTCGATCCGCCGAACTCTAGCGGCATGCTGCAAATTCGTACCTGAGTGTCGGACCCATCATTGCTCGCGGCAGCCCGCCGGGCGAAAATGGCGGCAGCCATGCTTGAGGACGATGTCCGGCGTTCAGAGGTGCCGTGGCGCGGCTTGAGGCGAATGGCCGAGGTTGAATAGGCAGTTCAAAGGCGCCGGCCGTGCAGCATCGTTAGCCGAGCTTAGCGCTTCTTCTTGCCTCGACGCGACATTCTGCGGACCTTACGCGGTTCAGATGGCGTTCGAAACGTGCGGAGAACCCAAGCGTGCATTGCTGCCATTTCCTGCGCCAGCCGCACTGAGGAGATCGGTTTCCCAGCCTAGGAATCCTCGAACGATGAAATAATCGGGCACCGCCCTTCCGAACTGCTTCCACACTCCTCTGCCAATCGGCGTAGCGATGCGCGTGCTCCCTCCAGTTCGGCAATCTTCGCGTCGAGCGCGGCAATGCGCACGCTGGCAAGTTCGCGTGCCCGCGCACGATCATCGGTGGCGTCGAGTGCAAGCAATTCCGCGATCTGCTCAAGCGTGAAGCCCGCGGCCTGGGCCGATCGGATGAAGCGAAGGCGGCGAACGTCGGCCTCACCATATCGCCGGATGCCACCCGCCTGACCAATGTCGCCCCGTCGATCCGGCGTCTCCAGCAGGGCACGCCGCTGGTAGTAGCGCACGGTCTCGACCCCCACGCCACCCGAACGCGCAAGACCGGCAATCGTTAATCCAGACACCTCTTGACTCCGTACCATGGTACAGCCCCTATATGGGTGGCAGCCCAACGGATACCAACGAAAGATGCTGCAATGACTTCGCCTGCCGAACCCCGCCGCGCCATCGTCTACCGTATGGTAATGGACAAGCATGTTTGCCCTTATGGCCTCAAGGCCAAGGATCTCCTGCGCCGGGAAGGCTATGCGGTAGAAGATCATTGGCTGCGCACGCGCGAGGAAACCGATGCGTTCAAGGCCGAACACGGCGTTAAGACAACGCCGCAGACCTTCATCGGAGGTAAGCGGGTCGGCGGGTATGACGATCTGCGGCGGCACTTCGGGAGGGCCGTTCCCGATCCCAAATCGACTACATACAAGCCGGTGGCAGCGCTGTTTGCAATGACGGCGCTGATGGCGCTGGCTGTCAGCTATGCCGTTTATGGCACGCCGTTTACGATCCGTGCCGGGGAGTGGTTCATTGGCTTCAGCATGGCCGTGCTGGCGCTTCTGAAGCTCCAAAACATCGAGAGCTTCGCCACGATGTTCCTCAACTACGACCTGCTGGCGAAACGCTGGGTTGGATATTCCTATGTCTATCCGTTCGCCGAAGGACTGGCGGGCGTGCTGATGATCTCGGGTGCGCTGACCTGGCTATCGGTGCCTATCGCCCTGTTCATCGGATCGATCGGCGCGGTGTCTGTCTTCAAGGCCGTCTATGTCGACAGGAGTGAACTGAAGTGCGCCTGTGTTGGTGGGTCCAGCAACGTGCCGCTCGGCTTCGTGTCTCTGACCGAGAACCTGATGATGATGGCGATGGCGGTCTGGATGTTGATCGCCGCCCTGGGCGTCGTCGACAGACCGTTTGGATGACCCACCGATCGACCATTCAGATCCGCGTCTCAAGTTCGGCCACTCGTTCATGCAGGCCGATGCGCAGCAATCGTCTCTGCGAGAACGCGCACCAGGCTGGCGCCTCGCGCCTGACCATTAGTCTCGTGCCCGCAGCGTATCAACTCGCCGCGGTTGATTGCAGGATCAACTCGGCGACGTTCGACAAGTGGAAGTCGAAGTATGGCGGGCTGGAGGTGTCGGAGGCCCGGCGCCTTCGGACGCTCGAGGAAGAGAACAGCCGACTGAAGCTGCTGGCCGAGGCGATGCTCGACAACGTGGTGCTGAAGGATCTGGCCTCAAAAAAGTGGTAACGCCCGCCGCTAAGCGGGATGCCGTCGCCGATGCCCGTGAGCATCACGGCTTGCGCGAGCGTCGGGCGTGCAACCTGATTGGCGTGAGCCGCCGCGTGATCCGATATCGATCGTTGCGACCGGATGATGGCCTGCTGCGGCAGCGTCTGCGCGAGTTGACGGCCGAGCGTCGCCGGTTCGGCTATCGGCGTCTCGGCTATCTGCTGGCTCGCGAGGGCATGACGCCCAACTACAAGAAGCTGCTGCGGGTCTATCGCGAAGAGAACCTGCGGGTCAGTCGTCGCGGTGGCCGCAAGCGCGCCCTGGGCAGGCGGGCGCCGCTGCTGCCGGACGGCCCGAACCACCGTTGGTCGCTGGACTTCGTCTCCGACACTCTGACTTGCAGCCGGCGGTTCCGCATCCTGTGTGGTCGACGACTACACCCGGGAAAGCCTAGCGCTGGTGG
>NZ_JBEWLY010000007.1:0-277500 GCF_040534015.1 Novosphingobium kalidii
GGGCGCGAGTTGTGCCGGTCATTGCCCTCGTTCACCACTTCATGCGCGACAATGAGGTGGTGTTCGGCATCCACCGCTGCCTGCAGGTTGTAGCCTTGAACGAAACGGCCCATTCCAAAGCCTCCCGCAAATGCGGGAAAACTCTAGCACAGCCTCGCGTTTTTACACAGCCTCGGGCGCGAGCTGCCTTTCCGGACACGCCCAAGAGCCCGCTTACCGCGGTTGGAGATCTGGTGAGTGGTCTGCTATTCCTCAACGATGAAAGTATGGCGGCTTACGCGTCCAGAACACGTCGCGCTTGATGGCGCAGGAGCAGCGAAGCTAGGCGGCCGCTACTCTTCCCCGGGCACGCCTCTGGTGAACTTCGCCAGCGAAGCCGGGTTGGCTGTGCTCGTGGCCCTGAGGTACGCACAGGCAACCGCTGAGGCGTTCGATGCTGACTTTGTTCTCGGGTGGACCACGATTAGCCAGGAAGCAGAGCGTATCCCGCATGAGCTTACGGATGACGGTAAGGCCGCCTTTGTCGATGCCTGGGCAGCAGAAAGGCGGTCTCTGATCGTGGCGGTACAATCGGCGGTTCTTCAGGAGGCAGACATCATCTTGATGAACCCGCTCCATCCCGGCGCAGCGGACGTAGCTCCGCTATGTACTCGGCCCTTCAAGTTCGCCGAATGCCTTCACCGCCCCCCGATGCTCGAACGGTATGCGCCGCGCTGACGATCACGTCCGCTTGCCACGACATCCCTGACGAAAACAGCTCGTCCGCTCACGCCGACAAAGCCGACGTTCGACCATCCAGATCCACTCCCTGAGAGCCGCCTTTTGTTCATGAAGTTGGAAGGCTGAGGAGAAAGGCGAGGTTTGGGACTCTCCTGCCGTTCCGAGGTGATGTGTCGAAGGGCAGGTCCCGCTAGAAGCCGACGTCCAGCACAGCGCCGACCGGCTATGAGGGAGCGACAGAGTCTGGGCCAAGGAGCAGGCAGCGGGACTTCTCCTGTCCGTTCTCCAGCTCTGCCTTCGTGCAGGCATCGCGCCGACCGGGCGCGTGAGATCGATCGTCATAGCGTTTTCCGAGATTGGCCGAGCGGGATCGGTGCGGCGGGATGGAATCAGGCGAGGCGCGGACCGGCTGCTCTGATCATTTCCTTCTTTCCTTCTGGCAGGAAAATTCGGAGACTGCAGCGCTCGACATGAACGACTTCCACGATCTCTCCCCTCTCGATTTCGAAGAGCTCGTCCGCGACTTGTTGCAGGCCTATTGGTCGCGGAGGCTGGAGAGCTTCGGGCCCGGCAGGGATCAGGGCGTCGATGTAAGATACATGTCTGGACCGCAGCAGATCGTCGTGCAGGCGAAGCACTACGCCCGCAGCGGCCCAGCGGCTCTGGTGCGGGCGATGCGTCTTGAATGCCCCAAGGCGATCGCTCTCGCGCCGAGCCGATACCTGCTGGCGACATCCGTCTCGATGACGCAGGCGCTGAAGGCCAAGATCGTGGCGGCGATGCCGGAGGTGCCGCTAGCGGAGGCCGACATCCTGGGCCGCGAGGATCTCAACAATCTCCTCCGCCTCCATCCGGAGGTAGAGAAGCGCCACTTCAAGCTGTGGATGGCGAGCTCGGCCGTGCTGGAGCGCATCATCCACAGCGGAGTCTATAACCGGACCGCGGCGGAGCTGGAAATCATCCGGGGCATGATACCGCGCTTTGTTCAAAACCAGAGCGTGGCCGACGCGGAGACGCTGCTGGCGGACACGGGGGCCTTGATCATCGCGGGCGCGCCGGGCGTCGGGAAGACCACGCTGGCTCAGATCCTGCTGTGGCGCCATGCCGAGCAGGGTTGGCGGATCTTCGTCGTGGACGATGTCGAGGAGGCAATGGCGGCCGCCAGCGAGGGCGAGAGGCGTCTGATCTTCTTCGACGACTTCCTTGGCCAGGTCGGTCTCTCTGCGGACCACGTCCGCGGCCTGGATGCGAGGCTGCCGCCCCTGCTGTCCCGAGTGGCGGCTCAGAAGGATCTCAGGTTCATCCTCACGACGCGCGACTACGTGCTTGCGCAGGCGAAGATGCTGTCGGCCCGCCTCGGCGCGGCAAGGGGAGTCCGCAGCTACATCCTGAATGTCGGCGCCTACACCCGCGAGGCGAAGGCGCGGATTCTCTACAACCACATCCACTTCTCTGGCCTGACCGAGATCCAGAAAGACGCCATTCTCAAAGGCGGCTTCTATCTGGCCATGATAGACCACAAGAACTTCAATCCGCGCCTGATCGAGATGCTGACGCGGTCGGAGTATCTCGCCTTTGATGAGCGGCCCACGCGCGAGCTGATCCAGCACGTCCTCGACAATCCGCACGAGCTTTGGGACCGGCCCTACAGACAGCACATGTCCGATGATGCGCGAACGGTGCTTCTCGCGATGGTGATCAACGGCGCGTTCGTTGGGATCACTCTTTTGAAAGACAGTTTCGTGCGCGTCGCCATGGCGTTTGGCAACACTCTGCGCCCCTCGGAGATCGAGGCTCGGTTCCGAGCCGCCTATCAGGAGATCGAGGGCTCAGCCCTCAGCCTCCTCAACAATCTCGTCCACTTCACCAATCCTGGCCTCCGCGACTATCTCCGGGACGTCATTCGGGTCGATCGCTTGATGCCGCTTATCGTCCCCTGCATCGAGACCGCCAGCGAGCTCGGCGAATGCTTCGCGATCTTTCGTGCCCGTCGGGGCGACTGGAAGGGTTCGACGCCGGTCTGGACCGCGGCACTCGACAGGGTTCGCGATGGCGGCAGGGCGCCGCGCTTCGCGTATCTGGAGCTCGCCCTCGACCTCTGCGACGAGTTCCGTGACCAAGGGCTGATCGACAGGATGCTCGCGGCACTGATAGGGATCGAGCAGGAGGGGGTCGACGAGGAGGAGGTTCGGGAGATCTGCTCGCTACTCGAGAGGTCCGCGATGACGCTCCTGCCGACCGCGGTGGAGGCACGCGTTCGATCAGTCGCCACGGAAGCTGCCGCCACTATGCTCGAGAAGAGGGCGATGTGCCTGCCGCTCGAGGACATCGAGAGCATGGACGAGGCGCTGTTCACCCACGGCAACGATCAAGAGCGGGCCGCGACCGCCGTCCAATCCGCCATGTGGACCTTCACGCGCAGCGTGGACAGCGACCTCGAGACGATCACGACCCTCGACGAGTTCGAGAGGAGCCTGCTCGCACTGATGGAGAAGCGCGGATTCTCGTCCGACACAGTGAAGCGCGACATCCGATGGCGGCGGGAGGCGTTGGAGGAGCATGAGCCGCGGGACGATCCGGAGGAGGGATACCGCGGAGGCGGCGTCACGTCCCATCGCAATATGAGCGATGCGGAGATCCGGTCGATGTTCGGTGGCCTGAAGGGCTGATGACACTTCGCCTTCGCAGCAACGGACATCACGCGGGTTCGGCGAGGGAGTATCGTCGTCGTGGCCGATGAGCCCGCCGGCAGCCCATGGATCGAAGCCGCCATTTCCGACGGCCGCGCCGAACGACAGCTCTCGTTTGCAGCCGACGTGCCATCCTTCGCTCATGCCGTCGTTGTTTGACTGAAGTCGGGCATTCGTCACTCCCGCATCAGACTTGGCTCGGGTGTGCCAAGTCCGTAAGATGATCGAAAATCGCCCGGGGCACCGTGCCTATTGCGTTTTCGCGCGAACCACGCGTGGATATGGCAGTACTCGTTCGACCCGCGGCGTCGTTTGGAAAGGATCTGAGCTCTGTCGGAAGCGCGCCGTTCTAAGCCGGTGTCACGAATGTGAGGAAGCAGCCAACCCCCCGAGATTTGCCGCCCCGGTCGTCTGAAAATGATAAGCGATCGCTCAGTCCGATGACGCCGTCCGCGGCGGCAATCAGCGACCTTCTCGGCCGCGCAGAGTACGAAGGCTATGGCAAGCACAAGCGCAACCCCGAGCTATGGGATCTCGCGGCGTTTCACGGCTACGCCCCTGATCGCACGTTTTGCGAAGACGCAGGATTCACGATCGATGACGCGCGTCGGATCATGCCACTGTTGAAACGCGGGATTGCCGCCGGCCTGTTCAGCGAGCAGGAGCGCCAGGAAGTGCCAGCCAAGCTCTGGACGATTGATGACAACGGCTGGATTTACGAATTCGCGATCACCAACGCGACTAAGCCGCTCTACCATGGCTACCCGGTCCGAAGGTCGGACGCGATGGCGCGCAAGGTGATCGACCGCTTCGAGGAGCATGCTGAGCGGTGTGCCGCAGCGCGTGCTCCCAATGCGGATTCAATCATTGCCGCGTTGCGAGCCGCCCAGGATTTCTATAGCTGACGACTCGTGGACTTTGCAATTGATCTTCGGTGGCCGATGAACGGCCTCGACACGTCCGATGTTGCGGACGTGAAGATTTCTCTGCGCGAGCATGTCCTAACGCGGCTATTTGACGTTGCTGACAACCACGGCCGCGATTATTTCCGAGCTTCGACCGTTAGACTCGCTTTCTGGTTTGCAGAGAACTGGTGGCGGCTTAGGTGGGAACCGATCGACGATGCACGATCGCCGTCGCCGGATTGGCGGCTTGCCCATGAGCTCAGTTCCGGCCCAGGTGACGAAGCATGGCCGCCGCTCATGTTCTACGGCGTCGGCGACCGCGTCATCGTCTCCCCTTCGAACTTGCGCACGATCGATGACGAGAGCGTCAGTTATCTGCTGCAAAAGCCGCTCTCCATTGAAGCAGCGCATTATGAGACCGGTGTCGATACCCTGCTGCAGTCAGTGCTCGATCGCTGCGCTTCGCATAACGATGCGGTGCCGCTGCAAGCGCTCATCGAGCAACTCCGCACGGAGCGCGACGACGAGGAACTGGCAGGGTGGCGCCGATTGGAAGCATGCCTCGGATTTGATCCCGACCGGTCTCCGCAGGACGTCATCAGCGCGATGGTGGCGTATGAAGAGAGACTAGGCGAGCGAGCGATCGACGAGGCGGCGGTAGCTGCACCCGGCATTATCGCACCGCACGCGCTGCATCGCGTGCTTGAGGCCGCTGAAGCCTCGGCAGTAATCTTTAGAATGGACGAATTTCTCAACCGGACGCCGATGGGACGGTCCTCGCAGATCCCGTGGCAGGCGGCAGAGGACGCCGCGACAAGCCTTCGCACGGCGCTCGGGTTGGGTGAACGGGTCTACTGGCACGATCTGGGCGACATGTTGGGTGTGCGGTGGGAAACTCTCAAAACCGCTACCGCAACCGCCCGGCAACTTCCTTTCGGTGCAAACCTGAGCACTGATGATCGCACATCGCGTGCCGCGCTCCAGTTTGATACGGCGATGGACCGTCGATTTGAGATTGCCCGCCATATCGGCGACATCATCTGGACCCGGGAAACACGTCTCGGCGTGATCAGCAGAGCCAAGACGGACCGCCAAAAATTTCAGCGCCGGTTCGCGCAAGAGCTGCTGGTGCCAGTGGAAGCACTGCGTCGCTTCGTTAATTTTTCTCGGCCAACCGAGGAGCAGATGGCGCAAGCCGCACGGTTCTTCTGGGTCCGGCCAACGGTCGTCCGAGCGTTGCTTATGGCCAAGGGTGTAATCGCTCGCGAGACTTTGGCGGACCGGCTTGAGTTGGCCTGACTTGCGCGCTGTTCGCATAGCATTGTTTTCTCGCACGACAAAAAAGGCGGCGTGTCATTTTAGGCACTCGATCGATAGGCTGCCCTTCATTCGACGACACGTATGGCAGCTTTTATCGTAAGCAGCCGCTCAAGCATCGACCGCCCACTGACCGAAAGTGGTCGTCTGCTGCCGCGATAGTGCCCTTCCTCGATCTCCTGGAACAAGGCGTTTCCCCACCTCGTTGGAGTGATACTCTGTCATTTCGAACCGGGTGTCGCTTGCTGCCCAGGGCGTTAGGAATTCACAATGCGAGTTGTAGTCTAGCTCTTCCAGGTAGGCGCCCACGCGCTTGAATTCATCGACAGCGAGGTACTGGGCCATGGGAGCCCAGTCCTCCGGGACTTCACCCCTGCGACCAAGACCGCGTCCGGTGGCGCGACGAAATTGTCGATGGCCTTCCTGAGTGGGCCGGGCTCGCCTGTCGTGTTCGTGCCAGTGATAGTAGGCATGCCAGCATCCTCTCTCGGCGGGTGGCTAGAACTCGAAATCCTCCAGCTGTGGATAAACCTGCCGGCGCAGATCAAGAGTCACATCTGTCCGCTCTGTCATCGACCGGTCATTGTCCACGCTTAGCGGGGCCGCGCCGGGCACTGCCGGCGGTCGCAGAAAACAGGGTATTCATGAAAATCCTCACCGGTGCGAGCCTGCTCGCGCTGTCGCTCGCCTCGTTCCCGGCTCTCGCCCAAACTGCACCCGGGGCTCCAGGCAGCTCTCTGGCCTCTGCCGACGATGCCGGCATCATCGTAACCGGCACGCGCGAGCGTTCGCGCACACAGTTCGATACGCTCGCTCCGGTCGATGTTCTTCCCGCGCAGACAGTCCGCTCAAGTGTGTCGGGTGACATCAACGACACTCTCGCGCAGCTTCTGCCCTCGTTCAACGTCCAGCGCCTCCCTGCGGCAGACGGCCAAGCCTTCGTGCGCCCGGCAACGCTGCGCGGGCTTTCGCCCGACCAAACCCTCGTCCTGGTGAACGGCAAACGCTACCACCGCTCGGCCCTGCTCGGCACACGCGGTGCGCAAGCGGCCGATCTCGCCAGCATTCCTTCGCTGGCGATCAAGCGCATCGAAGTGCTCCGCGACGGCGCCGCCGCCCAGTATGGCTCCGACGCGATCGCCGGCGTCATCAACATCATCCTTGAGGACGAGCCGGGCATGAGCGCCTACTCGCAATTCTCGCAATACTACGAGGGGGACGGCAACAACTATCAGGTCGGGATGCGCGGCGGCATAGCCCTTGGCGAAAGTGGCAGCGTCGTTCTCACTGGTGACTACGACAAGGCCGAAGCCACTTCCCGTACACGCCAGCGCCCAGACGCGATTGAGTTTCAGGAGTCCAACCCACAACTGAACGTGCCAAACCCGGTCCAGCGTTGGGGCCAGCCTGACGAGACGCGCTTGCGCGGCGCGATCGACGCAAAGTATGCCTTCAGCGACGCTGTGCAGGTCTATGGCTTTCTCGTCGCCCAATCGGGTGAGGGGCAGACCGACTTCAACTGGCGCAACCCCGACGCCACGGCCAGCGTCTATCGCGCCAGCAGCGTCTTTCCGGGCTTCTCCTTTTCGGACCTGTACCCCGCTGGTTTCACGCCGCGCCTCACCACAAAAAATAGCGACCTGCAGACCGTCGGCGGCCTCCGGGGCGATCCCAGCGACGTCTTCAGCTACGACCTGAGCGGATCTTGGGGCCGCAGCACCATCGAGTACGGAATGAAGGAGAGCCTGAACGCCTCAATGGGTCCGCTGAGCCCGACGAGCTTCTACATGGGCGCGCTGCACCAGCGTGAGTCCAACCTCAATGCCGACTTCGTCTACCGCCTGAGCGTGGGCGCCGCAGAGCCAATCAACGTAGCCTTCGGTGCCGAGCGCCGTCGCGAGACTTACGAGGTCAGCGCGGGCGAGGAAGCCTCCTACTTGATCGGTCCGGGTGCAGCGACTGGCCTTGCCAGCGGCTCCAACGGCTTCCCTGGCTTTGGCCCCGATCGTGTGGGCACCTGGAGCCAAACCAGCTATGCCGGCTACGTCGATCTCGAGTGGAAGCCGGTGAGCCAGCTAACCTTAGGCGCCGCGGGTCGCTACGAGGACTTCTCGGCCTTTGGCGACACGTTCAACTACAAGCTGTCGGCGCGTGTCGATCCGACTGACGGTTTGGGCCTTCGCGCCACGTACTCGACGGGGTTCCGTGCGCCGACACCGGGCCAACTCAACACCCGCGCCACGGTTCAGGGCCTCGATACCACCACGCAGACCATCTACACGCAAGGCCGCCTATCCCCTAGTGACCCGCTCGCAGTGCTGCTGGGCGCCGAGGCGCTGACGCCCGAAAAGTCCAAGACGATTACCGCCGGCCTCACGTTCCGCACGGAATTCGGGCTGACCGGCAGCTTGGATGCCTACCAGATCAAGCTCACAGACCGGTTCAGCCAGTCGCGCACATTTGCGGTTCCAGCTGGCTACCCGAACCCGGAAGGCTTCACATCTATCAGCTACTTCACCAACGACTTCGATACGCGCACTCGCGGCATCGACGCCGTGCTGAGCTATGCCGCAATGCTTGGCGCCGGGCGTATGAACGCCACTGTAGCCTACAACTACAACGTCACGAAGGTGCTGTCGGGCAGCACCGCCGCCGTGGGCAACGCCACGCAGCGGCGCATCTTCGAGGACCGGCTTCCGAAGCATAATGCCACAGCCACGCTTGGCTATGAACTAGGCCCGGTCTCAGTGCTCGGCCGAGCGCGCTATTACGGTGGCTGGACGGACGTCTCGGGCAACGCCACCGGCGAGATCTTCCAAGACTTCGGCGCGATGACCCTGTTCGACCTCTCGGCCGCATACACCTTCGACGAACACCTGACGCTGCGCGTGGGTGCGGAGAACATCTTCGACAGCTACCCCGATGAAGCGACCAATCAGGCTGTGCGCGGCCTGATCTACTCCCGCAACGCGCCGTACGACACGGACGGGGGCCAGTACTACATCCGCCTTGGGGTGACGTTCTGATGGTGCAGGGCGGCCTGGACCGGCGCACGATGTTGGCAGGAGCACTGGCGCTCGCGCCGTTGGCGTCGCGCTTAGAGGCACAGGTCGCCCCCGTTGCCCCTGATACCACCGACGAGGTTTACTGGCAGCAGATTGCCGCCCAGTACGACGTCACCCGGGAGGTCATCCAGCTAGAGAACGGCAACTGGGGAATGATGCCGCGCGCCGTTCTCGCCGCCTACCGTGAGAACCTCGCACGCGTGAATCGCGATACCAGCTACTATTCACGGCGTGGCTTCGCCGCCGACGCCAACGCGGTGCGCAATCAGCTCGCCGAAGCAATGGGCGTACCGGCGGACGAACTCGCATTCACCCGTAACGCTACCGAAGCGCTGAAGGCCCTGATCCTCGGCTACAATCGGGTTAAGCAAGGAGACAGCATACTCTACGCCGATCTCGACTACGACTCCATGCAGGCGTGCATGGACAGTCTCGCCCGCCAACACGGCGCGCGCGTCATGCGCATCACGTTACCGGAACCCGCTACCCGCGAGAACCTCATCGAAGCTTATGCGCGCGCGTTCGAGGAGAGCCCGAGGCTGAAGCTGGTGCTGCTCACTCGCCTCAGCCATCGTACCGGCCTGGTTATTCCGGTGCGAGAGATCGCAGCGATGGCGCGCGCCCGCGGGATCGATGCGATCGTCGACGCGGCGCATAGCTGGTATCAGTGCGATGCGGACATCGCCTCGCTCGACTGCGACTTTGTGGGCGTGAACTGCCACAAGTGGCTCGGTGCTCCACTCGGTCTGGGCGCAATCCACATCCGCAAGTCCGCGTTGGACCGGATCGATCTTGATCCTGCTGAGGCTGGGGATCACGGCATCTGGAGTCGCATACACACGGGCACCAGCGACTTCGCCGCAATCCTTACCGCTCCCGCAGCGCTGGCGTTTCATCAAAGGATCGGCGACGAACGCCGCATGCTGCGCCTTCGCGCATTGCGGGATCGCTGGGTAGCTCAGGTGCGCCACATCCCGCGCGTGGAGGTGCTGACGCCGGACGATCCGACCCTATATGGCGCGATCACATCCTTGCGCCTACGGGACATCACCAGCAAGGAAGGCAACCGCCAGCTCGCCGCTGCTTTGCTGGACCAGTATGGGATCTTCACCGTTCACCGCACCGGCATCGAGAAAGGGGCGTGCGTGCGGGTTACGCCCGCGCTGTTCAATTCCATGAAGGATGTTGACGCCCTCGCTACAGCTGTGACGAATCTCGCTAACAGCTTCAAGGCAACGTAGTCGGCGTTACTTCGAAATGATTTTGCAAGCAGCCCCATACCTTGCCAGCGTTGCAACTGATCGACATCCTCCATCTCTTGAACCGAAGTGCTGTCGGCCTGCCGATGGCCGCAACCGTCAAGAGCTATCATTCGCGCTGACCGACCTCCATTAGTAGTTTTGATGAAAAGAAAGAGGGCTGTGCCAGGCCTTGGCCCAACATGAACGAAGGACTGCTTTCGGGAATAGCGTCAACGATCCCGAACGACGGACTTAGGCGCGTTGACGCCTGGCAGGATTACTTCAGCCGAACGGCGGGTCTTGGAACAAGCCGACGTTCGCTCTCGTGCTGATGAACGGCGTGAGTTGGTCGGGGAGCAGGCGCCGCCGCTACCACGATTTAACGGCAGCTATCGTCACCGTTTGACCAAAACCGGCCAGGGCAGCTATCCACCACTCAGTGCCGTTCCCGTCCGCCGAGGGCCTAGCGTACGATTCCGGACATCCTCTCACCGGACCCCTTGTCGGCATCAACCCCGCTACAAAAACCCGTCGCCGGCATGATCGTCGAACATCGCGGCATCCCGAACATAATCTGCCACAGTATCGAGCGACTTGTGCCGGCTGTGATCCTTCATCTTGAACAGGTTCGCTCGCCGCGCTGCCGCTTCGGTAAGGAAGCCGGCGCGCAGTGAGTGCGCGGAATAGAGCGAAGGATCGAGGTCAGCCGCGGCAGCGGCCGTTTTGACCAAGCGCGCTACCGTCCTATCGGTGATGGCGGCGCTGGTGGGGACGTCCGAACGGGTCAGGCGCAGGAACACCGGGCCCGTCCGCGGCTTTCCGGAGGCGAGATCAGGCCGGTCAAGCTCGCCCGCGTGTAGCCAGTGCCGCAGCAGCGTAACTGGGCGAATGAAGCGACCTTCAGGGATGGCGATCGTCTGGCCCGCGCGCTCCTGGTCGCGCTTGGACTTGGGGATGGTGATCCTTAGGCCCGTGTTAGTGAACTTGAGATCCTCGAGCCTGAGCCCCGCCAATTCGGAGCGGCGGAACGCCCCGGCCATGCCCAGCGCCAGGATCGCCCGGTCGCGCCTGGCTCGAACCCCCATGCCCTCGATCGTCGCTAACATCGCCTTCAACACATCAGCTTGTACCGGCGACTTTTGCTCCTTTTTCCGCGCATACTACGCCGCACGCCGGCGAGCATTCCGGCGATGACCCCGGCGTCGTCGCGCGCGGTAGGAGACGCGAGCCCGGCATCTCGATGATGGTGCACGATCGCGGCCACGCGGCGGCCAATCGTCACTGGCGCAATGCCAGCTTCAGCCTCGACGTGGATGAACAATGCTACGATGTCGGGATGCGCCGGCAGCGCCTCGACGTTCCGGGCCTCACAGAACTGACAGAAGCGGTTCCAATCGGAGGCATAGGCCTTCTGCGTGGACGGTGCTTTTGCGGCCGCGCGCGTCTCGCGCGCGCCTTCGATCTCGGCCGCGAGGTCGGCGGGCAGTTGCGCGCAAATGGGGAGGAGGTCTTGCGCCACCGATCAGCGGATCAGGTTGATCTCGGCGGGGACGTCGAGCTTGGTCCAGTCGCGATCGGCCGTCCACACCGTCAGGCCGGTGACAATGCCGGTGGCGATGCACGCGCAATCGCCAAGGCCGATCCTGAGCGGCCGAGCAGCTGGGACCAGGTTTCCGGCAATCTGGGCTTCCGCCGATCCGAAGGGCAGCACCTTGAGGTTGAAGTCGCGGATGGTCGCATCGATGTCGTCGGCCTCTACGTTCTTGTGCAGCAGCACGGACCTAAACTCGGCCAGGTTGACGGCGGACACGGCAGCGCCTGACAGCAGCTTGTCCTCATCAATGTGGTGAGCCTCGCCCATAGCGAATGCGATCAGAACCGAGGTATCGAGGAGAGCGTCAGCCACGCTGCGCATCCTCTACCCGCTGCGCCTTGAGCTCAGCTTGCAGGTCGGTGCCAGGATCGATGTATTTGGCCAGGCGTGCGCGGATCCGCTCAAGCCCCTTGGAGGGCCGACGCACCACAAACTGGCCGTCCTGCGTCTCCAAATCGACTGTATCGCCAGCGCTCAACCCCAGCTCTCGCCGAAGCTGGGCAGGTAGCTGAATACGCCCGTCAGAGGTTATCCGGGTTCGATGGATCGTCATGGCGTTCGCTCTGCTCGCTACGGAAATATGATAGTCGCCGACCTGTAGCAAACCGTAGTTGTTGACGCTAGCCACCCATGTTTTCATCCGCCCCCGTTTATGTCCGAGAATCGCATTTATCGGACATGGGTGTAGAGCAGGGGCAGTGCTCCTAAATGCGCCACGCTTCTTATTGGTTCGGTCCGGGTAGAAAGTGTAGAAGTTGTCGGCGCTCTCAGCTTTTCGGACACGCAGGCACTAAACGCTTTGGCCGTCGCCCTGTGAGGAGGCGACAATGCTGCCCGTTGATGTCAACGCCGCTCGTGCCGCAGAGTTGCACGTTGTTCGGAGCCTCACCGGAACGAAGAATGCGCGCTACGGCGAGCAGCGCGGCGGCTTAAGTGAGTTGCGCCGGTTGGAAGAAGTGCCAGGACATGCCGGCAAGATCGACGGCGCCAGGACGGCCCTCACCGCTGGCGAAACGAATTGAAGGACTTGCATGAGTGACACAGACGTAGATGACGACCACGGTTCCTCTTATGTCATCACCGAAGAGGTAATCCAGTATCTGCCTCAAGAATGGCAGGACACTTTCTATGCGCGTGCCGAGGAAGGCCGCTGTGTCCTTGAGGCGGCTGACAAGGAGTTGAAGCAGCTTTCGCGACTATCGTTGTCCTTTTACCACGTAACGGTCTTGAAACACATTAGAGACAGGCTGGCCGCATACCGGTTCAAGGCTGATATGATCGCATTCCTCGAACTGGATATGCTGATGACCGCTTTCGTCGCCACTTACGCCCGGCTCCACACGGGCGGGAGCGGCAGTGGCTGTGCGCGCGACGCGCTTCCTGAGTTATTGCGCAGCGCTCACGAGGAGATCATCGATATGCGGAACAAGCGATATGCTGAGGGTCCCCCGGTTTCTCATCCAGCCTAGGCGTGAGTATCCGGCAATCATTCGGCCGCTCGGGCGGCCGTAGCAGCAGCATATTCGACTGGCGTCAGCCAGCCAAGCGATGTGTGAGGACGGCTCTCATTGTAGTCCCGCCGCCAGGCCTCAATCTTGGCTCGGGCGTCGGCGAGCGACAAAAACCAGTGAGCGTTCAAGCACTCGTTGCGCAAGCGACCATTGAACGACTCCGCGCATGCATTGTCCGTCGGCTTGCCTGGGCGGCAAAAGTCCAGGGTTACGCCATTTTCATAGGCCCACCGGTCCAGGGCCTTCGAGATAAACTCTGGCCCATTGTCCACCCGAATGGTCTTGTGTGCGTCGAGCACCGAGCAGCTACGCCTTTCACTTACCCCGTGAGACGCCTGGACGTGCGCAACAAGCTCGCGCCGCTGCCCAGGCGTCAGAGCTCTTTTGACAAAACGTCCTGCAAGATGTGCTTGTCCGGCTGAGGTCCGCAACCAACTGCTTGAGCTTGCGGTTCTCCTCTTCAAGCTGCTTCACCCGCCGCAGCTCGCCAACACCAAGTCCGCCGTACACCTTCTTCCAACGGTAGAATGTCTGCTCGGAGATCCCCCATCCGGCGGATCACCTCCGCAACCGGCGTACCCGTCTCCGCCTGCTTCAACGCAAAGGCAATCTGCTCCTCAGTGTACCTCGACTTCTTCATTTCCCAGCTCCTTGCCCAAAGGCTTCACAAGGCCGGAAAACTTTCACTCAGAATGGATAGAAAAATTGGGGGGACGTCAGAATGGAATGGGCAAGCATCACAAGCCTGAGGAGATCATTGGCAAGCTGCGGGGAGGCGGAGATCGTTCTGGCGCAGGGTGGCACCGTCGCAGACGCGTGCCGCCGGATCGTGTTACCGAGCAGAGCTACTACAGCTGGCGTAAGGAGTACGGCGGCTTGAAGATGGACCAGGCTCACCCGATTGCGGACGTGGGTAGGCTTCGTTGCTCGCCGCATTTCTGGCTTCTTATCGTCTGTGGATGATCCAAAACATTGTGAAAGAAATTAATGTCCTTCGTGGACGATGTCGCGCAATTTTCGCTCGAGAAGTCCTCAGAGGCAAAGCGCTAAGCGACGAGGCCGCTATGCCTATACCCGGCGCCGAGAGACGCAGAAAAAGGCGGGCCCAGCGACAAGCCCGATCATGTAATCGAGCACCTCGCTAGATCGGCACCTTGCCACCGCTTTTCCGACGGAGGCCCCTGTCCGGGGCACGCCGAAAAACGGATGTTCAGGTCTGCCCAATCCGACAACATTCGCGGCTCCTATCGTCAACCCGGTCGCGGCGATACATCGTCGTCAATCCAAAAAAGTTCTTCCACGGTCGAGCCCAGCTCTTTGGCAAGTTTGATCGCCAGTAAAGCCGACGGCGAGAAGACGAGATTCTCTATCGTGTTCACGGTCTTACGCGACACGCCGATACGATGGGCCAGTTCTGCTTGGGTTAAGCCATGCTGCTCACGTTTTTCTCGGATTCGGTTAAGCAGACGCTCTTTCATGAACGTGCAGAAACCCGCTCAGACACTCCAAAGCTTATGAACGCGGAACTGATACCTACCGTCATGATGATTTGGATCGCATCACGCGGTCCATAATCCTTGAGGAAGGTGAGCGCGTAGCACACGACTGCCGTGGCATGCATGTTCCAAAAACCGATCATCATGGATCGCCTTCGGTTCAGGTCGCTACTTTCGTCGTTGAGGATGCCGCGAAGCGCGCCGTTGCGGAAAAGGCCACTCGCCCACAATACGAACGCTACGAGGACCACCCCGGTGATTATCCAGCTTGCCGGACCAGCGGTTACGCTGTGATCCATACGCTGGGCTTGGGTGACGATGAGGAGGGTCCCCATCACGACTGCGAGGGTGGCTCTCCGCTTCGCTAATCGCTCTGCCCGATCGGCAATCGTGATTGGCATATCCTGGCTCCTGTAACCTACAGGTGACAGGTAACGCGTGGGTTACATGCGGTCAATACAGAGCACTATTTCAGCACCTCCGCCACTGGCACATGGTCGTAGCCCAGGTCTTTCGCCACGGCCTTGTACGTCACTTGGCCCGCATGCACGTTCAGCCCTTCCGCGAGATGCGGATCATCGCGTAGGGCCTGTTGCCAGCCCTTGCCCGCGATCGCGAGGGCGTGGGGCAGGGTCACGTTGTTGAGCGCATACGTGCTGGTGCGCGCCACCGCGCCGGGCATGTTGGCGACGCAATAGTGCACGACGCCGTCCACCACGAAGGTCGGATCGGCATGGGTGGTGGCGTGGCTTGTCTCAAAGCAGCCGCCCTGGTCGATGGCGACATCGACCAGCACCGCGCCCGCCTTCATCGTCTCGAGCATGGCGCGGCTCACCAGCTTGGGCGCCGCGGCCCCGGGGATGAGGACGGCGCCGATCACCAGGTCCGCCTCCGCGACGCTGTCTGCCAGGTTGGCCTTGCTGGAAAAGCGCGTCTTGGCGCGGCTCTCGAAGTGGTTCGCGAGGCGCTCCAGCACTTCGGGGCTGCGGTCGAGGATGGTGACGTCGGCCCCTAGTCCCACTGCCATCTGCGCCGCGTTGAAGCCGACCACGCCCCCACCGATCACCGCGACCTTGCCGGGCATGACGCCGGGCACGCCGCCCAGCAGCACACCGCGCCCGCCGTGCGCCTTCTCCAGCGCCGTTGCACCCGCCTGGATCGACATGCGCCCGGCGACCTGGCTCATCGGCTTCAACAGCGGCAGCGCGCCGCCGGGACCCGTCACCGTCTCGTAGGCGATGGCGGTGACGCCGGACTTCACGAGGTCGGCGGTCTGCTCGGGATCAGGGGCGAGGTGGAGGTAAGTGTAGAGGATCTGCCCCTCATGCAGCATCGCGCATTCGCCGGCTTGCGGCTCCTTGACCTTCACGATCATCTCGCACTCGGCGAAGATCGCCTCGGCGCTCGCTTCGATCCGAGCGCCCTGCGCTTCGTAGTCGCTGTCCGATGCGCCGATACCCAGGCCGGCACCTGTCTCCACCCAGACCTCATGGCCATGCGCCACCAGTTCGCAGGCGCTTTCGGGAGTCAGACCGACGCGATATTCGTGGTTCTTGATTTCGCGGACCGTTCCAACACGCATGCTCGATCTCCGGTTGCGGGCGGCGTTTCGCTCACCCGAAAGGGCCTGAGACTATGATAACAATGTTTCGCTGGATTGAAAGATTGTTCGCGCACGGTCCGATGTCCGGAGAGGTCAGGAAGGCTGGTCCACACGCCCGTTCGGAGTGGTGAAGATGTGATCACGCGCCGCCGTTACGTCGCCGGCTGCGAACTGCGCCTTCAGGCGCTCCTTGTCACGCGCGCGGTATGCCGCTTCGGCGAGATCGATGCTCTCTGCCGAATTGCCCAGCGCTTCCAGGCTCAAGCGGGCCATCCGCACTGCGGACTCCAGAACCTCGCGCACGACAAAGCGAACGGGCGCATCCTTGAGCCGCAGCATCGTACGCCGGTCGAACGCCCGCACGCAGATCTCGGCGTGCGGGAAGGCGTGATGAACAGCTTCGAGGAAGGCTTCGGTGACTTGCTCGCCATCGATGCAGAAGGCGATAAGCTGGGCATCGGCGGCACCGGCCTGACGCAGCAAGTCGATGCGGGTGCCGTCGCCGAAGTAGACCTTGGCGCCGAAATTCTGCGCCACGTCGATCATCTCCACGTCCCTGTCGATCAGGGTCACCGGGATGTCGGCGGCGATCAGCATCTGCGCGACGGTCTGTCCGAAGCGCCCGTAGCCGACGATCAGCGCGCTGGAGCCATCAGCCTGCGGACCATCGCGCGTCTCTGGAGCGCTGGCCGGCGCCTCGCGGATCCGGCGCGTCGCATTCATCAGGAACGGGGTCGAAATCATCGAGAGGGTGACGATCGCCGCAAAGACGCTGGAGGCAGTGGGCGAGATCAACAACGCGCCCTGTGCCTGCGCGAACAGCACGAACCCGAACTCGCCACCCTGGCTCAGCAGCAGTCCCAGGGCGAGCGCGCTGCGCCAGTCCATGCGGAAGGCCTTGCCGATCAGGAAGATGACGAAGGCTTTGGTGGCGATGAGCGCCAGTGCCAGCGAAGCGACGAAGAGGGGGCGCTGGGCAATCGCCTCGAGGTTGAGCATCATGCCGACGGACATGAAGAACAGGCCGAGCAGGATCGTGCGGAACGGCTCTACATCCGCCTCCAGCTCATGTCGGTACGGCGTATCCGCCAGCATGACACCGGCGATGAACGCGCCGAGAGCCGTCGAAAGCCCGAGCCACTCCATGGCCGCGGCGGATGCGATCACGGTGAACAGAGCGGCGAAGACGAACATCTCCCGTTCGCCGAGATTGCCGATGAGGCGGAACAAGGGCCGAATGACAAAACGACCGGCCGCGATGAGTCCGAAAATAGCGACGAAAGTGTAGACCACCAGCAGCCAGCCGGGCGGCCCCTCTGCCGCGGCAGGGTTGCGGCTCATCGCGGCGATGATCGTGATAAGCGGGATGATCGAGAGGTCCTGGAACAGCAGGATCGCGAAAGCGCGCTCACCGAACGGCGTGTGGAGCCGGCCCGCGCTCTGGAGCATCGGCAGCACCTGTGCCGTCGAGGATAGCCCGAGTGGCAGTCCCAGCGCGAGCGAGGCGGTCAGAGTGAAGCCGGTGAAGGCATAGATCACGCCGGTAACCGCCAGCCCGCAAGCGACGACTTGCAGCAAGCCGAGACCGAAGATCTCGTGGCGCATGCGCCACAGCCGGCGTGGTGCCAGTTCCAGCCCGACAATGAACAGCAGCAGGGTAATGCCCAGTTCGGCGATGCCGATCTTGCTCTCCGCATCGCCGACGAGGTTGAGAGCATAGGGGCCAAGGACCGCTCCCGCCATGAGATAGCCCAGCGTGGCGCCGAGCCCCAGCCGGCGGAACAGCAGCACGAAAATGAGCGCGGTGCCCAGCAGCAGGAAGCCGTCGCTCAACAGGAAGCTCTGTGCGTGTTCCATCAGTGGCGTTCCAGCGGGTCAGGTGTAGCGGTCACCGGCAGGGATCTACCCTGCTGATGCTGCGAACGGAAGGCACGATGCGGAAGCCGGGCGAGGAGGTGGCGCCGGTCAAGCCTTCAGCGCCTGAGAACCCTAGAGCGGGTTGCCGTTCTCGTCGCGGTAGATGTCGCGGCGGCCGACGTGGTTGGCAGGGCCGACGTAGCCGTCGTTCTCCATGCGCTCCACCCACTTGGCGGCGGTGTTGTAGCCCACGCCCATCTGACGCTGGAGCCAGGAGACCGACACCTTCTGGTTCTCGAAGACGAGGTGGCATACCTGACGGTACTTGCGCTCGTCGGGGTTGTCCGAAGCCGCGTCGATATCCTCGAAGCCGAAGCCGCCGTCTTCCGGCTCCTCGGTGACGGCGTCGACATAGTCGGGCTTGCCCTGGCCGCGCCAGAAGTCGGCGACCCCTTCCACTTCCTCGTCGCTGACGAAGGGACCGTGGACGCGCTTCACCGGGTCGGTGTTGGGCTTGTAGAGCATGTCGCCCTTGCCCAGCAGTTGCTCGGCGCCTTGTTCGCCCAGGATCGTGCGGCTGTCGATGCGGCTGGTCACGGCAAAGCTGATGCGCGTCGGCAGGTTGGCCTTGATGACGCCGGTGATGACGTCGACCGAGGGACGCTGCGTCGCCATGATGAGGTGGATGCCGGCGGCACGGCTCTTTTGCGAGAGGCGCTGGATCAGCACCTCGATCTCCTTGCCGACTGTGACCATGAGGTCGGCCAGCTCGTCGACGATGAGCACGATCTGCGGCAGCGTCTGGTAGTCGAGCTGGTTCTCCTCGTAGAGTTCCTCGCCGGTGTCGGGATCGAAGCCGATCTGAACCCGGCGTCCCAGCGGCTTGCCCTTGGCGGCGGCGGCGCGGACCTTTTCGTTGAAGCTGGCGAGATTGCGGACGCTGATCTCGCTCATCATGCGATAGCGCCGCTCCATCTCTTCCACGGCCCACTTGAGCGCGCGCACAGCCTTGGGCGGCTCGGTCACGACCGGCGAGAGCAGATGCGGAATGTCGTCGTAGCTCTTGAGCTCCAGCACCTTGGGATCGACCAGGATCATGCGGCACTGAGCCGGCGTCATGCGGTAAAGCAGCGAGAGCAGGATACAGTTGAGACCGACCGACTTACCCGAGCCGGTGGTGCCCGCGACAAGCAAGTGCGGCATGGTGGCCAGGTCAGCGACGACCGGCTCGCCTGCGATGTCCTTGCCCAGGATAATCGGCAGCATACCCTTGTGGCTGGCGAAAGCCTCGGACCCGACCATCTCTCGGAAGGACACCATCTGCCGATCGACGTTGGGAAGCTCGATGCCCATCACCGTGCGGCCGGGGATGGAGGATACGCGCGCCGAGATCGCGCTCATGTTGCGGGCGATATCGTCAGCCAGACCGATCACACGGCTCGCCTTAATGCCGGGCGCAGGCTCCAGTTCATACATGGTCACGACGGGGCCGGTGCGGACTGCGGTGATCTCGCCCTTGACGTTGAAGTCGTCGAGCACGGTTTCCAGCAGCCGCGCGTTGCGCTCCAGGCTAAGCTTGTCGATCGGTTTTTGGGAGCCCGGCTTCGGCGGAGTCAGCAAGTCGAGACCAGGCAGTTCGTACTGGTCAAAGAAGTCCTTCTGTCGGCCCGCCGATGCCAACTGCGCCGGAGGAGCAGGTCTGCTGGGGTCGACGATCTCAGGAGTCTTGCGAGGCTTTTCATCCGAAGCGCTGAGTGGCGGGGCGGGGGCGGCAACTGGGGTCTGCACGCGCGGCGTAGTCTCCGCCTTCTCACGCGACGGCACTCGCTCCAGCGCTTCTGGCACCGGCAGCGCATCCGCCACCCGGCCCAGCTTGCCCGGCAGTGAAAGCAGAATGCCCCAGTCGAACGCGAACACCTTTCCGGCCAGCGCGGTGCCGGTGAACAGACATGCCACAGCAATCCCGAAGATGGCCCAGCCCTGCAGCTGCTCCGGGAGGAACCCGGTGATACCATGCACGATCTTGGCCCCCAGCAATCCGGCGATACCGCCCATGGAAGCCGGCAGAACACCGCCAGGCTGGGTGAACCCAAGCGAGAGCACCGTGGCGATCAGCACCATCGCCAGCGCCAGCACGCCGACAGGACGCCACCAGCGCTCGTCGCTGGGCTCAACGCTGCCGTCTTCCTCCTCAACCAGTCGCCACAGCTTGCGTGCGAAAACATAAAGCAGCGGCACAAACAGGATGCACACCGGCCCCAGCAGCAGGAGCGCAAAATCCGCAAGCCATGCGCCTGCCGGCCCCATCCAGTTCTGCACTGCCCCATCTGCGGCGGCGGTGGATGTCGATGGATCCGTCTGGTGATAGCTGAGGATCGACAGGGCAAAGAACAGCATCGCCGAGAACAGCGTGATCGCGCCGGTCAGCTCGCTTGCGCGGCGCACGGAGCGCTTGAGGACGGCGCGCCAGTCCGGCTTGGCGATCCGCCGGCCGGGCGCGATGGGACGTGTCGCCATGTTCTGTAGGTACCCTAGGTTCGGCTGCAATAATGCGCGCTAGCGGGACTCGCCGTCAAGAATGGATCGGGAACAGTGGCTTGCAACGGTGTGCAAGACTCTCGATTGCCGCCCATCGGTTGGCACCGATTGCCTGCGCTCGGGCCGGGTTCATGCCGCCCAGCGCTATCACGGGCACGCGGGATCGTGCCGCCAAAAGTCTGTAGCGGATCGAGCCGAGCGTTGGCGCGCCGGGATGGGTGCGGGTCGAGAACACTGGCGATATTAGCACGGCATCCGCCCGCATGCGATTCGCATCGCCGATTTCCTTCAGCGAATGCGCGGTCACCAGCCGCAGAAGAGCGAGTCCTCGCGTCAGTCTCTTCGAAGAACCGTAGGCGCCTTGTGCCTTCCAGCGCCGTGCTTGCTGGGCCTCGTCCGCAAGCACCGTCAGGTGTCCATGTCGCCGGCTGATTTTCATGAGCGCGCGAAATCGGGCGCGTCGTTCCGGCAGTGGCAAGTGATAGTGGCGGAAGATGAAGCCGCTGCCGCGCGGCAGGCGGCGCAGCGCGGCTTCCAGGCGCTCGTCGATCCGGGCATCGCTGATGAGCCAAATCGCGGGCAAGCTGCAGGGCGGGTAGCGGTTGCGCACGCAGGCGCTATAGCAGCGCGCCATGGATCAGCCAGCCACACCCCTAGAGGATATCCGCACCCGCATCGCCAAGGCTTCCGCGCTCGCCGGGCGTGAACCGGACGCGACGGAACTGATTGCCATCTCTAAGACGCAGCCCGCTGAGCGGATCGAATCGCTGATCACGGAAGGGCAGCGCGTGTTTGGCGAGAACCGCGTGCAGGAAGCGCAGGCGAAGTGGCCGGCTCTCCTGGAGATGGGTCCGCGGATCCGGCTGCATCTCGTCGGGCAGCTTCAGTCCAACAAGGCCGATGACGCGGTGGCACTGTTCGATTGCATCCACTCGCTTGACCGGCCTTCGCTCGTGACCGGGCTAGCCAAGGCGATGGACAAGGCGGGCCGTCAGGTGCCCTGCTTCGTTCAGGTCAACATTGGCCAGGAAGAACAGAAGGGCGGCTGCCCTATTGCAGAGGTCCCGACGTTGCTGGCGCAGGCGCGGGAAGCGGACATTCCCGTCGTCGGCCTGATGTGCGTTCCACCCGCCGGTGTAGAGGCCGCCCCTTATTTCGCGCTGCTAGCCAAGCTGGCGGCGGACCACGACCTGCCGCGACTCTCCATGGGCATGAGCGACGATTTCGAGACCGCCGTCATGCTCGGAGCGACCCACGTGCGTATTGGGTCCGCCCTCTTCGGGAGTCGTAGCTAACTTTTCTGGTGGCCGGTAAGCTCGTTGCCGGAGAGCGTTACCACGTGGAGCAGGTTGGTCGAGCCTGGCACACCAAAAGGTACGCCCGCAAGAATCACCAGCCGCGAGCCAGCCCCGCCAAAGCCATGGCGTAGCGCCATGCGCTTGCCCTTGGCGATCATCTCTTCGAAGCTGCCGATGTCGCGCGTCGACACCGGATGCGCGCCCCACAACAAGGCCAGGCGTCGCGCCTTTTCCAGGCTGGGCGTTAGCACCAGCATCGGCGCGGAGGGGCGTTCGCGCGCAACACGTCGTGCCGAGATCCCGGACAGCGTGAAGCAGATGATGGCTTCGATCGGCAATGCATCCGCGATGCTGGCGCAAGCCTCTGATAGCGCGTCAGCCATGGTCGCATCCGGCGGGGTCTCGGTAAGGTGGATGCGCTCGCGATACGTCAGGTCCGCTTCCACCTGCACGGCGATGCGGTCCATGATCGTCACGGCTTCGACCGGCCACTGCCCGGCGGCGGTCTCGGCGGAGAGCATCACCGCGTCAGTCCCGTCGTAGACGGCATTGGCGACGTCGGAGACTTCAGCCCGCGTGGGGGTTGGGCGCTCGATCATCGATTCGAGCATTTGCGTCGCGACGACCACCGGTTTGCCGGCGAGACGCACCTTCTCGATGATGCGCTTCTGCAGCGGCGGGACTTCTTCGGGATTAAGTTCGACGCCAAGATCGCCACGGGCGACCATGATGCCGTCCGATAGCTCGATAATTTCGTCGAGGCTATCGATCGCGCTCGGCTTCTCGATCTTGGCCATGAGGGCGCCATGCCCGCCCATCAGCTTGCGCGCTTCGGCGACGTCTTCGGGCCGTTGAACGAAGGAGAGGCCGATCCAGTCCGCCTTATGCTGGATCGCAAATGCCAGGTCTCGCCGGTCCTTTTCGGTAAGAGCCGGAACCGGCACCAGCGTGTCCGGCACGTTCACGCCTTTACGGTCCGAGATCGGCCCGCCGACCTCAGCCGAGCACAGCAGCGAATCGGGTTCGGCCCGAATCACTTTCAAGCGCAGCTTGCCGTCGTCGATCAGCAGTCGCTGACCCTTCTGCAGAATACCGAAGAGTTCAGGGTGCGGCAGTTCGACGCGGGTATCGTCGCCCGGCTCCGGGTTGCGGTCAAGTGTGAAGTGCGCGCCGTGGCGAATGAACGCCGAGCCGTCGCGAAATTTGCCGACTCGCAACTTCGGGCCTTGAAGATCGCAAAGCACCGCGAGCGGGCGGCCGAAGTCCTTCTCCACCTCTCGGATCAATGCGATGGTTTTGGCGTGGCTTTCATGTTCGCCGTGGCTCATGTTCACGCGGAATGCATCGGCGCCCGCGCGAAGCAAGGCGGCGATGGTTTCCTTCGTGTTGCTTGCCGGGCCCAATGTCGCCAGGATTTTGGCCTTGCGCCTGCGGCGGATGCCCTTGTCAGTCTCAGTACGTGCCAATTGCTGCCTGCCGTGTTGCGATCGCAGGCCCATATGGCAAAGGGAGCATGACAAACCAAGGACGAAGGAGACGGAAATATGAATGAAAGCGATCCACTTGACGAGCTGGACGATGCTCAGGCCGCCGCCGCCTTCCGCCGACTGGTGCGCCACTTGCGCCACCGGCACGACGCGCAGAACATAGATCTGATGGGATTGTCCGGATTTTGCCGTAATTGCCTCGCAGACTGGATTCGCGATGCAGGTTACTCCGGCGACAAAGCCGCGGCACGCGAGCTGATCCACGGAATGCCTGCTGCCGAGTGGAAGGAGAAGCATCAGACGGAGGCGACTCCTGAGCAGCTCGCGCGCATGGAAGAGAGCCTCAAGAAGAACGCTGCCTCGCACTGAGCCCGGCTTTGCCCGCTTTCCACAGGGCTTCGCTTTGCTCAACCTAGCCGGTGTCGCTATGGGCGCCGACCAACGATTCACCGGAGCCCAAGTTTCATGGCCGAGACCACTGACGACCGCCTGCGCCTCCTGATCGAGCGCGTCGAACGCCTCGAGGAGGAGAAGAAAGGCATCTCCGACGACATTCGCGACGTCTATGCCGAGGCGAAGGCAGTGGGCTACGACGTCAAGATCATGCGCCAGATCGTGCGCCTGCGGAAGATGAAGCCGGACGACCGCAAGGAAATGGAAATGGTTCTCGATACCTATAAGGCTGCTCTCGGGCTGGGTTGATTCGGTGGGTGGCGCTCGGTCGCCGATGAGCTAGTCTGCGACTCTCAACCGGAGCAGGAGCGGTCATGATCGTCACCACCACCCCCACAGTAGAGGGCCGTCCGGTCCGCGAATATTTCGGCATCGTCACCGGAGAGGTGATTGTCGGCGCGAATGTCTTTCGTGACCTGTTCGCCAGCATCACCGATATCGTTGGCGGCCGCTCCGGCAAATACGAGCAGGTCCTCCAGCGCGCCCGCAAAGAGGCGTTGGAAGAGATGGAAAGCGAAGCAGCGAAGCTCGGCGGCAACGCGGTCGTGGGCGTCGACATCGACTATGAGGTGATCGGACAGTCCGGCTCGATGCTGATGGTCAGCTGCTCCGGCACTGCCGTTCTGCTGTAGCAGGCGGCCGTACAGAACACATCTGCGCAGGACTTGCGCGCTGGTGCTCGGCCGGATCTTTCGGTCGCCGGTTGCCCTCGCGCGCAGGGCTGTTGTAAGGGCGCCCATCCTCAAGCGAGCGCGCCGAAGCGCGGGCACAGACTACGGGCAGACCATGGCAGGCCATTCCAAGTTCAAGAACATCATGCATCGCAAGGGCGCGCAGGACAAGAAGCGCTCGGCGATGTTCTCGAAGCTCAGCCGCGAAATTACGGTGGCGGCCAAGATGGGCATGCCCGACCCGGACATGAACCCGCGCCTGCGCGCGGCGGTCAACGCGGCCAAGGCGCAGTCGATGCCCAAGGACAATATCCAGCGCGCGATCGACAAGGCCAGCAAGGGCGATGCCGAGAACTACGAGGAAGTGCGCTATGAGGGCTACGGCCCCGGCGGCGTCGCCATCATCGTCGAGGCGCTGACCGACAACCGCAACCGCACCGCGACCAACGTGCGCACCGCGTTTTCCAAGAACGGCGGCAACCTTGGTGCCTCGGGCGCCGTCAGCCATGGTTTTGAGCGTCTTGGCCTGATCGAGTACCCCGGCAGCGTCGGCGACGAGGAGAAAGTCCTGGAAGCGGCGATCGAGGCTGGCGCGGACGACGTCGAAAGCGATGGTGAGAGTCATTCAGTCTGGACCACCGTCGAAAACCTGCACGAGGTCGCCGGCGAGCTGGAGAAGTCGCTGGGCGAGGCTGAGGGCGTGAAGCTGGCTTGGAAGCCGAACCTCAAGGTCGACGTGGGCGAAGACAATGCATCGACGCTGTTCAAGCTGATCGACACGCTCGACGACGATGACGACGTGCAGACCGTCTGGGGCAACTACGAAGTGTCCGAAGAGGTCATGGAGAAGCTGGGCTAACGGTACTCCCGTAGAGGACCTCGGTTGCTCATTATCGGCCTCGACCCCGGCCTTGCCTGCACAGGCTGGGGCATCGTGGCCAAGTCAGGAAGCCGACTTAGCCACGTCGCAAATGGGCAGGTGAAGACCGACGCGGCTGCCAGCCTGGCTGAGCGGCTGGTTGTGCTGGACCGTGAACTCACCGACGTTATCCTGACGCACCACCCGGACAGCGGCGCGGTGGAGGAAGTCTTCGTCAACACCAACGCTCAGTCCACCCTGAAGCTGGGGCAGGCCCGCGGCGTCTGCCTTCTGGCGATCGCGCGTGCCGGCTTGCCCGTAGCCGAGTATGCGACGAGCCTCGTCAAGAAAGCCCTTGTGGGCACGGGGCGAGCGGAAAAGAGCCAGGTTCAAGCTATGCTCAAGATCCTGCTGCCCGGCGTGCAGCTGGCGGGGGCTGACGCGGCCGACGCTCTCGCGGTGGCGATCACCCATGCCAATATGCTGGGTAGCCACCGCTAAGAAAGAGCAGCAGATGGCGCGGGCTTGCCGGTGCTTGCAGCACCTGCCATAGGAACAAACCATGATCGCCCGTCTTTCCGGAACGCTTGAGGACTTCGGCCCCGACTGGGCGATCATTGACGTGCAAGGGGTGGGCTACCTTGTGCACTGTTCAGCCCGCACGTTACAGGCGCTGGGCATCCGGGGTGACAAAGCGGTGGTCTTCACCGACTTGCAGGTGTCGGAGAACGACATGCGCCTGATCGGCTTCGCTTCGGCGGGAGAGCGGGACTGGTTCCGCCTTCTCACTGCCATTCAGGGCGTCGGCAGCAAAGTGGCCCTGGCGATCCTCTCCGCCCTCACCACCGAGGAACTCCAGCGCGCCTGTGCCGGAGGGGACGCCGCCATGGTCGCACGCGCCAACGGCGTTGGACCAAAGCTCGCGACCCGGATCGTCAACGAGCTGAAGGATAAGGCGGGTGGTTTGCCGGTTAGTCCCGGCAATGCCGCTGTCTCAGCGCCAGCAGGCTCGGAAACAGCGGATGCTCTTTCGGCGCTGCAGAATCTTGGCTTCAAGCCCGCCGTAGCCAGCACTGCAGTGGCGCAGGCGGTAAAGGAACTGGGCGAGGGCGCAGGGCTGAACGACCTTGTTCGCGTGGCACTCAAGAAAGCGGCGGGGTGACTGTGCGCCAAGCGAGTTCTCAGTGGGGCCAGTTGCGGCCGCATGCGGATGGAGAGCCCGCGCAGGTCTCTGTGGGTCACTGCCTGACGTGGGAGCGGCGCAGCGGATCGGCTTTCGCCGCGCCGAGGTTGCCGTCTAGGCGGGGCCGAAATTGGGGACGGCCGCTATGACGGACAATCCCCTGCTCGCTTCCGCGCGCCAGCCCGAGGATGTCGACGCGGCGCTCAGGCCCAAGACGTTGACGGAGTTTGTCGGCCAAGCCGCGGCCAAGGACAATTTGCGCGTGTTCATCGAATCGGCCCGCTCGCGCCGCGAAGCCATGGACCATGTGCTGTTCTTCGGCCCCCCGGGGCTGGGCAAGACCACGCTGGCACAAATCGTCGCACGCGAACTCGGCGTGGGGTTTCGCGCCACCAGCGGCCCGGTAATTGCAAAGGCGGGAGATCTGGCGGCGCTGCTCACCAATCTCGAACACGGTGATGTCCTGTTCATCGACGAGATCCATCGACTTAATCCCGTGGTCGAAGAAGTGCTCTATCCCGCCATGGAAGACCGCGCGCTCGATCTCATCATCGGTGAGGGGCCTTCGGCCCGGTCTGTGCGGATCGACTTGCCACCGTTCACTCTCGTCGGCGCGACGACTCGTCAGGGCCTGCTGCAGACGCCTTTGCGCGACCGTTTCGGTATTCCGGTACGGCTGAACTTCTACACCGTGGCTGAACTCGAGCATGTCGTTAGCCGCAACGCTCAGTTGCTGGGTGTGGGGATCGACAAAGGTGGCGCCACTGAGATCGCGAGGCGCGCACGGGGCACGCCGCGCGTGGCTGGGCGGCTGCTGCGCCGCGTGCGAGACTTCGCGCACGTCGCCGGCAGCGAGCGTATCACGCGTGAGATCGCCGACGATTCGCTGACCCGCCTGGAAGTCGATGCGCTCGGCCTCGACGCGCAGGATCGCCGCTATCTGATGATGATTGCCGACATCTATCGCGGCGGGCCAGTAGGTGTGGAGACGCTGGCGGCAGGCCTCTCCGAGCCTCGCGACACGATCGAAGAGGTTGTCGAGCCGTACCTGATCCAGCTGGGACTTGTGGCTCGCACGGCTCGCGGGCGATGTCTCAACGATGCTGGGTGGCGCCACTTGGGCCTCGCGCCGCCTAGTGGCGGTCAGGGTGGTCTGTTCGAGGCCGGTGAAGGTTAACCGACGAAGTAATGTCTCTACGGTTTACACTAGTGATGCGGTTCAGTCCCGTTTCGACACAAGTGCAGGTTGCCGGGCATCAAGCAGCGCGGAATCTCCGTTTGGGACTGCAGAATCAAGGTTAACGTCGTTGTCCCGTTAAGCACTCTCTGCGTTCTCTATGGCAGATCGATGTGGTCGACCGGTTGTGCCGATCCATCCCGCGTCCGTCAGGAAATCAAGAAGAGAGCACCGCTTATGTCTGTCCGGATGGCCCTTGCAAAACTCTCCGCATGTGCGGCGGGCTGCGCTCTGATTGGCGGTGGCGCGGTCCACGTCGCTGAAACGCCTGCGAAGGAAGGGCAGTACCGCAAGGTCAAGGAGGTCAAGCAGGCCAAACCGGTGCGTATGGCCAGGGCGGAGCGGCCAAAGACAGTCAAGCGCGTGCGCAAGGTGATCAAGCGTACTTGCTGCACGCAGCCGCAAATGGCGATGGTGCCGCTGCCTCCCCCATACATCCCGCCCGCGCCTCCGATCATGCCCTCGGGTGGAGGCGGTGGCGCACCCGTCGTGATCGGCGGCGGGCCGCTTGGGGGCTTTGGAGGCGGGTTCTTCGGCGGGTTTTTCGGCGGAGGCGGCGGTGGCGGCGGTGGAAGCATCGTCATCACTTCGACGACCAATGGCGGAGGGCAGGGCTCATCTTCTTCCTCGTCCTCTTCGTCGTCCTCTTCGTCTTCCTCCTCCTCCTCCTCCTCGGGCGGACCAGGATCTACCACGACGACCACGACGACAGGGGGTGTGAGCACGACGACCTCCGGCAATGTCACGTCCACCACGTCGGGTAACGTCAGCACGACTTCAGGCAATGTGAGTTCGACCACGTCAGGTAACGTGAGCACAAGCACGACCTCGGGCAATGTGAGCACGACGACCTCGGGCAACATCAGCACTTCGACGACGACGTCGGGCAATGTGACAAGCACGACCACCACGACTTCGGGCAACACCACGACGACGACCACGACAAGCGGGACTAGCGGCACGAGCGGTACACCGGTTCCGGCGCCGCCCATGCTTATCCTGTTTGGAGCGGCAGCCGCGGTGGTCGCTGGACGGCGGAAGTGGATGCAAAGAGCGGCTTAACGCTGACACAGAAAGCGAACGTTGGAAGGCGGTGCCGTTCGGCGCCGCCTTCTTTGTTTTCGTGGCCGCCGTACTGAGCGGTCATCAAAGCAAAGGCCCCGTCTTGCACTTGGCAAGACGGGGCCTCTTTAGCATCAGTGATGCGTCGCCGGGATCAGGCGGCAAGCTTCCTCAGCACGTACTGCAGGATGCCGCCGTTCATGAAGTACTCGACTTCGTTGGCGGTATCGATGCGGCACAGCGCAGTGAAGGTGAACGTCGAGCCATCCCTGCGGGTGACTTCGACTTCGACGTCCTGGCTCGGCTTGAGATCGGCCACACCCTTGATGGTGAAGCTGTCGTCAGCGGTCAGGCTGAGCGTCTCGCGAGTCTGGCCGTCCTTGAACTGCAGCGGCAGCACGCCCATGCCCACCAGGTTCGAGCGGTGAATGCGTTCGAAGCTCTCGACGATGACCACGCGCACGCCCAGCAGGTTGGTGCCCTTGGCCGCCCAGTCGCGCGAGGAGCCGGTGCCGTACTCCTTGCCGGCGACCACGACCATCGGCGTGCCCTGCTGCTTGTAGCGCATGGCGACGTCGTACACCGGCAGCACTTCCTCACCGTAGCGGCTCATGCCGCCTTCGATGCCCGGGACCATCTCGTTGCGGATGCGGATGTTGGCGAAAGTGCCGCGCATCATCACTTCGTGGTGGCCGCGACGTGCGCCGTAGGAGTTGAAGTCCGCCTTGGCGACCTGATGCTCCATCAGCCACTGGCCTGCGGGGCTGTCAGCCTTGATCGAGCCGGCCGGTGAGATGTGGTCGGTGGTGATCGAATCGCCCAGGATGAGCAGCGGTTTGGCCTCGATGATGTCGCTGACCGGTGCCGGCGTCATCTCCATGCCCTCGAAGTAGGGCGGGTTGGCGACGTAAGTGGAACCGGCGCGCCAGGAGTAGGTCTCCGAGCCCGTCACGTTGATCGACTGCCAGTGTTCGTCGCCGCGGTAGACGTCGGCATAGCGGGCCTGGAACATCGCGCGGTCCATGCAGGTCGCAATGGTGTCGGCGATCTCGTTGTTGGTCGGCCAGATGTCGCGCAGGTAAACGGCTTCGCCATTGTTGCCGACGCCGATCGGCGTGGTGACGAAGTCCTCCACGACAGTGCCCTTGAGCGCGTAGGCGACGACGAGCGGCGGCGAAGCCAGGAAGTTCGCGCGCACGTCAGGTGAGACGCGGCCTTCGAAGTTGCGGTTGCCCGAGATCACCGCGCTGGCGACGAGGCCATTCTCGTTGATCGCCTTGCTGATCGGCTCGGCCAGAGGTCCGGAGTTGCCGATGCAGGTGGTGCAGCCGTAACCGACCAGATTGAAGCCGATGTTGTCGAGGTGCGCCTGCAGGCCGGCCTTGTTGAGGTAATCAGTCACGACCTGCGAACCCGGCGCGAGGCTGGTCTTGACCCAGGGCTTGGGCTTCAGGCCCAGCTCGTCCGCCTTCTTGGCGACAAGGCCGGCCGCGACCAGCACTGCGGGGTTGGAGGTGTTGGTGCAGCTGGTGATCGCTGCGATGACGACGTCGCCGTCGCCGATATCGAAGTCCTTGCCTTCCACGGCGACGCGGCTGGCCGTCTTCTTGTAGATCTTCTCCATGTCGGCGTTGAACACGTTGTCCACGTCGGGGAGCGAGACCCAGTCCTGCGGGCGCTTGGGTCCGGCGAGCGAGGGGACCACGGTCGACAAGTCGAGTTCCAGCATGCTGGAGAAGATCGGGTCAGTGCCGTTCGGCTCGATCCAGAAGCCCTGCTCCTTGGCATAAGCCTCGACGAGGTCGATCTGGTCTTCGTCGCGGCCGGTGAGGCGCAAGTAGTCGAGCGTCTTGTCGTCGATGCCGAAGAAGCCGCAAGTCGCGCCGTACTCGGGCGCCATGTTGGCGAGGGTGGCGCGGTCGGCGAGGCTCAGCGAGGCGAGGCCCGGGCCGAAGTACTCGACGAAGCGGCCGACGACGCCGTGCTTGCGCAGCATCGCGGTGCAGGTCAGCACGAGGTCGGTGGCGGTGACGCCTTCCTTCAGCTCGCCGGTGAACTTGAAGCCGACCACTTCGGGGATGAGCATCGAGACGGGCTGCCCAAGCATCGCGGCCTCAGCCTCGATGCCGCCGACGCCCCAGCCCAGCACGCCCAGGCCGTTGACCATCGTGGTGTGGCTGTCGGTGCCTACGCAGGTGTCGGGATAAGCGATCAGCTGGCCGTTCTGGTCCTGCGAGGTCCAGACCGACTGCGCGATGTATTCCAGATTCACCTGGTGGCAGATGCCGGTGCCCGGAGGAACGGCGGAGAAGTTGTCGAGCGACTTGGAGCCCCACTTGAGGAAGTCGTAGCGCTCCATGTTGCGCTGGTACTCGATCTCCACGTTCTCTTCCGCCGCGCGCGGGTGGCCGAACTCGTCGACCATGACCGAGTGGTCGATGACGAGGTTCACGGGAACAAGCGGATTGATCTTGCTGGTGTCGCCACCCAGCGCCTTGATGGCGTCACGCATGGCGGCGAGGTCGACGACGCAAGGCACGCCGGTGAAGTCCTGCAGCAGCACGCGCGCCGGGCGGTACTGGATCTCGCTGCCGGTGACCGGGTTCTTCTGCCAGTCCGCAATTGCCTGGATATGGTCGGTCGAGATGGTGAAGCCGCCGTCCTCGAAACGCAGCAGGTTTTCGAGTAGGACTTTCATCGAGAAAGGCAGGCGCGAGACGTCGCCCAGCTTTTCCGAGGCCTTCTTCAGCGAATAGTAGGCGATCTCCTTGCCGCCCACCGTCATGGTGCTGCGCGTGCCGAGAGTATCCTGTCCGACCTGGGTCATGTGGGCGTTTTCCCCTTTGGTGTTTTAGCCCGTCGCACAGCCCGGCATTCCCCCGTCCGTGCTGCAGTGCGACAAGCGGATTCGTCGGCCAGCCGATGCGCGCTTGGGGCCCTCAGGTCAAGGGCACGGACATCAGACTGCGGTCTGTTCGATATGCTCGCGAGCCGGGTTGCGCGTGCCGATCCAGCAGCCCAGCACAATCAGGATCGTGCCTGCCAGCAGGGCGGCACTCAGTTGCTCCTGAAAAAAGATCCAGCCGAACAGCGCCGCCCACACGAATGCGGTGTATTCGAGAGGAAGAAGCACCTGAGCCTCGGCGCGGGCATAGCCCCAGGCGAACAGCGCGAGCGCTATTGTCGCAAAGACGGCGCCGATCGCTATCAAACCGAGCACGTCCGGCGGTGGCGCCACGAGCAGCCATGGCGCGAACAGGCTGAGGATCATCGCCACGAACAGATTCTGGAACAGAGTAATTTCGACGGGCCCTGCAAGTAGCGCCTGCTTGCGCTGCAGCACCAGATTGACCGCGTAGAGAACAGCCGATGCGAGGACGGCAGCCACCCCCACAAGATCCTCGGAGCTGGCCTCATGCGTGCCCAAGCGGCTGCCGACGATTACCAAGACGCCGGCCAGTCCCAGTAGCGTGGCAACCGCCGCCTGCGCGCGAATTCTCTCACCCAGAAACACGGCCGCAAGGAAGAGCGCGATCAGCGGGGCGATGAACGAAAGTGCTATCCCCTCGGCCATGGGAATTCTTACGAGGCCAATGAAAAACAGCAGCGCCATGCCTGTGTTCACCGCGGAGCGGAGCGCATGCAAAGCCAGGACAGGGCGAGCCGGTAGCCGAGGCGTGGCAGCGATCCAGAAGGGCAGCATGATCGCAGTACCGATGATGTTGCGAAGCAGCAGGGCGGTGTAGACCCCCACCATCAGCGATGCGCCCTTGATCGCTGCGTCCATCGCGCTGAACGTAACGATCCCCGCGGCGACCGCGAGGACCGCCGGGAGGCTCGAAGGGGCAGGCGCTGAGGAAGACATGGAGCAGGCTTTTGCCTGTCCATGGACCGTGCGCAAGCCATTCATCGAACGCTTAGTGGTTGGTTCTTAGTCCCAATTCATCGCATAGTCAGGAGCAATGCTTGATGTTGCACCGTACGAGGGGTTATTCTGAGCCGCCGCGGACGGCCGAGTCTGTCCGTCCCCCTCACATCGGCATCATTGGTTTGGAGCGACTTCTGGCACGCAAGATTTATCGGATGCGCATGGGCATCGGGGCTTTCACGATGAGCGCGACGCTTCTCGCCACACTGGCGGGGCCGGCGGCGCTTGCGCAGCAGATCAAGGCGCAGCCGACTTCCGAAGAGTGGGAGGCCGACACTGCCGCGCCGATTCCTCCAGCAGCAGTCCGCGGTTTGCCGGCCAGCCCGCAGGATAGCCCGTCCGCCCACAGCACGCCGGTCGTGCAAACGCTGCCGGTGCTCGAACCCGTGATGTCGTGGTCGTTGGGTGATGCCCGGGCGCTGCTCGCCACGATTCAGAACATCAAGAGCGAGGGCCTGTTTGCCAAGGACTATCAGCCGGAGGCGCTGAAGGCCGCCATCGCACAGGGACCCAGCGATCAGCTCGATCAGGTCGCCAGCCGTTCGTTCTCCTGGCTGGTCGAAGACCTGCGCGACGGACGAACGCCAATGACCTCTCGCGTGCAATGGTTCGCCGTTGACCCCGATCAGGATCTGATGCCGACGGCACAGCTGATGGCGCAAGCGCTGAGCGAGCATGACGTGGCAGGCGTGGTCGCCAAGCTCGCGCCGACGCATCCCGATTATGCCGCTCTCAAGCAGGATTTGGCGGCTACTCCGGAGGCACAGGCTGCCCGCAAGTCGCTGATCCGCGTCAACATGGACCGTTGGCGGTGGTTGGCGCGTGACTTGGGCGATGTCTACCTGATGACCAACGTGCCCGAGTTCCAGCTGCGGCTGACCGTGCGCAACAAGAATATCCGGACGTACAAGACGGTCGTCGGCAAACCCGGTCGTACCGCGACGCCGCAGTTGGCGGAGACGGTGTCCGCAGTCGTGTTCAACCCAACCTGGACAGTGCCGCAGTCGATCGTGAAGGGCGAGGGACTCGGCGCGAAGGTTTTAGGCAACCCCGGCTGGGCTCGTGCGAACGGCTACAAGGGCACGCAGTTGGCTGACGGGATGATCACCGTTGTCCAGCAGCCCGGCAAGAACAACGCGCTGGGCATGATGAAGATCGACATGCCCAATCCGCACGCCATCTATCTGCACGATACGCCGGCCAAGCAGTTCTTCAATTCAGAGGTGCGCGCGTTCAGCCACGGGTGCATTCGTACCGAGCGCGCGGTGGAGCTGGGCATGACCATGGCCATCCTGGGCGCACAGATGCCGCCGGAGCAGGCGGCCGAGATCTCCCGCTCGGGCACGTACACCAAGGTGGAGATGACGCGGACTTTCCCGGTCTACATCACCTACTTCACGATGGCGCGGTCGATCGACGGTGAGCTTAAGAAGTTCAACGATATCTATGGCCGCGACAAGCCGGTGCTCGCCAGCTTCGCGGCTCCGCGCCAAGAGAAGACGACGCAGCGCGCCAGCCAAGAGCCGATCATTCAGCTCGATAATCCACTGTGATCTGACAGCCGCCTCTGCCATGGCCCTCCCTCACCAGGAGAGAGGGCCTTCGATTGCGTCAGGCTGGCGTAAGCTTGAGGTTCAGCTTGGCAAGGCCGCGGATGATGAAGCTCGGCTCGTAATCCAGCGCCACTTGACCGTGGGGGCCGAAGTGTTCGTCGGCCAAGGTGATATCGCTGGTCTTTTCGAAGAACCGCTGAAAGATGACGCGCACTTCGACGCGCGCAAGCGGCGCGCCGAGACAGGTGTGCGCGCCGCGCCCAAAGCCCAGATGCTCCTGAATGCGGCGGCGGCCGATCTCGAATGCCTCGGGGTTCTCCCAGCGTCCCGGATCGCGATTCGCGGCGGCGATGCCAATGAAGATGCGGTCGCCCGGCTTGATGTCCATGCCGCCGATCCGGGTAGGCCGCTTGGCCAAGCGGAAGGTCGCCTTGGCTGAGCCTTCCAGGCGCAGCACTTCTTCCAGAAACGGTGCGATCAGCTTGGGGTCAGCCCGCAGCTGCGCCTGCAGCGCCTTATCCCGAGCAACGCGTTGCATGGCATTGCCGAGTAGCTTTGCACTCGTATCCTGGCCAGCGGCGAACAGGAACATGGCCGATTTCACCACTTCCAGAGCGTCCGGCTCCGAGCCGTCGGGGTAATTGGCATTGGCGAGTTCGCTCAGCACGTCCTCGCGCGGGCTGCCACGGCGTTCCTGCACATAGCGCATGAAGAACTGCGCCATGAACATCAGTACCTGACTTTCTCGGGGCTGCTCGCCCATGTCGAGGCTTCCTGGCGGCGGTCCCTCATCGATCACCTTGCGGAACGCCTCGCGGTCCTCCTCCGGCACACCGAGCAGGTCGGCGATTACCAGGGTGACATAGGGCGTAGCGATTTCGCTGATGAGTTCGCACCCGCCATGGGTGACTGCATCATCCACCAGTTCGCCTGCGAAGTTCCACATGTACTCTTCATTGGCACGCAGTCGGGACGGAACGAACAAGCGGTTCAGCAGGGATCGAGCATTGGCATGCTGCTCACCGTCGTAGCCGACCATCAACTCGGACATCGCATGAGGCTCGCGCGCGGCCGCAATCTGTTCGCTGATGTCCTCCCCCTCCGGCACGAATGGCAGCGGCGTCATCGGGCCTAGCTGAGTCTGGAAGGAGGAGAAGTTGTCATTGTCGCGCAGGACGTCGACGCACTCCTGAAAGCCGGTGACGAAGATCACGCCGTTCGGGGCACGGTGAACCGGCCCTTCGGCACGAAGCGCCTCGAAGTAGGCGTAGGGATCAACAAGGAGCGAGTGATCGGAAAAGTAATCCCGCTTCGCGAGCGGCAGTTCGGCGGTTGTTGCCATGGCGGTTCTCCCGGACGTCGCCATTTGGACAGCGGCGATACACTGTGTATCATATCTCCGGTCTCGTCTGTCAACGCGTCTCAGGGCCTTTGCCTGCCGACGCCGCGGCGATGGGTCCCTCCTTGCAGCTTGCTTTCCCGCCGCGCGTTACCAAGGTCTGCGCACGACAGGAAAAGGACGCAATATGACTGTGGAATTGGGCGGCGAGAGCTCGGGAGCAGACAGCATCGGCGAGGCGACGAGCCGGATTCTCGAGCTTGAGGCGGAACTCGAAGCCGCAGGTGATGCCACCACTGCCGAGGACTCTCTTCAGGAGTTGAGGCAAACCCTGCATGTCTGGGTCGATACGGTGACGGCGGTGGTTGCCACTCCGGGAATGGGGCGTGTTGTGCTGATCCACAAGAATGGGCGCGAATCGCGGATTTCCTCGCCCGATTTGCCGATGCTGCTGTCAAAGCCGGCGCGCTTCTCAGTGCAGGGTACCGGCGAGGCGGACTGAAGTAAGGCCGCAGGACGGATCTGACTTGCTTTCGGCCCACTCACCGCCCTTCTGTCTCGGAGGGCTAAGAAGAGCGGCTGCTGATCAGGCGCTGGCAGGAACCGTCAATTGACTAGCCGTCAAGGCCTGCACCATGCGTCGGCGCGCCCATCTCCACCGCCGGTACTTGCCCACGCTGACGCACATCGTGGGCCAGAACAGCGTGAACGCGATGTCGGAGAGCGTATCGGCCCAGCGCCACGAACCGTAGAACAGATAGTTCATCACTTCGTTGAACAGCTCTATCTCGAGCACGACCAGAAGCGCCACCCAGGAGGCGCGGCGGCTGCCGAGCAGCAACTGACTGGCAAGGTAAATTGCCATGCCCGCATGAACGTGTAGCATCTGCGGCGACATGCCCGTGAAGGCCTTGAGGGCTTCCGTAAAGTCGCGATAGCTCGAGATCGGGTCCATGCGGCTTTACATGGCACGGATGTGCTTAAGACCGCGTTACGGCGTTCATTGCTGCCTGATAACAGCCAGGAAGGCGTCACCGTAGGCGTCGAGCTTGCGCGACCCGATGCCGCAGATGCGGCCCATCTCGGAAAGCGAGGAGGGCCGAGCACTCGCCATCTCGCGCAAAGTGGCATCGTGGAAGATCACGTAAGGTGGCACGCCTTGAGTCTGCGCGAGTTCGCGGCGCAAGGTGCGCAATGCCTCGAATAGCGGATCATTTACCGGATTGGCGCCCCCACTCCCGCGCTGCTTGCGGCGGCCCTCGCGCTTGGGAGGGACGACGATCTGTACCGCCGCCTCGCCTTTCAGGATCTCGCGCGCGGTTCCGCCGAGCGCAAGGCCGCCATGTTCTGTAGGTACCAGACAGCCGCGCGCCTGTAGAGCGCGCGCGACCGGCTTCAATAGGGGGGCTTCACTGGCCCCCACGATCCCGAATACCGACAGGCTGTCGTGCCCCCGCTGTTGCACCCGCTCGTCACTTTGTCCGCTGAGAACTTTCTCCAAGTAGCCGAGGCCGAAGCTTTGTCCGGTACGATAGACTGCCGAGAGCAGTTTGCGCGCCAGTTCGGTGGCATCTGTTACTTCGGCCGGCTCAAGGCAGTTATCGCAGTTGCCGCAGGTTTCAGGTGGGTCTTCGCCGAAGTGGCGCAGCAGGATCGCACGGCGGCATTGCGCAGTCTCGACCAGTGCGGCCAATGCGTCCAGTCGCTGGCGCTCGGACGCGCGGCGGTGTTCTTCCACTTCGCCAACGCGTTGGCGGGCGCGGGCAAAGTCATCCGCGCCCCAGAGCATGATAGCGGCCGCGGGATCGCCATCGCGTCCGGCGCGACCGGTCTCCTGGTAGTAACCCTCGATCGACTTGGGGATTCCGGCGTGAGCGACGAAGCGGACGTCGGGCTTGTCGATGCCCATGCCGAAGGCGACCGTTGCCACCATCACCATGTCCTCCGAAGCGACGAATGCGGCCTGGTTGCGAGCGCGCACGGCGGAGTCGAGCCCGGCATGATAGGGCAACACACGTCGTCCTGTCGCGCCGAGCGATGCCGCTAGCTGCTCTACTTTGGCGCGGGTGGGAGCATAGATGATGCCGGGGCCAGGGTTCTCCTCAAGGATGCCCTTGAGCTGGCGCAGCGCATTGTCGCGCGGACGGATAGCGTAGCGGATGTTCGGCCGATCGAATCCTGCAACGATCAGCCCGTCCTCTGGTATGCCGAGCTGAGCGAGGATGTCGGCCCGCGTGTGCCGGTCTGCCGTTGCCGTGAGCGCAAGACGCGGAACATCGGGAAACGCGTCGAGCAAGGGACGCAGCAGACGATAGTCGGGGCGAAAGTCATGGCCCCATTCGGAGACGCAGTGCGCCTCATCAATTGCGAACAGCGACACCGGAGCGCTCGAGAGCAGTTCGCGAAAGTGCGGCTGGCTCGCACGTTCGGGGGCGATGTAGAGCAAGTCGAGCTCGCCGGCGCGGAAAGCGTCGATTGTCGCCATGCGGTCGGTATCGGCACTCGTCAGAGTTGCGGCCCGAATGCCGTTGGCAGTCGCACTGCGTAGCTGATCATGCATCAACGCGATGAGCGGCGATATCACGACGCAGGTACCGCGCAGCATGACAGCGGGAAGCTGGTACGTCAGCGACTTGCCCGCGCCAGTGGGCATGACCGCCGAAGTGGACTGGCCATTCAGCACGCGTGCGACAACGTGCTCCTGAACGCCGCGAAAGCCGGAGAAGCCGAAGGTGTCTTGAAGCGCGGCCAGGACGTCGGGAGAGGCGGTCTGAAGCATGGTGTTTGCGCCGCTTAGCATGTTCTGCCGCATCGACGCGAGTGCCGGAAGAGCCTGCCAGCCTTCAGCCGGGCCACAGCTCCGGATGCTTGAGCAGAAGAGCCTGCGCGAGGATCAGCGTCTTCGCATCCGTCAGCTCTCCTGAAAGGGTGAGTTCGCGCAATTCGTCGAGGCCGATCTCGTGCACGGTGATGTTCTCGCTCTCACCCGCGACGCCGCCACCGGGACCAATCACATCGTCAGCGCAGTATTCGGCGAGGTAAAGCTGCACCCGCTCGGTCGAAGCCGGTATCATGGACCACATGTTCACCAGCGGCTCGACGTGGCTCAGTCGCAAGCCACCTTCCTCCATCGCCTCGGCTAAGATGCGGGTCTCCGGGGCTGCCCCGTCGAGGCCACCGGCGATCGCCTCGTACGGGCTCGGCACACCATGGAACAGCGCTCCGGGACGCGGCTGGGTGATGAGCATGGCAACGCGGCGCACGGGGTCGTAGGGGAGCACCGCACAGCCCCAATCGCGGTGGAGCAACTCGCGATCGGCGGTGACGCCGTCGGGCAACTCCACCCGAAGGCGGAAGAAGGTGTACCAACCCTGGAACACCGCTTCGCTGCTGACGATCCTCGCTTCCAGCCGTGCGCTCATCAGTCGAGATTGGGGCGCAGCCAGCGCTCTGCTGTGCGGAGATCGATGCCGCGCCGCTCCGCGTACTCCTCCAATTGGTCGCGTCCGATCCGGGCAACGCCGAAGTACTGACTTTCGGGATGGGCGAAGTAAAAACCCGAGACAGCCGAAGTCGGCAGCATGGCCTGGCTTTCGGTGAGGGTGATGCCTGCGTTCTCTTGGGCGTTCAAGAGGTCGAACAGGATCGGCTTGAGCGAGTGGTCAGGGCAGGCGGGGTAACCCGGCGCGGGGCGGATGCCACGGTACTCCTCGCGAATCAGCGCTTCATTGGTGAGTTGCTCACCCGGCGCGTAGCCCCACAAGGTGGTGCGCACATGCTGGTGGAGGCGCTCGGCAAAGGCCTCCGCAAAACGGTCGGCGAGCGCTTTCAGAAGAATGTCCGAGTAGTCGTCGTGCGCCGCCTTAAACCGCTCCAGATGCGGCTCGATGCCGTGGATGCCAACTGCAAAACCACCCAGCCAGTCGCCTGCGGGGTCGATGAAATCGGCAAGGCAGAAGTTTGCTCGGCTGCGCGATTTCTTGAACTGCTGACGCAGGAACGGAAGCCGGACGTCGGCATCCGGCAGGAGGATGTCGTCGCCCTCACGCCGGCATTCCCACAGTCCGCAGACGCCCTTTGCCGTCAGCCACTTCTCCGAAACGATCTTCTCCAACATGGCTTTCGCATCGGCGAAAAGTCCGCTGGCGCTCTCGCCTACAACATCGTCCGTCAGGATTGCGGGGTAAGTGCCCGCCAGTTCCCAGGCGCGAAAGAACGGTGTCCAATCGAAGATCTCGACCAGATCGGTAAGGTCCCACTCCTCGAACACGTGCAGGCCGGGCTGCGCGGGAGCGGCGGGTTTGTCGGCGAAGTCGGGAGCATAGCCGTTGGCTCGAGCGTCTGCGAGCGAGAGCAGATCGCTCTGTCCCTTGCCCTCGCGAGCCTCGCGGACCTTTGCATAGTCGATCGAGACGGAGGAGACGTAGCCGTCGCGCTGCGTGTCCGAGAGCAGCTGCGAGGCGACGCCGACAGCCCGGCTGGCGTCAAGCACGTGGATCACCGGGCCCTCGTAGGCCGGGTCGATTCGAAGCGCGGTGTGAACCTTGCTCGTCGTCGCGCCTCCGATCAGCAGCGGGATCTTGAGGTCCGCACGCTGCATCTCCTCGGCCACTGTCACCATCTCATCGAGCGAGGGGGTGATCAGACCCGACAGTCCGATGATGTCGGCATCGTTCTCGTTCGCCGACTCGAGGATCTTCGACCACGGCACCATGACACCGAGGTCGATCACCTCGTAGCCGTTGCACTGCAGGACCACGCCGACGATGTTTTTGCCGATATCGTGGACGTCGCCCTTCACGGTGGCCATAATAATGCGGCCCTTGGCCTTGGCGCCGGGCTGTTTTTCCGCCTCGATGAAGGGGATCAGGTGGGCGACCGCCTTCTTCATCACGCGTGCGGACTTGACCACCTGTGGCAGGAACATCTTGCCCGATCCGAACAAGTCTCCGACGACGTTCATGCCGTCCATCAGGGGGCCTTCGATCACCTCGATCGGGCGGCCGCCGCGCTCCTTGGCAGCCTGGCGGGCCTCCTCGGTGTCTTCGACGACGTAGGCGTCGATCCCGCGGACGAGCGCGTGTTCGATACGCTTGGTGACCTCCCAGCTGCGCCATTCCTCCGCCTGCTTCTCAGCCACGGCATCCGTGCCGCGGAACTTCTCGGCCAGGGTGACGAGGCGCTCGGTCGGCGTCTCGTCCGGACTTCGAGCAGGGCGGTTGAGGATCACGTCCTCGCAGGCCTCACGCAGTTCGGGATCGATCTGGTCGTAGACGTCAAGCTGGCCGGCGTTGACGATGGCCATGTCGAGCCCGGCGGGGATCGCGTGATAAAGGAAGATCGAGTGCATGGCGCGGCGCACCGGCTCATTGCCGCGGAACGAGAACGAGAGGTTCGACAGGCCCCCTGAAAAGTGCACGTGCGGGCAGCGCTCGCGGATCACCTTCACCGCCTCGATGAAGTCGACGCCGTAGTTGTTGTGCTCCTCGATGCCGGTGGCGACTGCGAAAACGTTAGGATCGAAGATGATGTCTTCGGGCGGAAAGTCGATGCCGGTGAGCAGCTTGTAAGCGCGCTCGCAGATCTCGATCTTGCGTTCCTTGGTGTCCGCCTGGCCGACTTCGTCGAAGGCCATGACCACCACGGCGGCGCCATAATCCATGCACTTGCGCGCGGACTCCAGGAACGGCGCCTCGCCTTCCTTCATGCTGATCGAGTTGACGATCGGCTTGCCCGACACGCACTTGAGGCCCGCCTCGATCACCTCCCACTTCGAGCTGTCGATCATGATCGGCACGCGGGCGATGTCGGGCTCGGCAGCGATCAGTTTGAGGAAGGTCGTCATCGCCTCGACTGCGTCGAGCAGGCCCTCGTCCATGTTGACGTCGATGACTTGCGCACCGTTCTCAACCTGCTGGCGCGCAACTTCGACGGCGGCGGAATAGTCGCCGGCCATGACGAGCTTTTTGAATTTGGCCGATCCGGTGACGTTGGTGCGTTCGCCGATGTTGACGAAACGGGCAGAAGTTGGGGTGGTCATGGGGTGTTCCGGTCTGTCAGGCGAGAGGGCGGGCAAGCACGAGATCGTCGTAGAGCTTGCCGCCGACGTTGAACTGGCGAGTGGCGATCGGGTCGAAGCCCTGCTTTCGGTAGAAGGCGATGGCACGGTGGTTGTCGGCCTTGACGCCCAGCAGCAGTCGCTCATGGCCGCTTGCGCCGGCGACGGCTGCAGCCATCATCGCACCGCCCAGGCCACTGCCGTGATAGCGCGAGAGCGTGTAGATTCGCTTGAGCTCGATGTCGCCGGGCCGAGCGGCATCAAGCTCGGGCTTGGCGATAAGCGCATACCCAACGGGCGCGCCGCCTTCCACTTCGCCGAGCCAGGCTTGCGCGCCCTTAGCGAACAACCCCGCGTAGCTCTCCGCAGCATGGTTCGCGGCGCAGTGCGCAACAATGGCTGGGCCGTCGATCGCCCCGGCAAAAGTCTCCAGGAACGTCGCCGCGCCCACCAGCGCCAGCGCGCTCGCGTCGTCGGGTCCGGCGTGTCGGACGGTCCAGGCAGGCGCTTTCGTCAAGTCAAGCCGCCATGATGAACGGCTCGAGCCCGGCAAGCCGAGTCACCGGCTCCAGCTTTGGAAGCTGGCGTGCGGGTAGGCCGGCCACCGCCTTGGCCATGGCCGCGATGTGTGCGGGGGTCGAGCCGCAGCAGCCCCCCAGCACGTTCACCTGGCCGGCGATGGCCCACTCCGCGACGAAGCCGGCGGTTGTGTCGGGCATCTCATCATAGGCACCCAGTTCGTTGGGTAGGCCGGCATTGGGGTAGATCATGATCAGCGTGTCTGCGGTCTCCGCCAGCGTCTTGACGTGCGGTCGCAGCTGCGTCGCGCCGAACGAGCAGTTGAGGCCGACCGTCACCGGCTTGGCATGGCGGACGGCGTGCCAGAACGCCTCGACGGTGTGGCCCGACAAATTGCGGCCGGATAGATCAGTCAGCGTCATGGAAAGCATGATCGGCACTTCGCGGCCCAATTCCTGCTCCAGCTTTCGCACGGACATGATCCCGGCCTTGGCATTAAGCGTGTCGAACACGGTTTCGATCAGGATGAAGTCGGCACCGCCTTCGACCAGCGCACGTGCCTGCTCGAGGTAGACGTCCACCAGCGTGTCCCAGTCAATTTCCCGATAACCGGGATCATTGACGTCGGGGCTGAGCGACAGGGTCTTGTTCGTAGGCCCGATCGCTCCGGCGACGAAGCGCGGGCGACCGTCCTTCGCTGCATACTCATCGGCAAGGCGGCGGGCGAGCTTGGCGCTCTCGACGTTGATTTCGCGCACGAGGTGCTCGGCGGCATAGTCTGCCTGGCTGATGCGATTGGCGCTGAAGGTGTTGGTCTCGGCAATGTCGGCGCCCCCTTCAAAGTAGGCACGGTGTATCGCCTCTGGCACCTCGGGCTTCGTCAGAGCGAGGATATCGTTGTTGCCCTTTTGCTCTTTGGCCAGGCCCAGATCGCCGGCATAGTCGGCCTCCTGGAGCTTCCAGTTCTGGATTTCGGTGCCGAAAGCGCCGTCCGTGATGAGAATGCGCTTGGCGGCCTCGGCCAAAAACGTTTCGCGCGCGGTCATGGGGTGATCTCCTGGGGCCGCAGGCCGAGCAACTGGCAAATGGCGTAAGCCTGCTCGGCGCGGTTGAGGGTATAGAAGTGAAAGTCGCGAACGCCACCCTCGTAGAGGCGTCGGCACAAATCTGCGGCTGCCACTGCGGCGACAAGCGCACGCGGGCCGGGCCGATCGTCGAGGCCTTCGAACATGGTGACGAGCCAGTCCGGAATTTCGGTGTTCCCGGACATGCGGCGTATCGCAGCGAAGTTCGTCACCGGCATGATGCCGGGCAGAATGGGTGTCTCGATGCCCGCTGCCAACGCCTTGTCGAGGAAGCGGAGGTAAGCGTCGGTTGAATAGAAGAACTGTGTGATCGCGCGCGTTGCGCCAGCGTCGATCTTGCGCTTCAGGTTGTCGAGATCGTGCTGCGCGCTGACGGCCTCGGGGTGAATTTCGGGGTATGCGGCAACCGAGATCTCGAAATCGTGCTGGTGCTTAAGGCCCGCGACCAGTTCGGCGGCGCTGGCATAGCCCTCCGGGTGCGGGACGAAGCGGCCTCCGTCTGCAGGCGGCGGGTCACCGCGCAACGCAACGATGTGGCGCACCCCTGCCTGCCAGTACTGATCGGCGATGTCGGCGATCTCTGCCTTGCTTGCCGCGATGCACGTGAGGTGTGCGGCCGGCGCGAGGTTCGTTTCGCGCACGATGCGTGCCACCGTGGCGTGCGTGCGCTCGCGCGTGGTGCCGCCCGCGCCGTAAGTTACGGAGACGAAGCTGGGCGATAAGGGCGCGAGATCGGCAATGGCCTGCCAGAGCTGCGCCTCCATCTTCTCGGTTTTGGGCGGGAAGAACTCGAAGGAGACGGCGATGTCTCCCGGCAGTTCTGCGTAGGGCGACACCCCCGGCGCTGCGGTCCGTTCTGCTTCTGCCTCAATCACGCTTGCCATTCATTCTCTTCCCGTTGGCGTGGCGTTTGAGCCGTCGCCTCTTGTTTGCCGTCCTTGCGGGCTGTCCAGATCTTCACCGTAAGAGGCTGCCCCGCGACGGCACGCACGTCTTTGCTTGCGAAGCCTGCATCGGCAAGGAAGCCCATCATCTGTTCATCGGTGAAACCCAGGCGTGCATGCGCGTGGCGTTCGCGAAGCTCTTCCCGGTCGTGCGCGGCGAAATCGACGATCGCAATATGCCCGCCCGGACGAGTCGCCCGTGCTGCTTCGGCCAGCACGACGGTAGGATTCTGCGCATAGTGGAGGACCTGATGGAAGAGCACCGTGTCGAAGATACCCGCGGAAAAGGGCAGGGCAGTGAAATCGCCTTGGACGAGGTTGACTGCGCCAGAGGGCAGCTTGTCGAGCCTTGATCGCGCGACGCGCAGCATTTCCGGGCTCTTGTCCAGCGCTGTCACCTGCGCAGCGTGAGGAGCGAAGAGCTCCGCCATACGGCCGGTGCCGGTCCCAACGTCGAGAAGCGCGCCGAGCGATTGGCCGTCCAGCATTGCCTTAAGCGCTTCCTCCACCGCCTCGTCAGGGCTGTGCAACGAGCGCAAGGTATCCCACTCACCGGCGTGGCGTGCGAAGTAAGCTTCTGCGCTTGCCTGCCGTGCCGCACGGATCGCGGCAAGATGCTGTCGGTCCTCCCGACACTGCGCTGCAAAGGCGCCGTCATCGCTTTCCGAGACCGCCAGCAGTCGTGCGGTCGCTATGGCTAGCGGAAGGGCGCTCGTCTCGCTGATGGCTGCGCGCAGGAACACCCAGCTACCCTCTTTGCGTCGCTCCGCCAAACCGGCTGCGCACAAGATTCGCACGTGGCGCGACACTCGAGGCTGACTCTGCTCAAGCACTTGCGCCAGTTCTCCCACTGCCAGCTCCATGTGCGCGAGCAAGCGCATGATGCGCAAGCGTGTAGGGTCGGCAAGGGCCTTGAGAAGAGCTTCGAGCTGCATTTCGCGATGCATATAAAGAAATCTTTATATGTCGGCAAGGGTGGCGCTTTGGCGGCAAAGAGCAGCAGCATTATTCCCGTTTGCGTTGCATCATCCACTCGTCTAAAGAATGCACCGCAGGCTTGCCTGCAAGCGTTGGCGCCTGCGCCAAACAATGCAAGGGGATTCGCATGAAGAAGATTGCTTACGCCGCATTCGCGTCGGCCGCCGCTCTGGCTCTCGCCGCTTGCGGCAGCTCGGAAACTCCGACTGAAGAAGTGACCACCGAGACCGTTGAGGTAATGCCTGAGGAAACTCTGGCTGCTGACCCGATGGCGACCGACGCCATGATGGCCGAAGACGGCATGGCCACGGAAGCGGCCACCGACGCGGCGATGTAATCCGGCCGGGGGCCGGGCGGCGCGTCATCCGCGCGCTGGCCCCCGCTCGTATCAACCGGGTGCAGTTCTCTGCATGACCGTGTTGCGAACGAACCCTTCCTTGTGGAGGGTTTTTTTGTGGGTGGAGCTTGCTTCCTGCTGCAAGCGTCGTCGGGATGCCGGACAAGCGGTACGCGGAGGAATGCACGTGCTGCTGGTGCCATTCTCCCGGCCCCAGGAAGGCTGCCATCCTTTCCGCCACCCAAATCACAGGCATCTCTCGAGACAGAGAAGTCCACAACTGGGCAACAATCGAGAAGCATAGACCCCCTAACTGCCGTGTGCACAAAGATTGTGCAGCAATGCCTTATTTTTAGGCATTTCGCAGAGAAGGGGAGATATCCATGAGCTTGCTCGCGTTCGCCACAGCCGCCACGCTTGGCGCCACTCCAGTTCACGCGCCAGTCCACCGGGTCGACATGGATCACCGCGGCAGCACCTATCAGGTAGACTATCGCGCGCACGTGGAGACGCGTATGCGGTCGATCGGCATGTCGGCACCGACGCGGCCCAGCAACCGCCGTTGCCTCATAACTGCCGACGTGTCAGTCGAGCGAGTTATCGTCGCTGGTCAGGGAGGGCACGCGTTGAAGTCCATGTTGCCTCAGGACCAGAGCTTCACAAGCAGCTTGCCAGGAGGCTGTCAGGGGCGTGAGGCCGAGGCTGCCCGGCTTGTCCAAAACAAGGCTGGCGCGATTGATGCGCATCTTGCAAGCGCAGCCGCCAGCGATTCCCACGCGGCGTTGGCTGCGATAGAGTCGGCGCATCACTTTGCCGCCAACTGAAAGTATCTGACGAGACAATGAAGACACGAGCTTGCTGCTGGACGATCGCCACATGCGGCGCCCTCTTTTCGGTTGCCGCGCAGGCCCAGCCAGTGGCAAGCGCAAGCGTGTCGCTGGAGGTGGAGACCGACCGGCGTGAGCGCGGCCTGGGCTGGAGCGATGGCAAGCCCGCCGTGTCGGTCTTTGCCACTGTCCCCTCCGGCAATGACCTGACTTTCGATGTGAGCGCGGTGACTCTGCGCGATAGCCCCCGCCACGGCGGGGCTGACGTGGCGCTGACGATTGCACCGCGCTACACGCTGTTGAATGCGAGCGGGTTTGCTTTCAGCGCCGGTGCACGCGGCAACGTTTTCATCGGTCGCTCTGGCATGAGCTATGCCGAGATCACCGGCGAAGTTGCGCACACCATCGGCCCGGCGCAAGTGGTGCTCGGCGCGGACTTCGCGCCTTCGCAGAAAGCCATCGGCGGGCATAACCTGCACGTCGACGCGAGTGCCTCCGTCGGGATCCCCGGCCTGCCGTTCACTCTATACGGAGGGGTCGGTCACACCAGCGGCTCTTCGCGTGACGATCCGCGGGCAACCCGCTTGCGGCCGGGCGGCAGCTACACCAATCATTATGTGGGGGTGGAACGCAGCCAGGCGCTCTTTTCCCTTGGGGTACGCTACTCCGGCACTTCGATCGATAAGCATGAAGTGGACGTGCTGTCGCGGTATTATGACAGGCACTTCGGTTCACGCGTGGTGGCCTACCTGCGCGTTTCCACGTGATCTTGTGCCGGCCAGCGTATCTCGGCTTAAATTGACCTGATCCCAGCCGCGCCCTAATCCGGCGGCCGATGACTGTCGTTACTCGCTTCGCGCCCTCGCCCACTGGCCATCTGCACGTCGGAAACGTGCGCACGGCCTTGCACAACTGGCTGCTAACCAAGCATCACGGCGGGCGCTTCCTCCTGCGCATCGACGATACCGACGCGGAGCGTAGCCGCGAGGAGTACGTCGACGCGCTCAAGGCCGACCTCGCCTGGCTCGGGATCGAGCCGGAAGGCGAGGAGCGGCAGTCCGCGCGCTTCGCCATCTATGAGAAGGCCTTTGCGCGGCTGGCTGAGGCTGAGCGGGTATACCCTTGCTGGGAGACGCCACAGGAACTCGAGCTCAAGCGTAAAGTGCTGCTCGGGCGCGGTTTGCCGCCGGTCTATGATCGCGCTGCGCTGGCCATTCCAGAGGATGAGCGGACGCGCCGCATCGAATCCGGTGACAAGCCGCACTGGCGCTTTCTACTGGATCGAGAGCGGCCCATCGAATGGGACGATGGGATTCGCGGGCCGCAACGGTTCGATCCTGCGCAGATGTCTGATCCCGTCGTGCGGCGGGCGGACGGTTCCTGGCTCTATATGCTGCCAAGCGCGATTGACGACGTGGCCATGGGCATCACTGACGTTCTCAGGGGCGAGGACCACGTCTCCAATACAGCGGCGCAAGTGCAGATGTTTGAAGCGCTGGGCGCACCTGTTCCCCGGTTCGCCCATGAGGCGCTGCTTACGGGTACGGAAGGTAAGCTCTCGAAGCGGCTGGGCTCCATGGGAGTCGCCCAGTTCCGGGACGCCGGGATCGAACCCGCAGCGCTGGTAGCGTTGCTGGGCCGGCTGGGGACGAGCGATCCCGTCGATCCTTCGCTCGATATGGCCGCCCTCGCGTCTTCGTTCGATCTGTCGCACTTCGGGAGGGCTCCCGCCCGGTTCGACGAGGCTGAGCTGGAGCGCGTCAATGCGGCTGTGGTTCACGCTCTGCCTTATGAAGCGGTTGCGGATCGCCTGCCGGAGGACATGGACGCTGCGGCTTGGGAGGTCGTGCGCCCCAATTTGGCTCGCGTTGCAGAAGCACAGGACTGGTGGCGAGTGGTGACCGGCACCGTGGTCACTCCCGCGCTTGCTGATGAAGACCGGGCGTACGTGGGTGAGGCGGTGCAGGTGCTGGAAGATACGTGGGGAGAAAGCCCGTGGCAGGGGCTTACCGGTGCGCTCAAGGTGCGCACCGGCCGCAAGGGAAAGGCGCTCTTCCTGCCACTGCGCCTGGCGCTCACCGGGATGGATCATGGGCCGGACATGGCGGCTTTGCTTCCGCTGATCGGACGAGACGCCGCGCTGGAGAGGTTGCGAGCAGCGGCAGCCTGGGAAGGGCCGTGAGAGACGGGGCGGCCGCTTATACGGTCACTTCGCGCCATTCACCGGGCTGCAGATCGTTGAGCGACCATTCTCCGATGCTCTCCCGAACGAGGCGCAGCGTGGGGTGGCCGACTGCGGCGGTCATGCGGCGCACCTGCCGGTTACGGCCTTCGCGGATGGTGAGCCGTAGCCAGCAATCCGGCACCGATTTGCGATATCGAACCGGGGGGTCGCGAGGCCACAAGTCGGGATCGGCGGCAGGTTCGGCCTGAGCAGGCCGGGTCGGGCCGTCCTTGAGTGTCACGCCCGCACGCAGTGCGTTCAGGGCCTCTTCGCTGACTGCCCCTTCCACTTGCACGAGGTAAGTCTTGGCCATTTTGTAGCGGGGGTCGGCGATGCGGGCTTGAAGACGACCGTCGTCGGTCAGGAGCAGCAGTCCTTCGCTGTCCCGGTCGAGCCGCCCTGCAGGGTAGACGCCAGGCACGGTGATGTAGTCAGATAGCGTTGAGCGTGCGCTCTCGGTGCCCCGGTCGGTGAACTGACTGAGAACGCCGTAGGGCTTGTTGAACAGGATTAGCCGGGACATTGGCCCGCCTTAGTCCCGGATTACTCCATGAACCAGCCGTGGCTGGCGATAAGCGACTGGCCGTTAAGCGCATTGGTCTCGAACGCCGCGAAGAACAGCGCGACTTCCGCGATGTCCTCGACAGTTGTAAACTCGCCGTCGGCGGTCTTGCCGAGCATGACGTTCTTGATCACCTCTTCCTCAGAGATGCCAAGCTCCCTGGCCTGCTCCGGGATTTGCTTGTCCACCAGCGGCGTGCGGACAAAACCAGGGCAGATCACATTGGTCCGGACCCCCTTCGAGCCGCCTTCCTTGGCAATCACGCGGGCGAGCCCCAGCAGGCCATGCTTGGCCGTGACATAGGCGCTCTTGAGCGGGCTTGCCTCCTTAGAGTGCACCGAGCCCATGAAGATGATCGAGCCAGCGCCTTTCGCATACATGTGCGGCAAGCAGGCCCTGGAGGTGAGAAAGGCGCCGTCGAGGTGAATGGCGAGCATCTTTTTCCAGTCTGAAAAAGCGAAGTGCTCGACCGGGTTGACGATCTGGATGCCGGCATTGGAGATGAGCACATCCACGCCTCCCCAGGCCTCGACGACTTGCGCCACGCCGGCGTTCACTTGCTCCTCGCTGCTCACATCCATCACGACGGCCATGGCTGAAGTGCCGAACTTGGCGGCAATGTCGTCCGCTGCCTTCTGCGCCGCATCGAGGTTTAGGTCTGCAATGGCCACTTTCGCGCCTTCGGAAGCGAAGCGGTGTGCGATAGCGTTGCCGATCCCGCTTGCCGCACCGGTGATGATGCAGGCCTTGTCCTTCAGCTTCATATACAATCTCCTATGGCAGAGCCCAGCGTAGCGGTTCGGCGCGGACGATCACCGGCCAGATCGTACGTGGCGATCGTATCGTCCGCATGCTTGCGGTCGATCCATTCGGGATGGGCAAGCGAATAAGAGGCGTCTTCATGCCCCTCATACCAGTGCTCTTCCACTGTGGTGCGAGAGAACTCGTAGTCCTTCGAGTTGCTTTCATAGTGCATGCAGCGGTTGATGAGGTGCATGATCGCAACCGGCTCCTCAGGCTCATGGCTGAGCAGGATACGCAGATCGGGATCGTCGCACATCTCTGGTGGCAGGCGCTTTGCCAGCCGACGGGCGGCGGAGTGAAGCGCCTGCATCTTCTTCGACAAGTCGGTGTTCAGGCGAGTCCTGCTGGAATACCGAATATCTTTCTCACGCTGCAGCACGTCCGCCATTGTGCGAGGGACGGTGCCGCGCGAGCTGAACAGATCAACCTGGAACACCGTGAGTTCGCAAGGAGGGCGATGGTCCAGCACGTACTGCAGCGGTGTATTGGAGACGAGACCTCCATCCCAGTACCAGTCGCTGCCGATCTGAACCGGGGGGAAGCCCGGGGGCAGGGCGCCCGATGCCATAATGTGTTCGGGGCCAATCGTGTCCTCGCGATTGTCGAAATAGGCGAAGTTGCCATTGAGCACATTCACCGCACCGATGCTGAAGCGGATCGGTCCGTTGTTTAGCAGGTCAAAGTCGACGAGTTTCATCAGCGTCGTGCGCAGTGGGGCGGTATCGTAGTAGCTAAGCTGGCCGAGTTCGGCAGGCCATTCCGCCGGCAGCGGCGGAAAGCGCGGCGTGAAAAAGCCCGGTACACCGGCGGTTGCAGCGATCAGCGCGGAAGCTTCGTTCAGGGCGCGGCGCGCAAACCCTTGCGGATGGCCCAGCTTGAACTGCAACTCGCCTGAAGCCATTTCCCAGAACGCGCGCAGACGCTCGACCCTGCGTTCCGCCGGGTTGCCAGCGATGATCGCCGCGTTGATTGCGCCGATGGAAATGCCGGCGACCCAGTCCGGCTGAAGCGCAGTATTGGCGAGCGCCTCGTAGACGCCTGCCTGGTAGGCGCCCAGCGCGCCTCCTCCTTGCAGGACGAGGGCTGTTTGGGGCGGGTGCTTTCCATTAGCGTTAGATGAGGACATGCGGACCCATTGCTTTGTTGCGATGCAGCAAACATGGCATCCCCTCACCGAAGCGCAAGTCCGCTTTCGCGGCTAATGTAGTTACGCTGCCGCAGCTTCCCCGGTCGCTTCGCTCGCAGCCTCGAGAAGGCGCTTTTCAACACCTCGGATGCGTGTTTGCGACAGCAACTTGTCCCCCAGAAGGTCGGTCACGTAAAACGTGTCCGCCGCGCGCTCCCCGTACGTCGCGATATGGGCGGAGTGTACCATCAGGCGCTCATCAAACAGCGTGTAGGCAAGGCGGTTGAGCAGGGCGGGCCGGTCCCGCGCGTTGACTTCGATGACGGTGAAACGGTTCGAGGCTTTGTTGTCCACGAGCACGCGCGGGCGCACGTCGAACGCGTCGGCACGCGGACGGGCATCGGGGCGGGCATGTAGCTGCGGCAACAGCTGCACCCGGTTGGCGAGGGCATTTTCGATGGAGGTGCGCAGCCGTTCCAGCTGAGCTTCTTCCTGGAAGGGCCTTCCAAGGGGATCCTGCACCAGGAAATTATCGACCGCTCGCCCGGTGCGAGTCGTGTGGATGCGCGCGTCGATAATGTTGCCGCCCGCCAAGTGGATTCCGCCCGCTATCCGATAGAACAGCCCCGGATGATCCGCTGCGATGACCGTAACCAACGTCGCGCCGCGGGCAGGATAGTACTCGCTCTGGATCGAGAGCGGCTCATCCATGGATGCCTGATACTGCGCCAGGTTCTTGGTGATCACGTCGTCGGGCTCTGCGATCCAGTAGGCATCGGCAAAATGATCGCCGATCTCCTCAAGTAGGGCTGTGTCGCTGCCGAGCTGAGCTTCGACGGCAGCCCGCTTCGCGGCGATCCGGTTCTCGCGCCCATATTCGGCGTGGCCGAGGCGCAGACGCTCTTCGGCGGCACCATAGAGGCCGCCGATAAGTTGGCGCTTCCAGCTGTTCCAGGTGCCAGGGCCCACTGCGCGGATATCTACGATCGTCAGCAATGTCAGTTGCCGCAGCCGGTCGATCGATTGCACCAGCCCGACGAAGTCGCCAATCGTCTTGCTGTCAGACAAGTCGCGCTTGAAAGCGGTCGCGCTCATGATGAGGTGGTGGCGAACCAGCCAACTCACCAGTTCCGTCTCTTCCTCGTCCAGTCCAAGCCGCGGGCACAGCTTCATCGCAATTTCGGCGCCGAGGACAGAGTGGTCGCCACCCCGGCCTTTGGCAATGTCGTGGAGCAGCACGGCGGCATAGAGCGCGCGTCGGGACCGGACCTTGCCGATGATCTCGTAGGCGAGTGGATGATCGTCCTGCAGTTCGCCCTGCTCGATCCGCGCCACCAGGCCGATGGCCCGGATGGTGTGTTCGTCCACCGTATAGTGGTGGTACATATCGAACTGCATCTGGGCGTTGACGCGCCCGAACTCTGTGACAAAGCGGCCGAAGACCCCCGCTTCGTTCAAGGTCCGCAGGGCTTTCTCCGGGTCGCGGCGGCTGGTCAGCAGTTCCAGGAAGAGCGCGTTCGCGCGCGGGTCCTTGCGCACTTCGTCCCGGATCAGGACCGCGTCTCGCGCGATCGTCCGCAAGGTTTCAGGGTGGACTTCAAGCCCCTCGCGATCGGCGATCACGAAGATGTCGAGCAGCCGGACGGGATCTTCGGCGAACCACTTTTCGGAAGGGGCATGGATGCGTCCGCCGAATACCTTGTAGCCCTTGACCGTGCGCGCCTTGGCGCGGAACGTCGCCAACAGGCCGCGCACCGGACGCTGCGCGACCTGCTCGTCGAGTTGGGCGAGGAATACGCCGGTGAGGTTGCCCACCACTTTGGCTTGCAGGAAGAAGTACTGCATGAAACGCTCGACCGCGCTCTTCCCGGGGCGATCGGCATAGTTCATCCGGGCCGCCACTTCGCGCTGGAGATCGAACGTCAGACGATCCTCGGTGCGGCGGGTGATCGTGTGAAGGTGGCAACGCACTGCCCAGAAGAAGTTTTCAGCACGACGGAACGCCCGATACTCCTTCGGCGTCAGCAGACCGACGTTCACAAGTTCGGCGGGCGAGCGCACCTTGTGGATGTACTTGCCAATCCAGTAGAGCGTGTGGAGGTCGCGCAGGGAGCCCTTGCCCTCCTTGACGTTGGGTTCAACGACATAGCGGCTGTCGCCCATCCGCTTGTGCCGGCTGTCTCGTTCGGCCAGCTTCTCGGCCACGAACTGGCGTTCCGTGCCCGAGACCACGTCCTTCCAGAAGCGCTGACGGGCTTCCTCGAACAAGTCCTGGTCGCCCCAGACGTAGCGGGCCTCCAGCATGGCGGTGCGGATGGTGAGGTCCGACTTGCACATGCGCACCATCTCGTCGAGCGAGCGGCTGGACTGGCCGACCTTGAGACCAAGATCCCACAGGAAGTACAGCATCGCCTCGATAACCTGCTCGCACCAGGCCGTGCAGCGGATCGGAGTGAGGAATGCGATATCGACGTCAGAGTGCGGCGCCATTTCGCCCCGGCCGTAACCTCCAACTGCCGCGATGGTGAGGCGTTCGCCCTTCGAGCGGTTGCTGGCGGGGTATACGTCGGTGACCACGTGATCGTGGACGATGCGCAAAATCTGGTCGACAAGGAACGCCTGTGCTTCGGCCAGCGCATGGCCCGCGCTGGGCGTCGCGACAAGGCGTTCGGCGATCTCTTCGCGTCCTTGGGCCAGAGCGTCGCGCAGCAGCGGAACGATTTCCTTGCGAGCACCCGTTGCGCCGTGCTCCTCCACAAGAGCGGCGATGCGAGTGGTGAGACCGCGCCGGTCGATAACCGCGCGCGGCGAAGGGATCCGGATTACATGCATGTCCAACGTCTAGAGGGTGGCGGGACAAGAAGAAAGGTGGGGACACAATTGTATGCCACGATGGCCCCGGGGGCGCAGAACGCGACTTTCCTCGTTCGCCCGCCTATGCCAGAAGGCGCGGGAAATGGCGCGCCCCCATGGCGCGTCGCTGAAACAATCACGAGGCTGCACGCTTGCTGATTCTGTCCGCCGCCGCCGCGGCCCACAATCCGATTCACTGGGCCGATCTGGGGCTGAGGAACGGCATCGACCTCGGCTTCTTTACGCTGCGCTATTACTCGCTGGCGTACCTTGCCGGCATCCTGCTGGGGTACTGGCACCTTACTCGGATGATCAAGGCGCCGGGCGCGCCACTGGCGCAGCGCCATGCCGACGACCTGTTCTTCTATTGCACCTTGGGGATCATCCTTGGTGGCCGCCTCGGCTACGCAACTTTCTACACTGGCGGTGACACCGGCATACCTAGCCTATGGAGCCATCCCGGCGAGCTGCTTTCGCTGTGGAACGGCGGGATGAGCTTTCATGGCGGCCTGATCGGCGTGATCCTTGCAATTGCCTGGGTTTCGTGGCGCGGCGGCCTCAGCTTCTTGCGGGTGGCCGATTACATTTCGGTCTGCGTGCCCTTCGGCATGCTGTTCGGTCGTCTGGCCAATTTCGTGAATGGCGAGCTTTGGGGGCGGGTTGCCGATCCCTCGTTGCCTTGGGCCATGATCTTCCCGGACGGCGGACCACTGCCCCGCCACCCCAGCCAGCTTTACGAAGCTGCGCTTGAGGGGTTGGCGCTGATCATCGTCATGCTCCTGCTGTTCTGGAAGACGCGCGCCCGCTTTCGTCCCGGATTGCTGGTGGGTGTGTTTACCACCGGCATCGCCCTTGCGCGCTTCTTCGTCGAGTTCTTCCGGGAGCCCGATGCGCAGCTGCAGGATTTCGCGATGCGCACGGGCCTCTCGATGGGCCAATGGCTAACCATCCCGCTGATGATCCTTGGTCTCGCCATCGTCGCGCGCGCGCTAAGCAAACCACCCTTGGCGACAGGGCGGCCGGTCCCGGCATGACGGTGGCCGGGCCGCAGGCTGAGGATGGTGCTGCGGACGATAAGGATACGCTGGCAGCGATTTTCCGCCGCCTGATCGCGAACACGGGTCCGATCAGCGTCATGTATTTCATGGGCGAGTCGAACGCTCGCTATTATTCCTCGCGCGATCCTTTGGGCGAGGGCGGCGATTTCATTACCGCGCCGGAAATCAGCCAGATGTTCGGCGAACTGATTGGTCTTTGGCTGGCGGACGTCTGGATACGTGCTGGTCGCCCGGACCCGGTCCACTACGTCGAGCTTGGTCCCGGCCGCGGTACGCTGGCGCGCGATGCGCTGCGTGCAGCGGCGCGGCATGGGTTGGCGCCCAAGGTGCACTTCGTCGAGAGCTCAATTGCTCTCAAGACGATCCAGATCGACGCCGTCCCGCAGGCGCAGTGGCACTACGATCTTTCCACGGTCCCCACCGAGGGCCCGATCCTGCTGGTGGCAAACGAGTTTCTCGACGCGCTGCCAGTCCGGCAGCTCGTCATGACGCCAGCCGGATGGCGCGAGCGGATGGTCGCCCTTGAGGGGAAGCGGTTCGTCGGCGTGGCTGGAGACCGCCCCATGGACGCCGCGGTCCCCGAGGCTCTGCGCGATGCCGAACCGGGCACATTGATCGAGACCACTCCCGGCGCGGCCGCTATCGTTTCCGAAGCTGCCGGCCGGCTTGTCGAGCAAGGGGGGGCGGCGCTGTTCATCGACTACGGACATGATGCCCCGCGCACAGGCTCCACCCTTCAAGCCGTGCGCGCCCACCGCAAGCTTGATGCTTTCGAGCAACCCGGCGCGGCAGATCTCACGGCGCACGTGGACTTCGCCACGCTCGCCGACGTCGCGCTGTCGCGGGGGTGCCGTTGGCTCGGGACAGTGGGGCAAGGCGCTTGGCTGCGCGACTTGGGCATCGAAGCTCGGGCGCAGAGCCTCACGCGGTCGTCGCCCGAGCACGGCGACGCGATCGCGGCCGCTTTAGATCGCCTCACTGCTGAAGATCAGATGGGCACTCTATTCAAGGTCATGGGGCTTGCGGCGCCGAACTGGCCAGACGGAGCAGGGTTCTAGGAGAGCGGCAACCGCGCTCTCCCGCACCTAGTTACCGCCGATCTGCACGGCCCGCTTTTCGTCGGGAACCTTGCGCATCGGCACGGCAGTGAGCCAAGCCTCCAGCGCGTCGATGTCCAACCCGCCCCGGACTTTGTTCGTTGCCCTGGTGAATTCGGAAAAGAAGTCACCACCCTCGGAAAGGAAATTGTTCGTGGTCACCCGGTAGGTGGCACGCGGGTGCAGTGGTTTGCCATCCAGCGTCAACGACACGACGCGCGCCCCGGATGGGCGCCGCATATCGAAGCTGAAGCGCAAGTTGGCGGAAGGCGTGAGCACCTGCTGGACGTCTTCGTCATCAAGGCCCTCTTCGATCACGGCCTTGATCTGAGCGCCCGTCATGCTCTGGACGACCAGTTCATTGTTGAACGGCTGCACGGCATAGAGCTGCCCGAAGGTCACTGCGCCGTTCGGAGCAGGCATCAGTGAGGTGCGGACTCCGAACGGATTGGTAAACGCAATTTGTGCCCCGATATCGCGAGTGGCGCCTAACTGGCTGTCGGCGATCAGTTGGGCAAGCGGTCCGCCGGTCCAGCTATCGCTACCGTCGGTTTTCGGCGCCGGACCAGACAACCTGCCGGCCGGCCGGGAGATTTCGCCTGCGACATTGTCAGCATAGCGCTTCACATAAGCGGCGACCTCGGGCTTCGGTGCGAACTGTGGTACCCTGTCGGTGTTCTCTATCCGGCCTCTTGTGGCGGTATAGGGTTCCGACTGAACGATGATGTTCTGCGCCTTCTTCCCGATCACCGCATGGGTAGCGGGATCGAAGGAGAGCGTGATGTCCGTGACGAGCTTGCCGTAGACGCCGGCGCTGGTCAGGAGGATCGGCTGGGCCGCTCCAGCTGAGGGGTACTCGCACGTATAGGCCCAGTGCGTGTGGCCGGAGACGACCACATCGACGCCGGGCTTCAGCCGCTGGAGGATGGGTACGATATCGCCGGACAGCCCCTCGCAGCCATTGGGATCATCAAGTGCCTCAGTCTTGCCGCCCTGGTGGATCAACACGACCACGGCATCCGCACCCTCAGCCCTGAGTCGTGGCACCAGCGCGTTGATCGTGTCCGCTTCGTCCGCGAAGCTGAGGCCCTTGAGAGCGTCTGGCGAGACCAGCGCAGGCACGGTGCGCAAGGATAGCCCGATGAACCCGAGCGTGATCTTACCAGCCGCGGTGTCGAAAGTCTTGACGCCTGTCGCCGGGAGCAGCGTCGAGCCGTCGTCCTTTAGAGTGCTGGCGGAGAGATACTTGTAATCGGCGCCGGCAAACTGCTCCAGTCGGCAGGGCTGGCGCCGGGTGTTCTTCTCGCAGCCGCCATTCTGGAGGCGCAGGAGCTCGTTCCAGCCCCGGTCGAATTCGTGATTCCCGACCGCGTTGAACTCAAGTCCGATCCGATTCATCACCCCGACTGCGGGCTCGTCGAGGTACAGCGACGATGCAAGCTGTGAGGCGCTCGTGAGATCGCCTGCGGCCACCACCACGTTGTTGGGGTGCTTGGCCTTCAACTCGTCGATCGCCGACGCAAGCCAGGCTCCGCCGCCTGCCGGCACGCCGGTGACGCTGCCGTCGGGGTTTTTGATGTTGACCGCCTGCTTGGGCGGCTCAAGCGCACCGTGAAAGTCATTGATGGCGATAACGCCGACTTGGACAGGCGTTCTTTGGGCCTGCGGCGTGAGCCTGTCAGGAGCTGGCTGAGCGGCGCAGGCGGCCAGGAACGACGCTAGGAGCAGCGGCAGGCTGCGGTTGATCTGGGAGTTCATGATGGACTTCTATCGGAGGGTGAAATGACAGGCCAATGGCGATCCTGCCCGCCGTTACCGTGCAGGCGTATGCGTCAGAAGCGTTCCTCATAGATGCGGCCGATGTCGCCGTTCCATTCGCCGTGGAACTTGTCGAGCAGGCGCTGCGCCGGAACTTTGCCGGATTGCACGATCTCGGACAACGGCGCGAGGAAGCCCGTCTCGTCCTCGCCCATGGTATTCAGCTTGGCGCGCGCTGCGAGGCCCGAACGAGAGATGGCAAGCACCTCGGCGGCGATGTCGCGCAGGGTTCCGCCGCCGGGCAGAGGCGCGTCGAGCCCCAGTCGCGGCACTTCGCTGCGCAAGCGTTCGCGGCCATCCATGTCCCACCCCTTCACGAGGTCCCATGCCGCGTCCAGCGCCCCCTGGTCGTACAGCAGGCCGACCCAGAACGCCGGAAGCGCGCAAATCCGGCCCCAAGGGCCGCCATCCGCGCCGCGCATTTCGAGGAAGGATTTGAGGCGCACTTCAGGGAAGGCAGTGGAGAGGTGGTCCTGCCAGTCGCTCATCCGCGGCAACTCGCCGGGCAGCACCGACAGTTTGCCGGCCATGAAGTCACGGAAGGAGAGGCCGGCGGCGTCGATGTACTTTCCGTCGCGGAACACGAAATACATCGGTACATCCAGCATGTAGTCCACGTAGCGCTGGTATCCGAAGCCTTGCTCGAACACGAAAGGCAGCATCCCCGTGCGATGCGGGTCCGTGTCCGACCAGATGTGGCTGCGATACGAAAGCATGCCGTTGGGCTTGCCTTCGGTGAACGGCGAGTTTGCGAACAGCGCTGTCGCCATCGGCTGCAGGGCAAGGCTGACGCGGAACTTCTGCGCCATGTCCGCCTCGCTGGAGTAGTCGAGGTTTACCTGGATCGTGCAGGTGCGCAGCATCATGTCGAGCCCGAGAGACCCGACTCGCGGCATGTGGCGCAGCATGATGGCGTAGCGGCCCTTGGGCATGATCGGCAGCTCGTCGCGCCGCTTGTCCGGCCACATGCCAAGGCCCAGGAAACCCACGCCGAACTTGTCACCGATTGCCTTCACTTGCTGCAGGTGCCGGCCCGTCTCGTTGCAGGTCTCGTGCAGCGTCTCGAGAGGAGCGCCCGAAAGTTCAAGTTGGCCTGCCGGCTCCAGGCTGACGTTGCCGTCTGCGCCCTTCATGGCGATGACGTGTCCGCCTTCCTCGATCGGCTCCCAACCGAACTCGCGCAACGACAGCAGCAGATCACGAATGCCGCCGGGCTCGTCGTAAGACGGGGCATGGCGATCGGCGAGCGCGTAGACCTGCTTCTCGTGCTCGGTGCCGATGCGCCATTGGGCGCGCGGCTTTTCGCCCGCAGCCATGGGCTCGGCAAGCTGGGCGATAGATTCGATCACCGGATCATCCCGATCCGAAACCTCGCGGGTGCTCATGCGCGAGCCGTTAGGCCACAGTCCCCGAGCGCGCCAGCGAATTATGCCAATCGCCTGCCATCGCCATCCACGATGCGCACCCGGCGATCACGGCGGTCTCCGCGCGCAGAATGCGCGGGCCAAGGCTGATTGCCCTTGCCTGGGGGTGATTGCGGACGGCCGCGCGCTCCGCATCGTCGAAGCCGCCTTCGGGTCCGACCAGCAACGCGGCCGGAGCGTTGTGAATCGCGAATGCTTCCTTGATCGGTGCCCCGCCGTTCTCGTCCGCAAAGAACAAGGTGCGCTCCTCCGGCCAAGCTTTGAGCAGTGCCTCAAGCCGAAGCGGCTCGGCCACATCGGGCAGAGCAGTGCGCGCACACTGCTCTGCCGCCTCGGTGACGATCGTGCGGGCGCGCTCTTCGTTCAGCTTGTCAGCGACGCAGCGGCGGGTGATCACCGGCTGAATGCGGCGCACGCCAAGTTCGGTCGCCTTCTCCAGCACAAGATCGAAGTTCGGTTTCTTCAGAAGCGCCGCGCAGAGCCAGAAGTCCGGTACGTTTTCCCGCTCGCGCAGCCGTTCGCGCACGGTGAGCGAGACGCCGCGCTTGCCGACTTCGGTCACTTCGGCGACCCACTCACCCGTGGTGTTGTCGCACAGGACGACGGCTCCCCCTGGCGCAACACGCATGACACGCGAGAGGTAGTGCGCCTGCGGGCCCTCTACCTCAACCGCCATTCCAGCAGCGAGCGGATCGGGGACGAACAGGCGCGGTGCGCTCTTGGGCGGCCATGCAGGAGTGGCGGGCATGGACTGCACCTAGCCGATTGCGGCTCGCGCGGCTATCGTCGCTGGCATGGCGCAGATCGTTCCCGATACGCAGCACCGTGGCCTCGTCGCCGCGCTGCCTCCGCAACTACGAGACCTGGCGCTGCTGGCGCGGTTTGACCGGCCCATCGGTTGGTGGCTGTTGTTCTGGCCCGGAGCATGGGGTGTGCTGCTCGCCGGCGGTGAGGACCGGTGGGGCCTTATCGCCTGGCTGCTGCTCGGCGCAGTCGCGATGCGCGGCGCGGGTTGCGTCTACAACGACATCGTCGATGCCGATATCGACCGCCAAGTCGCCCGCACGGCGGCAAGGCCGGTGGCGAGCGGGCGCGTGACGACGAAAGTTGCTTGGATCTGGCTTCTGGTACTTTGCCTCGTCGGTCTCCTCGTCCTGCTGCAGTTGCGGTGGCAGGCACAGCTTGTCGCAGTCGCCAGCGTGTTGCCGGTCGCCGCCTATCCCTTCATGAAGCGCATCACATGGTGGCCGCAGGCGTGGCTGGGGCTGGTGTTCTCGTGGGCGGCGCTGGTGGGCTGGGTCGAAGTGCGCGGCGACGGAATGGCGACACTCGCGCTGCTCTACTCCGGATCGATGGCTTGGGTGATCGGCTATGACACGATCTATGCCTTGCAGGATCGTGAGGACGACGCTCTGGTCGGCGTACGCTCCTCAGCCCTGCGGCTGGGCGCCCATGTGCGAGGCGGGGTGGCGGCCTTCTATGCCCTAGCGATCGCCTGTTGGGCATGCGCGTTCTGGCTGCTGCGCTGGGACTGGATCGCGCTGCTGGCATTGGCGCCCATGGCCGTGCACCTTGCTTGGCAGGTGTTGACGCTCAATGCCCAGGATGGTGGCAACGCGCTGGCGCGCTTTCGTGCCAATCGCTTTGCCGGCCTGCTCATGGCGCTCGCCTGCTGGGTCGCGGGGAACGCCTGACCCCCGTTTAGCGCTAGCGAGCTGCGGTCGCGCGCTCCGACGTGAGAGAGCGCGACCGCAGCGCCGAATCAGCGCGGCGCTTTCTGCAGCCACGCCGCCAGCTGTTCGCGCTGGCGCGGACGATTGGCGAGCCGTTGGTTCAGACCTGTCAGAGCCTGGATCACCGGCTTGGCCTCATCCTCCGGCAGGGTTGCTGCGTACTCTGTCAACTTGCCGACCATCGCCTGATCGGTGCTCGATCCCACGACTCTTGCGAAGAAACGGGGACGTCCGGGTCGCTCGATCAGCTTGTCGACAGCTTTCTGGTTGGCGCGCACAAAGTCGAACGCCATTTCCGGATACGCCTGCGCAACCGACGTGATGATCTGGGGTGCACTGGTTACGTCCGGTTTGCCGGAGATGGAAAACGCCAGCGCCTGCCGCGCGAGCGCCTCGTCCTGTGCGAGACCCAGGCTGCTGTAGTACAGCTGGCGCTCTACCAGGCCGTCCGCCTTGGCGGCTTGTTCGCGCAGGAGCTTCCAGTCGCTGCGGGTGGCGTTCTTCGCCGCCACGGATAGCCACGTGCCCTTGAGCGGACCGTCAAGCGATGCGGGATCCGTCGCAAGCGTTTGGAGCCGGCGGCGCGCCTCGGCTACCACCCGCGGATCGCCTACCGTGCCCAGCGTTCGGATCAGCTGCGCGCGCAGCTTGGTCTGGTTCAGCGGCTCATCTGCGCGAGGTTCGAAGCCAAGTTGCTCCAGTTTAGGCGCCCAGGTCCTGGAGATCAAAGACGCCAGCTGCTTGCGAGCGGGACCCTCCTCCAGAATGCCGTAGAGGCCTTGCCACTGCTCGGCCGCGCTGGTGGCCAAAGCTGCGTCGGCCGTCCCGGGGACTGAGGCGAGGAGCCTGAGGCCCGCCGACATGTCCTGGTATCCCGCCAGCGAGAGCGACAGGTTGTCGCGCACGAGGCCATACTGATCGACCGTTGCCAGAGAGCCGAAAGTCGAAACCAGCTTGTTCAGTGAGGCGTCGTCATAGAGCGTGCGGTAGTACCCAAGCTGCCCGCTGTTCACGAGCACCGGCCCGCAGCCCGGCAGCACGACCTTGTCGGTCTTGGCAGTCATCAAGTGGCGTGCAGGATCGTTCTGGCCCACTTGGATCAGCAGCGGCATGGGCCACGTCGGCTTTTCCCCCCCTCGCGCGCCTGGATCGAGCGAGAAAGCATCCTGCGCCAGGTCAAGCTGGCTGTTTCCGCCCTCGCATCGCACGGCCTTCACCCGCAGCAGAGGCACGCCGGGAGTATGCGTAAAGGCTTGCGCGATCAGGTCGACGTCCTTGCCGCCCGCGCCCTCGATCGCCGACCAAAGATCCTTGCTCACGGTGTTCGAGTAGGCGTGGCGGCGCATGTAGCTGCGCATGCCCTCACGCCAGGTGTTGGCGCCCACGTAATCCTCGAGCATGGCGATGATCGCCTGTCCCTTCTGGTACGTGATGGCGTCGAAGGCCTGTTCCATCTCGGACGCGGTGCGGACTTGCTGGACCACCGGGTGCGTCGTCGGCAGCGCGTCGAGCGCCATGGCGGCCTCACGCCCGTCAATCCCGCCGAGCTCCCAGCTCCATTCGGGATTGAAGTGCGCCGTGACCTTGTCGGCCATCCAGCTTGCGAAGCCTTCGTTCAGCCAGATATCGTCCCACCAGGACATCGTCACGAGATTGCCGAACCACTGGTGTGCGGTCTCATGCGCCTGAACGCTGTAGATGTCTTGCTTGCCGGTTGGGCTGGTGGTCGCGGGATCGAGGAGGAGGATGCGCTCGAAGGTCATGATCGCGCCCCAGTTCTCCATCGCGCCGAAGAACTGTGAACTGCCTGGTGCCACGACGTTGTCGAGCTTGGGCAGCGGATATTTCACGCCGAAGTAGTCATCGAACCACGGCAGAACCTCGGCCAGCGATTCCCGTGCATAGTCGGCTTGGTTGCCGCTGCCGGTTGGCGCGACGATACCTGCCTCGACACCGTCAGCCGCCGTCTTGGTCGAACGTTCGAAGTCGCCCAAGGCGAAGAACAGCAGATACGAACTCATGCGCGGCGTGGTGGCGAAGGTCACTCGCTTGCGGCCGCCAGGCAGCGTCTCCTCGCGCGAGACCGGCATGTTGCTCACCGCCATGCGATCGGCCGGAACAACGGCCGCAAGGTCGAAGGTGGCCTTGTAGCTGGGCTCGTCGAAGCTGGGCACGAAGCGCCGGGCGTCGGGCGCCTCGAACTGGGTGAACAGCCCACGTACCTCCTTGCCGGTGCGCTTGTCAGGATAGTCGAGCGCGAAAAGGCCGGAGGGCTGCTGGCCGATGGTGCCGGCATAGCTCACGTCGAGCCGGTAGTTACCGGGCTGGATCGGGTTGGCGGCGACGAAGCGAAGCGTCTGGCTCTTCTCGTCGGCAGTGACGCGCAAGGGAATGGCCGCGCCTTGTGCAGGCTTCAGGCTGGCGGAAGAGACCGTCAGGCCGTTGCCGTGCAGCGTGAGCGTATCGCTGGCCGTGAACACGACAAGATCGATGCCCGCCTGGCCCGTGAAGGTGAGCGCCTTGGCATCCGGGGTCACTTCGATATCGTAGTGCGTCGGCCGGGCATTGCGCGGCAGATCGCTGGGCACGGTCTCCGGCAGCGGCGCTAGCTGCTGTGAGGAAGGCGATGACGGGGATTGGGAAAACGCGGGGTGGGCAAAGGCGAGGGCAATCACCGCCGAAGCGGTTGCAAAGGAACGGAAGGCTGGGCGCATGGGGATAAGCTGCTCCGAAGGCGTCAGCGATGTGACGAGCTGCTACAGTCCTAGCGCGGCCCGTGCCGGCAATCCAGAGTGCCGCGAAAATCGCTCCGTTGGTCGCGCAGGCAGAGGCTAGTGACGGCGGGCCCCTCGCTTCACCAGCAGGGCCACTGCGCCGACCGCGATGGCTCCCGCAGCGCCTGCAAGCCCAAACCCTGCCGCTCGCTTGGGCGGCGAAGCGCGCATGCCACCATCGATCATGGCTCCGTCTTCCGGGGGGGAGAGCACGTTGCCATCAGTGATCGGAGCCGCGCCCGCAGACGCGAAATAGCGCTCAAACGCGGCCTTCATGCTGCGCGTGTTGAGCGCGGGCGAAATGGAATGAGTGAAGCGTGCAGCCCACGTCGGCGCGCCAATCATGACGCTGGAGCGGGGGTGATCAGCCAGGCGCGCCACCGCTTCGGCCACACGCCGCGGATCTAGCAGCGGCGGAGGCGCGGAAAGGGCCTTGCCCGTGTAATTGCCGGCGTGGCGCAGGGCAGGGGTATCCACGAAGGAGGGGTAGACGTCGCAAAGGTGAACGTCCGGGTAATCGGCCAGTTCTGCTCGCAGCGCCTTGGAAAAGCCTCTGAGCCCGAATTTGCTGGCAGAGTAGGACGTGGCGAAGGGGGCCGCAGTGAAGCCTCCCACAGAGATCATGTTGACGAACACGCCGTGCCCTTGCGCGATAAAGATCGGCAGGGCCGCATGTGCATCGTTCATGTGGCCGATCAAGTTGGACCGGATGATCTGGTCATGCGTCTCGATCGGAACTTCCAGGAACTTGCCGACAGCGCCAACCCCGACGTTGCTGAACCACAAGTCGATCCCGTCCGCAAACGCCTGGGCTGCCGTGGCGAGTGCCGCCACGGCCTGAGCATCGCTCACATCGGTTGGGACTACCAGAACCTCGGCGCCTGCTATGCGGCACCGCTGCGCGACCGATTCCAGATCCGGCGCACTTCGGGCCGCCAGGACCAGGGACCAGCCCTTGCTCGCGAACAGCTCGGCGGTCGCTTGGCCGATGCCGCTGGAGGCGCCGGTGATAACGGCAGTGCGACGCTTGCTCACGTTGTGCTTCCCTTGCGCCATTCGTCCTCCTCAGATCATCGACCGGGGAATCTGTCCGGCGTAGTTCAGAACAAGACGCAGTGGCTCGAAGTTCCTGAGATGCGAGCGGCCGCTTTTCGCGTGCGCCGAACGCGTGCGAAGCCGGCCCAGTGCGTAAAAGCTGTCAGCGTACTTCGCACACGGCCGAGCCCAAGTCGTCCGCCTCGATTTGACAGAGACGGAACCGCCTGCATGCTCCGCGCTTCCATGCGGCAGAACCTTCCAAGAGGAGCGAAGCCCATGCCGAACGACAAGATGGTGAAGCCACCACTACCCGAACAACAGCAGGACGTGCCGGGCAAGACCGCGCAGATGGACCCGAAGCCGGACCACGGCGAAGAGAGCTATCGCGGCTCCGGTCGGCTCGAAGGCAAGAAGGCGATTATCACCGGCGGAGACAGTGGGATCGGCCGCGCCGTCGCAATCGCGTTTGCGCGCGAAGGCGCGGACGTGCTCATCTCCTATCTGTGCGAAGACGAAGACGCGCAGGAGACCGCGCGCTGGGTCGAGCAGGCGGGGCGCAAGGCCGTCCTCGTCCCCGGCGACATCAGCAGGGCGGAGCACTGCCGCGCGATCATCGACAAGGCCGTTGAGGCGTTCGGCCGGGTAGACATCCTGGTGAACAATGCCGCGCACCAGATGACCTTCGAGGCGCTGGAAGACATTCCGGACGAGGAGTGGGACAAGACCTTCGCCACCAATATCCACGCGATGTTCTATCTCGCCAAGGCCGCTCTCCCGCACATGAAAGAGGGCAGCGCGATTATCAACACAACCTCGATCAACGCCGATACTCCGAAGCCGACTCTGCTCCCTTATGCGACGACAAAGGGCGCGATCCAGAACTTCACCGGAGGGCTGGCGCAATTGCTGGGCAGCAAGGGCATTCGCGTGAACTGCGTGGCACCCGGTCCTGTCTGGACCCCGCTCATTCCCTCCACCATGCCGGTCGAGCAGGTGAAGGAGTTCGGCAAGAACACGCCGATAGGGCGGCCTGCCCAGCCGAAGGAGCTCGCCCCTGCTTACGTGATGCTGGCGACGGACGAGGCAAGCTATGTCTCGGGCGCAACGATAGCGGTGACGGGCGGTAAACCGCTGATATAGTCAGGATCTGGCCAAGAGGCTTAAGGAGACAAGACGAGATGAAGGGTTTCCACGGAAACATCGAAGAGCTCACGGAGGACAACACCGATTTCCGACGAGTTCTTTACACCGGGCACAACCTGCAACTGGTGCTGATGTCCATCGAGCCCGGCGACGAGATCGGCGAGGAAGTGCACGACGACCGCGATCAGTTCTTCCGCATCGAGCAGGGCGAGGGCGAAGTCTGGATCGACGGCGTCTGCAACAAGGTGAAGGCCGACGATGGCGTCATCGTGCCTCAGGGCGCGCGCCACAACGTGAAATCTACCGGAGAAGAGCCGCTGCGCCTCTACACCATCTACGGTCCGCCCGAGCACATCGATGGCACCGTCCACAAAACAAAGGCCGCCGCGGATTCCTCGCACGAGCACTTCGACGGGCAAACCACCGAATAGCCATATTGCGGAGCGCTCACCGACACGTCTTCGGCGTCGGTGAGCGCTCTGTCAGGCCGGTCCGGTGCAGGTTTCGGCATGCGGTACGGCTGCTGCGGGCGATACGCCTGTAGGCCACAGCAGTTCCGGCGGGCCGGGTTTTCCGAAGAGGTAGCCCTGGCCTTCGTTGCAGCCGAAGGCGTGCAGCAGGTCGCGCTGCTCAGCGGTTTCTATGCCTTCGGCCAGAATCGACATTTCGATGCGGCGACCCAGTTCGATGAGCGTTGCAATGATGGCCACGCTCTTGCCGTTCGTGAGCATGTCGGACACGAAGCTGCGGTCGATCTTGAGCCGGTTGACGTCGAGAGCGCTGATCGCGCTGAGCGAAGCGAAACCGGTCCCGAAATCGTCAAGCGCCACTGATACACCCAGATTACGAAGCGATCGCACCGTGGAGGCCGCGCCGTCCAGGTCGTCCAGCGCGTGGCGTTCGGTGATCTCGATCTCCAGTGCTTCCGGCGCGAGGTGATGCGCGTCGAGCGCCCGCTCCACGTCCTGCACCAACTCGGGGCCAAGGCGATCAGGAAAGATATTGATCGCAACGCGCAGCGGCTGAGCTCCGCTCCAGGCTGCCGCTTGCGCCGTGGCAGCCTGGAGCACCCACTTGTCCACTCGCTTGGCCTGCGGCATCTGCTCCAGTTCTGCTAAAAAGCCGTTTGGCGGCAGAAGCCCGTAGGCCGGATGCCGCCAACGCAGAAGCGCTTCCATGCCGATCGTCCTGCCAGTCGAAAGGTCGATCTGCGGCTGATAGAACAGCTCAAACTGCCCCTCCTCTTCCGCACGTTCCAGATCCTGCCGAAGCCGGCGTCGGCGCAACGCCCGCGTATGAAAATCGGAGCGATAAGTGGCGAAACTCGAGGCATTCTGGCGCCGAAGCTCGATGACGGCGAGTTCCGCGCGGGCCAGCAGGGTATTGAAGGACTGCCCGTGACCGGGGGCGACCGCGAGGCCGGACCGGGTGTCCAGAGGCACCGGTGGAGCCCAGGTGCCGCCAATAAGCAGCGGACCCGACGCGACCGCCTGAGCCAGGCGCTCCGCTTCGGCAAGAGACGTGAGGCTCGGGAAGATCAGCGCGAGCGTCTCGCGTCCGAGCCGTGCCATGCGTGTGCAAGGCGGTAGCGCGGCGGCGAGAGAGACAACGGTGTGAAGCGGGCTACTCTCACCTGAGCTGAGGAGCAGATCGAGTTGCTCGCTCAGGCCGCGCACTTCCAGGAAGAGCAGCCCCAGGTGTTTTTCCTGGGGCAACGCCCGCAGGGCACCGTCCACCACCTCCGCGCATTCGCGTGGATCCAGCCAGTCGCTGGTGCTCGCGACGAACGCCGGAGTGTCTGATCGTGCCTGACCATCCCACTTCATGTGGATAGCGCCGGTTTCAGCACTCGTGCCTGTGCAGCGGCTGCATGCGCCTGCCGTGAAAGCGAGGAGGGCGCGCGCTCAACACGTACGGCTTCTACTCTTGCCTCGATCCGGAAAGACTTAGGCATGAGTCATCATCCTCTCGTTGCCCCCACCAGCCCATGTGTCTTGCTGAGCCCGTTAAGAGTTTCCTAACGCTGGGGGTTAAGGTGGCATTTACCAACGTTAGCGCGGCTGCAGCAGCCGGCGAGCGAGCAACGCATAAACGGCAAGAGCCGGACCGTCGCTTTCGCGCCGGTCCGGCTCTTGAAGGGATACAAGGTCTTGATCGCAGCAGGGGCTGCGGACCTATCCTGCAGGTAGTGGCTTACTGCTGCTGCTGCATTTCGCGCTGCTCCTGTTCGGCGGCTGCTCGCACGGAATCGTCATAACGGCTGCCGCTCTGATTCGCGTTCATCGCGCCCGTGACCCACACCACCGTCAGCGCGACGATGGCCAGCCCAAGGCCAATCAGCAGAACATAGCGAACGATGTGCGGTGTGCTTCCCGCCCGAGCGTCGTTGCGTTCGATGTGGACTTCGCGTCCTTCGTTTTCCATGGCGTATCTCCTCGCTGCGATGCCGCCAATGGCGGAACTCTCAACAAGGCAACGCACCAGTGGGTCGGCCGTTCCGTCGGCCGACCCGACGTGGTCCGGTCAGTCCCGCAGAAGTTCGTTGATTCCGGTCTTGGATCGTGTCTGCGCATCGACGGTCTTAACGATGACCGCGCAGTAAAGCGACGGGCCAGGCGTTCCATCGGGCAAAGGCTTGCCGGGCAGCGATCCCGGGACCACGACGGAGTAGGGCGGGACGCGGCCTATGTGCACTTCGCCGGTCGAACGGTTCACGATCTTCGTCGATGCACCGATAAACACGCCCATCGAAAGCACCGACCCTTCGCCGATCACGACACCCTCGGCCACTTCCGAACGGGCGCCGATGAAGCAGTTGTCCTCGATGACTACGGGCCCTGCCTGGAGTGGCTCCAGCACGCCACCGATCCCGGCGCCACCGGAGATATGGACGTTGCGACCGATCTGCGCGCACGAGCCGACGGTTGCCCAAGTGTCGACCATGGTGCCCTCGCCGACGTAGGCCCCGATATTGACGAAGCTGGGCATAAGGACGACGCCCTTGGCAATGAAGGCTCCGCGGCGAGCGATCGCGCCGGGTACCACCCGGAAGCCAGCCTCGCGGAAGCGCTCCGCGTCCCAGTCGGCGAACTTGAGTGGAACCTTGTCGAACGCCGGTGCGCCGCCGGCGCCGTATTCGATAGGAGCGTTGTCGTTCAGGCGGAACGAGAGAAGCACCGCCTTCTTCAGCCATTGGTTGACCTTCCAGCCACCCGAGCCGTCAGGCTCGGCAACACGGGCCGCGCCTGTGTCCAGCAATTCCAGCGCTTGCTCAACAGGGCCGCGCACGTCTTCGCTCGCCGGCGTGACAGTGTCGCGCGCTTCCCAGGCGGATTCGATCGCGGCTTCAAGTTGGGACATGGCTGAGGTTTTCTCCGACAGAGGAATAGCGCTGCTGCGCCTATCCGCTGCGGCCTGACAGGACAAGCCCGACAGGACAAGCTGGACAGGACAGGGGCCGCGTTGGCAGGAGCCCGTGGGTCTCAGGCGTCGGGTAACGTCATCTCGCGCACGAAGCCGATCAGCCCTGTCTGGCGGGTCCGCCGCATGCGCTCGGCTGCCAGGATCTGCGCCACCTTGGCATGGCAAACCTCGATGTTGTCGTTGACGATCACGTAGTCGTAGGCGTCCCAGTGGCTGATCTCGGCCTTGGCGCGCTCCATGCGGGCGGCGATTACGTCCGAGCTGTCTGTGTTGCGGGCTTTCAGGCGACGGCGCAGTTCGTCGATGCTCGGAGGCAGCAGGAAAACGCGGACGACGTCAGCCTGCATCTTCTGGTGGAGCTGCTGCGTGCCCTGCCAGTCGATATCGAACAGGTAGTCCTTGCCGTCCTTCAGGCCGGCTTTCACCTCTGCCTTTGGCGTGCCGTAGCTGTGTCCGAAGACGTGCGCCCACTCCAAGAACATCCCCGCGTCCGCCATGCGGTCGAACTCGGCTTGCTCGACGAAGATGTAGTCCCGGCCGTCGACCTCACCGGGACGGGGCGCGCGAGTGGTGACGGAAACGGACATGTGCAGGCGCGTATCCTGCGCAAGCAGCATGCGTGCCACCGTCGTCTTTCCCGCTCCCGAGGGCGAGGAGAGGATAAACATCAACCCGCGCCTGTGGAGCGCGTCGGAATCGGGGATGGATAGAGCGGGAGAGTCTAGGCTGGTCATGCCCGCTGATGGCGCTGCAGCTTACGCAAATCAAGACAGACGGGTGGCCGGCCCTCAACCCGTTCGCTTATTCCTCACCCTTTTCGGCCATCTTGTGCAAGTCCTCCTCACCCTCGACTCGCGCAGCATGAGACTTGCTGCGGTCGTAGAGAGTCTTGGCGAGAAGGCCGCCACCGACGAGGATCGCTCCGGGTACCGAGCGCGTCGCCACACGCGCTATGGCAGTGTGGAACAGCGTTTCGCCAAAGGTGCGGCCGCGAAGAATGGCCTTGGCTTTGCGCGGTGCGTATTTCGAGCCGAGCAAGCCATGCTCGACCGCACGACGGGCCAGCATGGCGCTGCCGCGAAGGGCGACATCGGCGATCAGCAGATTGGTGTGGGGATTGGGGCTGGGGCCGTGCAGCTCGCTCGGCTTGCCGGGGAGCATCGCCTTTGCCTTATCTGACGCGGCATGCGCGACGTCCTTCGCGGCATGGGCGACGTCGTGCCCTTTGGCCGAAATATCACCCATTGCCTTGCCCACCGTGGTCTTGCCCATCGTCTCACCGATCCCGGGCCGAAGGCCCGCTACTTCTTTTTGCCGAAGTCCACCGAAACGACGTTCGATCCTTCTTCACTCGAAGTAATGCGCGATGCGGCGTCCCGTTCCGCGCCGTCGTTGTCCGGATCGTGATCGTTGTCGTCATCGTCCACGGCCATCGCTTGGAACTGCAGTCCGAAATCGACGGCCGGGTCGACGAAAGCTGTAATGGCCGAGAATGGTACTTCCAGCTTGGCGGGCAACTGATTGAAGCTCAGTCCTACGCTGAACGCATCCTCGCGCACGATCAGGTCCCAGAACTTGTTCTGGAGAACGATGGTCATTTCGTCCGGGAAACGCGCCTTCAGTTCCGTGGGTACCGACACTCCCGGCGCTCCGGTTTTGAAGGTGATGTAGAAGTGGTGATTGCCTGGCAGTGTGCCGCCGCCTGCAACAACCTGGCCCAGCACGCGGCCGACGACGGCGCGCAGCGCCTCCTGCACGATCTCGTCGTAGGGAATGAGGCTGTCGGGCGTTTCGGTCATCGCGCCTAACTGCGCATCGAGTCGCGGCCGGTCAAGCCGCTTCGATAAGCATTTTCAACAATCCCGGTCGTTTCCTAGCCTCTTTTCAGCGGAGAAGGCGGATACTGTGCTCACCAGGCTCCCGGCGCCGAGTCGATCAGGGTAATTGATTCCTCGCCCGGCAAGCTTATAGGCCGCCCATGCGCACCGCCCGGATCGCCCGCAAGACGCACGAGACCGACATTGCCGTCGAGGTGAACCTCGATGGCACTGGCCGTTACGAGATATCTACCGGTATCGGATTTCTCGATCATATGATCGAGCAGTTCTCGCGCCATTCGCTTATCGACATTTCCTGCCGCGTGGTGGGGGACCTGCACGTCGACCAGCATCATACGGCCGAAGACAGCGCCATTGCTATCGGGCAGGCGATTGCCGAGGCGCTGGGTGATAAGCGCGGGATCGGCCGCTACGGCTCCGCATATTCGCCGATGGACGAGACACTGGCACGCGTAGCGCTGGACATCTCGGGTCGGCCCTATTTTGTGTGGAAGGCTGCCTTCACGCAGGAGAAGCTGGGCGAACTCGACACTGAACTGGTGGAGCACTGGTTCCACTCAATCGGACAGGCTGTCGGCATCACCCTGCACATCGAACTGCTCTACGGCACTAACAACCATCACATCTGCGAAGCCATCTTCAAGGGCTTTGCGCGCGCCATGCGCGCAGCGGTGGAGCTGGACCCGCGCAAAGGGGATGCGGTGCCTTCCACCAAGGGGCAGCTCGGTGGCTGAGGTCCTGGCCCTCGTCGACTACGGGGCGGGGAATCTTCACTCAGTCGCGAACGCTCTCACGGCTGCTGGCGCCAGCAACGTCCATGTCACGTCTAATCCCGACATCGTGCGCGCTGCGGACCGCATAGTCCTGCCCGGGGTTGGCTCGTACAAGGCGTGTGCCGAGGGGCTGCGGGCGATCCCGCATCTGGTGGAGGCGATGACCGAGCGGGTGCAGATCGGCGGCGCACCGTTCCTCGGTATTTGCGTAGGCATGCAACTGCTCGCCACCCGTGGTCTGGAGCATGGCGTGACCCGCGGTCTGGACTGGATTGAAGGCGAAGTCCGCCCGGTCGAGCGGACCGATCCCGCCATCAAGGTGCCGCACATGGGCTGGAACGACGTCTCGCTTGGCCTCCATGATCCCGCAACCGGACTGATCGAGCCGGGCGAGGCCTATTTTCTGCACTCCTACCACTTCGCACCCGAAGATGGGCGCACGGTCGCCGCGATGACCGACCATGGTGGCGGCCTCGTCGCAGCAGTCGCCCGAGACAATGTCGTCGGCGTGCAGTTCCACCCGGAGAAGAGCCAGGCGTATGGCCTCTCCCTGCTGGCGCGCTTTCTGGAGTGGCGGCCTTGAAGGATAGTTTGGCATGATCGTCTTCCCCGCCATCGACCTCAAGCAGGGCCAGGTCGTCCGTCTCGCCGAAGGAGATATGGACCGAGCGACGGTCTATGGGGACAACCCTGCGGCGCAGGCCATGCTCTTTGCCGAGGCGGGATCGCAATATCTGCACGTGGTGGACCTCGACGGGTCCTTTGCCGGCCGGGCCGAGAACCGCGAAGCCGTCGAAGCGATCGTGGAGGTGTTTCCTGGTCATGTGCAGCTTGGCGGCGGCATCCGCACGCCCGAGGCGGTCGCAGGATGGTTCGATCTTGGCGTAAGCCGCGTGGTGATGGGCACTGCGGCGCTCAAGGACCCGCAGTTCGTGAAGGACATGGCGCGTGAGTATCCTGGCGGCATAGTCGTTGCAGTCGACGCGCGTGACGGCATGGTTGCGACGGAGGGCTGGGCCGAAGTCTCGGATGTCTCTATCGTCGATATGGCTCGCCGCTTCGAGGACGCCGGTGTCGCTAGTCTGCTGTTCACCGATATCGGCCGCGACGGTATGTTGAAGGGCTGCAACGTCGAGGCGACGGTGGATCTGGCACGCCGCACCGATTTGCCGGTGATCGCCAGCGGCGGGGTGAAGGGGCTCGATGACATTCGCATGCTCACGCTCCATGCCCGTGATGGGATCGAGGGCGTGATCACCGGTCGAGCCCTGTATGACGGCCGCCTCGACCTCGCAGCGGCGATCGCCATGGGCGAGCGCGAGTAGCATGACCGTCCGGGTTCGAGTCATCCCCTGCCTCGACGTCGCCAATGGGCGGGTCGTGAAAGGCGTGAATTTCGTCGACCTCAGGGATGCCGGCGATCCCGTCGAGCAGGCTCGCGCCTACGACGCCGCAGGTGCTGACGAGCTGTGCTTCCTCGACATCTCCGCCACTCACGAGGGGCGCGGCACTCTGCTCGACATCGTGCGGCGGACGGCAGAAGTCTGCTTCATGCCGCTTACCGTCGGCGGCGGTGTCCGCACGGCGGAGGATGCACGCGCCTTGTTGCTCGCAGGGGCGGATAAGGTCGCGGTGAACTCGGCCGCGGTGGCGCGGCCCGAGGTGGTCTCAGACATTGCCGCGCGATTCGGAAGCCAGTGCGTCGTTGCCTCAGTCGATGCGCGTCAGGTGGAGCCCGATCGCTGGGAAATTTTCACGCACGGCGGGCGCCGGCCGACTGGCATCGATGCGCTGGAACACGCGGCAAAGCTTGCGCGGCTGGGGGCGGGCGAGCTGCTGGTCACGTCGATGGATGGCGACGGCACGCAGGCCGGTTACGACCTCGCGCTGACGCGAGCCATCGCCGAATCGGTGGCAGTTCCCGTGATCGCGAGCGGAGGTGTGGGCACGCTCGAGCATCTCGTGGCCGGTGTAACAGAGGGCAAGGCAAGCGCGGTTCTTGCCGCCTCGATCTTCCACTTCGGCAAACATTCAGTGGCGGACGCTCACGCGGCGCTGCGCGCGGCGGGATTGCCAGCGCGAAGCTGACTGTCGGCGTTCTTTACAGGTGCGTGCTGCACGCCGCTTGCATTAACCATTTCGACCCGCCCAGGCGGCGTGCTTTTTCCAGATGGCACAGGGATTGCGTTAAGAATTGCACCAAACGTGCAATGAGGTTCTCGTGCTGCGCAATCGCTCTCTGCCGAAATTTCTGTCTGCATCGTTCCTGGCCGTGATCCCGGCCGCATCGGCGCTCGCCGCCACGGGGAGTGTCCCGCTTCCAGAGCCGAGCGCTCTGGTCCTGCTAACGCTGGGCGTCGCAGGCGTTGCGATTGGACGCAAGTTCTCCACAAAGCGCCCCCGGGACTGACGTCGCCGCTGTTGGCGCAAGTTGAGCGTGGCTTGCGCTTGACCCACCTCGCCTCGCGCCGCATGGATGGACGCGCATGGCCACTTCCGACACTCTTGAGCGGCTCGAAGCGACGATTGCCGCTCGCCGCGAAGCCGACGCTGACAGCAGCTATGTTGCCAAGCTGCACGCACGCGGTCTGAACAAGATCGCGCAGAAGCTGGGCGAAGAAGCGACCGAGACGGTGATCGCCGCATTGGTCGAGGATCGCACGGCACTTGTCGGTGAAGCGGCGGACCTGATGTTCCATCTGCTCGTGCTGCTGTCGGCCAAGGATATCCCTCTTGCCGACGTGCTTGCCGAGCTTGACCGACGCGAAGGCGTGTCCGGCATTGCCGAGAAAGCTTCGCGCACCTCCTGAGGACACCTGACCGATGCCGATCGATCCCAAGCTGCCCTACGATAACGACAATATCTTCGCGAGAATCCTGCGCGGCGAACTGCCGTGCAGCAAGGTCTACGAGGACGATCACGCTCTTGCCTTCAACGATATCCGCCCTCAGGCGCCGGTACACGTGCTGGTGATACCCAAGGCACCCTTCGTGTCCTGGGATGACTTTACCGCCAAGGCGAGCGACGCACAGATCGCCGGCTTCATGCGCGCGGTCGGCGAGGTGACGCGCCAGCTCGAACTCGATCAGCCCGGCTATCGCCTCATGGTGAACATGGGCGGGCACGGCCACCAGGAAGTGGCTCACCTGCATGTGCACATCTTCGGTGGACGTCAGTTCTTTCACATGATCGCGGATTGAGCGCCGCACCGTATTCGGTGTTTGGCAGGGCAGCCGTTTAGCCGCCGTTCAGCTAAGGCGACTTAGCGCTTCTGCGCCACGTTTTGCGCGCGATGCCTTTGCAGCGACCCGCGGCGACGTTAAGGACTGCGCGCAAATGATAGCACTCCCCCAACCCGCAGGCGGCAGCATCGATGGCCCGGTCCATTGGTATGGCTTGCGCGTCTACTACGAAGACACCGATGCGGGCGGTATCGTCTACCATGCCAATTACCTGAGCTGGCTTGAGCGGGCTCGATCCGATTTGCTGGAGATGCTCGGCGTGGATCAGGCCGCTTCGCTCGCTGCGGGTGAGGGAAGCTATGCGGTGGCCGAGGTCCACATCCGGTACCGCTCACCCGCCCGGCTTGGCGATACCGTCCATATCGAAACCCACGCGGAGCAGATCGGTCGCTCTAGCAGCACTTTGCGGCAGAGCGCATGGTGCGGGGAAACCAGGCTCGTCGACGCGACGGTACGCGTGGCTTTCATCGCGCCTGACGGACGCCCGCGCCGTCAGCCTGCAGCGTGGCAGAAGGCATTTGCTGACTTCGCGGGCGGCATGATTGATGGCAACTCGGGCAAAGCACCTCTGGAAGGACAAGAATGACGTTCGATCTGCTTATGGCCGCCTCCAACGCCGCAGTGGGCGCGCCGGACCGGCTGAATCCGGTCAAGCTCTTCCTCGATGCGGACATCGTCGTTCAAGCGGTCATGGTGGGTCTTGTCCTGGCCAGCATCTGGACCTGGATGATCATCGTGTCGTTCATGCTGCGCATGGGCGGCATTGCTCGACGCTGCAATTCCTATGAGCGGGGCTTCTGGGACGCCGAGAACTTCGATGCCTACCAGCGCGAGCGTCGGCGCAGTGAAGTGCCGATGGGCAAAGTGGCTGGCGCAGGATTGGCCGAGTACAAGCACAATTCCGCGGGCGATACCGATCCGGAAGGCGCGCGCCAGCGGATCGCACTCGTCATGAATTCGGCAGTAGGGGAGGAAGCGGACAAGCTGTCGGACCGCTTGAACTTCCTCGCCACAGTGGGATCGGTTGCGCCGTTCGTCGGTCTGTTTGGCACCGTCTGGGGCATCATGAACAGCTTCTTCCAGATCGGCCAGCAGCAGAGCTCCTCGCTCGCGGTCGTGGCACCTGGCATATCCGAGGCGCTGTTCGCGACCGCTATCGGCCTGTTCGCCGCGATCCCGGCGGTTATCGCCTACAACCGTTTCTCGCACCGCGTGAACGGGTTTGAAGCGCGGCTGCAGCGCTTCGCCGATAAGCTTCACGCCGCCCTCACGCGCCAGCTGGAGCAGCGCTGATGGCCATGGGACTGGCAGGCGGTGGTCGCCGCAGGGGACGGGGCCGGAGCGGCCGCGCGCCGATGGCAGAGATCAACGTCACGCCGCTAGTCGACGTCATGCTGGTGCTGCTGATCATCTTCATGGTGACGGCGCCCTTGCTCAAAGCCGCGGTGCCGATCGAGCTTCCCGATAGCCGCGCAAAAGCGATGGCCGAGGAAGCCGGGCAGATGACGATCTCGATCCAGCCCGACGGCACTGTTTACCTGGAGGACGCGCCGCTTGCGCCTGGTGAACTTACAGACCGTCTGATGGCTGTTCCGGCAGGGCCCGATGGCAGGAAACCGCTGGTGACTCTGCGAGCCGACAAGGCGCTGGACTATGGCACGGTCATGCGCGTCATGGGCGAGCTCAACCGCGCCGGGTTCACGTCGATCTCGCTGGTGACAAGCGTCAGCGGCGGTTCAGGCGCCTAGGGATAGCCGGAACGAAGATGGCTCTGGCGTTGCGCAAGGAGGAAGGCCTCGGCCTGGGCATAGCGATCGCGGCTCACGCTGCGCTGGTCGCTGCCCTGCTGTTGCGTCCGGAGACCACGCCAGTGGTTCAGCCACCAGAGCGTATCGAGGTGACGATCAGCGAAGAGGTCGGTCTAACCTCGACGGCGCCCCAGCCCAGTAGTCCCGCAGCGCCTTCGGTCGCCCCTACTTTGGGTGAGCCGCAGCCAGCCGAAGCGCCTGCCGAGCGGGAGCCGGCACCGCCTGAGCCGGCACCGCCCGAGCCAGCACCGCCTCCGCCCCGGCCCGCGCCTCGCAAGGCGGAACCCCCATCGAAGCCAACCCCTCGCGCAACCCGGCGTCCTACGCCGACACCAAAGGCTACGCCCAAGCCGAAGGCGGAGCGACCGGCTCCAGAGGCCTCTCCGAAAAAGGCGCCGGAGCCGAAAGCTCATGCTCAGAAAGCTCCGGCCTTGAAGGCGGCGACCAAAGCGCCTGCCGCCAAAGCGCCCGCCGCCAAAGCCCCTGCCGCGGAAGCTCCTGCGAAGTCGAACGCGCCGGCGGGTGGCAGCCGCATCGGCGACGACTTTCTCAAGGGCGTGACCGGTGGCTCCTCCAGCAGCTCCACGAGCACCAGCCCGTCGGCCGCCACGATCGGGCCGGCAGTACGCTCTTCGCTTGCGAGCGCCATTTCGCGCCAGCTCAAGCCGAAATGGCAGGCGCCGCAAGGTCCTGACGCTGAGGATCTGGTTACGATCCTGTCGTTCAACCTCAACCGCGACGGCTCGCTTGCCGGAGCCCCGACGATCGTCCGCCAACTCGGCATCAGCGACGTCAATCGCAACCAGGCGGACAGGCATGCCGAACAGGCGATCCGCGCTGTTCGCCTTGCCGCACCGTTCGATCTCCCCGAGGAATACTATGACGCGTGGAAGCGCGTCTCGCAGTTCCGATTCGACAAGAGGCTTTCGCAATGACCGTCCGCTCGATGACGCTCGTCTTTCTCCTGGCTCTGGGTGCGACGACACCCCTGATGGCGCAGAATGCGCCGGTTCCCGCTCCGCCGTTGGTCGCATCGACTCCGGCGGCGGAGGACGGGGGCCTCGTGGGCAGCGTCTCGGACGAGAACGAATGGCAGGACCTCGGCATCGCGATCACCAACTTCGCGACCGATCGTGACGTGCCGACCCAGACCAATGCGGGCTCGACCACGCAACTGGGACAAGCGATCGCGCAAGTGATCGCCTCGGATCTGCGGAACAACGGCTTGTTCAAGCCGAGCGGGCCGCAAGGGCTGCCCAGTCCGAGCTTTCCACAAGTACAGTCACCTGAATACTCCCTGTGGTCAGGGAGGGGGGCTGACATGCTTGTCCAGGGCTACGTCAGGGCGAATGCGGCCGGGCAACTGACTGTCGGATGCTATCTCTATGACGTCTCGCTCACTCGCCAACTCGTGAAAGGCGGCTGGCAGTTCGCGGCGTCCGACTGGCGGCGTGCTGCGCACAAGTGTTCGGACCTCATCTATTCGCGCCTTTCGGGTGAAAGCCCGTTCTTCGATTCCAAGATCGCCTACATCGCCGAGACAGGACCCAAGGATCGGCGCATGAAGCGGCTGGCGATCATGGATTCAGACGGAGCCAATCACCGCTATCTCACCAGCGGGCAGGCAATGGCGCTGACGCCGCGTTATTCGCCGGACTATTCCAAGATCCTCTACTTGTCGTACCTGAACGGCCAGCCGAGTATCTACGCCTATGATCTGGCCTCCGACACGCAGAAGCTCATTGCGCGCACCGGCAATCCCACTCTGGCGCCGCGCTGGTCGCCGGACGGCAAGTGGGTGCTCTATTCCATGTCCGTGGGTGGTACGACCGACATTTACCGCGTTTCGGCGGCCGGCGGTAGTACGCCGCAGCGGCTGACTAACGGCCCAGGCATCAACATCGGCGGCAGCTACTCGCCCGATGGCCAGCAGATCGTGTTCGAGAGCGATCGCTCGGGCAGCCAGCAGATTTACGTGATGAATGCCGATGGCTCCAACCAGCGCCGGATCAGCTTCCTCGGCGGCCGTGCGGCGACGCCGGAGTGGAGCCCGCGGGGCGACCTGATCGCGTTCACCCATATCGCCGGGGACTTGCGCGTGGCTGTCATGCGCCCCGATGGCGGCGGCATGCGTTACCTGACGAACAGCTGGCAGGACGAGGCGCCGACCTGGTCGCCCAACGGCCGCATCGTGCAGTTCTTCCGCACTGCGCGCGGCTCGGGTCAGGCCTCGATCTGGCAAGTCGACCTAACCGGACGTAACGAGCGGCGGTTGCCCACTCCGGTTGGCGCTTCCGACCCCGCCTGGGGGCCCGTACGCCCCTAGGCATCGCGCTCTAGCCGCTTACGCTGGCGTGACGATGTGGTACGAGTGACTGGGATGTTTATACCTGGCGACCACTGTGGTCGCGCTGAAAAGGAGATTTCGATGTCTGCCCATGCGAAGCTCGGACCTGCCGCAATTCTCCTCGCCGGTGCGCTCGCCATGTCGGCTTGCGCCAGCAAGGCCCCCAAGGAGCTTCCACCCGAACCGGGCCCGCCGGCCACGTCGACCGACACTGGTCAGATGGGCGTGACGCCTGGCAGCCAGGCCGAGTTCATGCAGCTGATGGCGGGGTCGGACACGATCTATTTCGACACCGATCGCTATGACATCGACTCACAGGATCAGGCGGCGCTCGCCAAGCAGGCGCAGTGGCTGATTCGCTATCCCGCCAAGCGCGCGACAATCGAAGGGCATGCCGACGAGCGCGGCACCCGCGAATACAACCTTGCTCTGGGTGAGCGCCGCGCCAATGCGGCCAAGAATTATCTGGTGAGCCTGGGCGTCGATCCGAGCCGTCTTTCGACTCTGAGCTACGGCAAGGAGCGTCCGGTCGCGGTGGGTTCCGACCAGCAGGCATGGGCGCAGAACCGCCGTGCGGTGACCGTTACCATCGATTGACGCTATAAACAGCGGGCAGAACTTCTTGAGTTCTGCCCGTTTGAAGCGATCTGGCGATCAGGCCGGTGCGCCGATGACCACGTAAAGCGCCATCATCAGCACCGAGAACGTGGCGGAAACGGTAAGACGATCGCTCATGATATCCTCATTTGGTCAGCTTGCTTAGTATAAGGTAGCTAAGGGCATATTGCAATGCAGCATGTGCCACTCGGAGCGTTAATATCCTTTGAACGGGAATCGACCGTAAAGGTGAAAGTGGGCTTGCGTCGCTGACGAGTCGCAGCTTATCGCCGTCGTCATGAGCAAAGCGCGCCGATCCAACGACTGGGGATTCCCGCGCTGGCGTGGATACGGAAGCGGGCGCGAAGCGGCCAGCGTGCGGATCTGCGACCGCCACGGCTGCAACGATCCCGGCGACTGCCCGGCTCCAAAGTCGCCCAACAGCGCGGACCGCTGGTATTTTTGCCAAAAGCACGCGGCCGAGTACAACGCCGGATGGGACTATTTCGCGGGTCTCGATGCAGAGGAAGCCGCGCAGCGCGAGTCCAGCGAGAATGCGCAGAATGCCGGCTACAAGGAAGCCTCGCACTACGGCTGGAGCGGATCGGGCGACGGCACTCGCACGCGGGACGAGATGCGCGCGCTGGAGGTCTTCGGGCTCGATCCCGATGCCGATTTCGACGCGGTGAAGAAGGCCTGGCGTGCCAAGGCCAAGGAAGTGCACCCCGACGTGCGGCCGGGCGATGCGGAAGCCGCAAAGGCATTCCAGGCCTATCAGGTCGCGTACGAAGTGCTGCGCCAGTCTGAAGAGCGCCGGGAGTGGAGGGGCTAACCCTACGGGACACGGCTGATCGCCCGCTGGCGAGTGCGGGATAACGCCGGGGGAACAGGACGACGGCGGACGTGCGGCCGGCGCGGCCTGGCGCGACAGGCTTGGCTCGCGTTCCATCTTGCGAACGGCTGGCGGGGGAGGCGCGAAAGCGGACCGCCAACTCGACCTCTATTGTGCGAAGCGCCGGCGGGAGAGGCTCGCAATTGGCGCCGGCCCGATCCGGCAAGCCAAGGAGAGTGCCGGTAGGACAAGAATGGCTTCGCATCGGGTGCAGGCGCCCGTCTGGAGCGCGGGTCGCATGGTGCGGGATGGTTGAACGAGGCCTTCGCTCACCCGCACCCGCCGTGCGTCGGAGTTCCCTCCGACGGCTGCGGCATATAACCTATAGTTCTATATGTCAAGCTCGGCGCTGCTCCGCCCGGCTAGAACAGCACGGTGGCCGATCCGCTAAGGACGACTGCCGGCTTGAAGTCTCCTACAAAGCTTGGATTGCGGATGTAGTTGACCGATGGCGAAATGAAGAGCCCGTCCATGGCATGGATGGCGTAGAGCATGCCAACAGAGAATTGGTCGCGGTTCGCCTTCAGGCCGGCCGCTTCGATCGCACGTCCACCTGTGCGGCTGAAACGGTTCGATCCGATGGTGAATGTCACCTGGTCGAGCGGACGCCCCGGTACCATGCCGAGAGCATAAACCCGTCCTTCCAGGCTGCGGGTGTAGACATTCACGGAATCTGCCGCGAACAACGCCGAAGCGCCTACCGAGATGCCCCTATAAGACAGCCGCGGATCGGGTTGATAGATCTGGTAGTCGCCCAGGAGATAGATGGACCAGTTGCGTTCCTGCCCTCTGCCATCGAGCCGGTCGTAGAGAGTGGTGTTGTAGCTGCCGCCGCCGCGAAGCCAAATTTGGCGGGTGCTTCCAGATGCAACCCGGCGCACACCGAATTCCTGGATGTAGAGCGCCTTCGCGCCAGGGCGGCTGAACTTCAGGCCAGCGCCTGCGTTGGCGGCGTCAGCGGACATTCCTTCGGGAATGAGGCTACGCTGGACTGCCGACTTCGAATAGAATCCGTCGCCGCCGTTTAGTTGCAGGCTGACGCTGGGCGCGACAGCGGTGCCGCCGCTCATGCCAGTCGAGAGCGGGATCGATGCCGCCAGGCCGCTCGCCAGGATCGGGTTGCCGCCCGCGAAGATGCCCACGAAGTCCGAGATGGTCTGGCCGTACCCTGCTTTGACCTCGATCGTCCGGTCCAGGAAGCTGCTGTAGATGTTGAGGTTGGAAAACTTGGCGCGTGAGGGGCCGATCGGACGCCAGTTTGTGAAGTTGATCAAGGTGCCGACGTTGATCTGGGTGATGTCTTCCCCGGATCCGCCGATCTTCCAGCTCAGGCGCAATTCGTTGCTTTGCGAGAGCGTGAGTTTCTGGCCGGTGTAAGTCTGTGGCGAGAGCTGATCGTTACCGCTCGCAATGTCGTACGATACAGTGTTGGAGCTGACTCCCCGAAAGTAGAGGTCGTGCTCATAAAGCCAGGTGCGAAAGCCTCCTGCATCCTTGGTCAGCGTTTGTGAGACACCAGGAAAGTCAGTGGATTGACCCTGCGTCTTGAGCCTGTCGATCTCGGCAAAACGCGCAGCCTCCCTTCGCGCGCGCGCGATCGGATCCTCGTCGTGGACGGTGAGCGGCGCTGGCGAGGAGATCGCCGGTGCTGCCGTACCGCCGGCCTGTGCGGCGCCCGCACTGGCAGTCTGTGCTCGGGCCGGAGCTTCGATGAGCAGCATGGACAAGACTGAAGACGCGGCTACGCGCCGTGAGAACGAAGACATTGTGCGACCGGCCCCCCTATTTTCAGCAGCAGATCGCATGAAAATGAAACCGGTTCATTTTTTAGTTCAAACATGATCCTTCATCGCCTTGGCGATGGCTGCGGGATCTCGCGTCTCTTCTGCTCGGGCTCGCACGCCCGCTTGACGCTCAATAGATGCCGCGCCTGGCTGAAGCGTTGTTGGCGTGCCGAGTGCTACGAAAAGGGCGCCCGGATTGCTCCGGACGCCCACTCGGTGAACTCGTTCCCCCTTGCGGGAGAGGCGCTGATCAGGCGCTGTAGTACATGTCGAACTCGACAGCCGAAGGAGTGGTCTCCCAGCGGAGAACCTCCGGCCACTTGAGTTCGAGGTAGGCTTCGATCTGATCCTGCGTGAACACCCCGCCTTCGAGCAGGAAGGAGTGGTCAGCCTGGAGCGATTCCAGTGCTTCGCGCAGCGAACCACACACGGTCGGCACTTCGGCAAGCTCGGCCGGCGGCAGATCGTAGAGGTTCTTGTCCATGGCTTCGCCCGGGTGGATCTTGTTCTTGATTCCGTCGAGGCCCGCCATCAGCAGCGCGGCATAGCACAGGTAGGGATTGGCCATCGCGTCGGGGAAGCGGAATTCCACGCGCTTCGCCTTGGCGCCCGTGCCGTAGGGAATACGGCACGAAGCCGAGCGGTTGCGTGCCGAATAGGCGAGCAGTACCGGCGCTTCATAACCCGGTACCAGGCGCTTGTAGCTGTTGGTGGTCGGGTTGGTGAAGGCGTTCAGCGCCTTGGCATGCTTGATGACGCCGCCGATGAAATACAGGCACATGTCGGACAGACCCGCATAGCCGTTGCCGGCGAACAGCGGATTGCCCTTGTCCCAGATCGAGATGTGCGTGTGCATGCCCGATCCGTTGTCCTTCATGATCGGCTTGGGCATGAAAGTGGCGGTCTTGCCATAGGCCTGCGCGACCATGTGCACGACGTACTTGTAGATCTGCATGCGGTCCGCGGTGGTGACCAAAGTGCCGAAGGTGAGGCCGAGCTCATGCTGCGCGGAGGCCACCTCGTGGTGGTGCTTATCGCAAGGCAGGCCCATCTCGATCATCGTCGAGACCATCTCGGCGCGGATGTCGACGGCGCTGTCGACCGGAGCGACGGGGAAGTAGCCACCCTTGGCACGCGGACGGTGAGCAAGGTTGCCCATGTCGTAATCGCGGTTCGAGTTGGTCGGCAGTTCGATGTCATCAATCTTGAAGCCGTTGCCGTCGTAACCGTCATAGAACTTCACGTCGTCGAACATGAAGAACTCGGCTTCCGGGCCGACGTAGACGGTGTCGCCAAAGCCGGCCGACTTCACGAAAGCCTCGGCGCGCTTCGCGGTCGAGCGCGGATCGCGGCCATAGAGCTCACCTGTCGAAGGCTCGACGATGTCGCAGAACAGGATCATCATCGGCGTGGCCGAGAACGGGTCGACATAGACCGCGTCGAGGTCGGGCTTGAGGATCATGTCCGACTCGTTGATGGCCTTCCAGCCTTCGATCGAGGAGCCGTCGAACATCAGGCCGTCTTCCAGCTCATCCTCACCGAGGAGGCTGGAGACCATCGTCAGGTGCTGCCACTTGCCCTTAGGATCGGTGAAGCGAAGATCGACCCACTCGATCTCCTCATCCTTGATCCGCTTCAGGACGTCCTTTGCGCTCGCCATGGGTATTCTACTCCGAATTGACTCTTCCGATCCCAGAAGAAGCTTAGGGGTGATGGATATCTCCGAGACGGCGACCGGTCCCCCGTACCGGTGACGTCCGATCCAGCGCCTTCGATACCGCGCCGGACGGGATTTCGTTTCTGACCTTAAAGCGCGGCGTCGTCACGTTCGCCGGTGCGTATGCGCACGGCGGTTTCGACTGGTACAACGAAGATCTTGCCGTCGCCGATACGGCCAGTCTGTGCCGCTTCGGTGATCGCCTCGACCACGCGCTCAGCCAGTTGGTCGGGCACGACGACTTCGAGGCGCACCTTGGGCAGGAAATCGACCACGTACTCGGCGCCGCGATAAAGTTCGGTGTGCCCCTTCTGGCGGCCGAACCCCTTCGCTTCAGTCACCGTGATGCCGGACACTCCCACTTCGTGCAGCGCTTCCTTCACCTCGTCGAGCTTGAACGGCTTGATGATTGCTTCAATCTTCTTCACGCCTGCGAATACCCCCGCGCTCGGCCCGATCGTCCAGTGTGGAGCGATGTCGAACCCGATGCCTCGTGCGCGATCTCATCAAGAATCGTGCCAGGCCAGTTGGTCCGTGGTAGGATACTTGTGTAAGCGCGAAAAGAGCGGAAACGCGCGAATTCTTGCGTCGTGAACAGCTTGGACGCAGCTTCGGTGCGCAGGTATTCCGCGCGGTGATGATTAATGAGGCACGACTGCTTAAATGTTGGGCAGTTGTAGCCGCCGTAAACTGACCACACAAGTCGGCTGGCGGGTGGCGGGGACGTTATGCATCTCCATATCGCGTCCCAAGATATTCAGCGTCAGAGGCGCAGGCCAGCCGTTTCGTCCAGCCGCGCCATGATGTTCAGATTCTGCACCGCGGCACCGCTAGCGCCTTTGCCGAGGTTATCGAGTACCGCAACGAGCCGCGCCTGCGAGCCATCGCGTGCACCGAACACGAAGAGCTCGACCGTGTCGGTCGGCGCCATCGCGCGGTGCAGGAGCAGTTCGTCAGGCTGATCCTCCCGAACCTTGATAATCTGGCTACCGCGATACGTCTCCGCAAGGCTGGCGAGCAGGACATCAGGCGCGGCGGCGAGTGGCATAGCGGCAAGGTGCAGCGGCACTTCCACCAGCATACCACGGAACGCAGGGACGACCGCGGGCGCAAACAGTGGCTGGTGAGAGAGGCCAACGTGGCGCTGCATCTCTGCGACATGCTTGTGCCCCATCGCCAGGCCATAGGCCCGAAAGGCGATGTCCTGATCCTCTTCGAAGCGTCCGATCAGCGCCTTGCCGCCACCCGAATAGCCGGATACGGCATGGCAGACGTAAGGCCAGTCCTTCGGCAGCAGCCCTGCCGTGACCAGCGGCGCAAGCAAAGTGATGAAGCCGGTGGGGTAGCAGCCGGGATTGCTGACACGCCGCGCCAGGGCGATCGCCTCAGCGCCCACCACCTCAGGCAAGCCGTAAGTCCAGCCGATGGCAGTACGGTGCGCAGAGGATGCGTCGATCACGCGCACTTTGTCATTGCGGATCATGCCCACGGCATCGCGGGCGGCTTCGTCTGGCAGGCACAGGATGACGAAGTCCGCGTCATTCAGCGCCTCGGCACGGGCAGTATCGTCCTTGCGGCGTGCTTCGTCGAGCACGACCAGCGTGAACTCGGGGCGGCCGGCAAGCCGTTCGGCGATTTCGAGGCCAGTCGTCCCGGCGGCGCCATCAACGAAGACGGTTGCGCTCATGCGACGGGCTCCAGTCCAGTCAACGCGGTGTATCCGACAAGGCCATCATTCTCGACCTGACCCCAGGCCCAGGTTCCCGCCATGTCCAGCACTTCGAACAGCGTTCCCTCACCAAGGGTGCCAAGCACCTCGGCGTCGGTCCGCCCTTGCGCGAGAAGCACCGCGCCGGCTTTGGCGCGATGCAGCATCGGCACAGCGTAATGCGGCACGAAGCAGCGCCCGGCGAGCTTGATGTGAGCCAGATCGCCCCGCACCGCCAGGTGACCGGGATCCGCACAGACGCTCGGTCCGCTAAGCGTCAGCAGCGCATCCGGCGCGTCCAGGCGTGTGTAGGAATCCTCTAGCGGCAACGTGCGGTTATCTCCGAAGGGAAAGATGGGGGCGCTTAGACGGGTCACCGTGGGTTCGCAAGTTTAGCGATACCGCTGTGCCAGCATGCGCCATGCCGCACGCAGACCCAGGGCATCGCCGCCTTTCGGTCGGCCGGGTTTGGCGGCGGGGCGCCATGCAAAGGTATCGAAATGCGCCCAGTCAGTGTCCTTGGGGACGAACCTGTCGAGGAACAGAGCCGCGGTCGTAGCTCCCGCGAAGCCGCTGCTGCCCGAGTTGTTGATGTCGGCGATGTCGGACTTCAGGTATTCGCGATAACCCTCGAACAGCGGCAAGCGCCAGCAGGGATCGTCAACCTGCGCGCCGGCATCGAGCAAAGCCTCTGCCGTTTCATCCCGCCGCGCGAAGAGGGCAGGCAAATCAGGGCCGACGGCGACGCGCGCGGCGCCTGTCAAAGTGGCGAAATCGATCAGCAGCTCCGGATTGTCCTCTCCGGCGCGCGTCAGGGCATCGCCCAGGATCAGGCGGCCTTCGGCATCCGTATTGCCGATCTCCACGGTGATGCCGGCGCGCGAGCGCAGCACGTCGCCAGGGCGAAAGGCGTTGCCGGAGACGGCATTCTCGACCGCGGGGACAAGTGCGTGCAGCCGCACCGGCAGACCCAAGCTCATGACAAGCTGCGACAGCGCGAGCGCGTGCGCAGCGCCGCCCATGTCCTTCTTCATCAGCAGCATGCCCGAGGCTGGCTTGATATCGAGCCCGCCCGAATCGAAGCACACGCCCTTGCCGACTATAGCGATACGAGGGTGTGCGGGGTCTCCCCACTCGATCTCGATCATGCGCGGCGCATGGCTGCGAGCGGCGGCGCGGCCAACCATGTGGACCATCGGGAACTCGCGTTCGAGCATGTCGCCGCGGGTGACGCGAAGCTGCGCCCCATGCGTCTTGGCGATTGCCTCTGCGCGCGCTTCGATCTCGGCCGGGCCCATGTCCTCGGCCGGAGTGTTGACCATGTCGCGCACGAGTGCGACCGCTTCGGCCTGCGCCAGAACCTCGGGAATTGCCTTGGGTTCTCCGGTCAGAAGGATACGCGGACCGTCCGTGCCGGGTTCCGACAAGTAGCGCTCGAACCGGTATTGGCCGGTGATCCAGCCGAGGAGCGCCGCGCCCGGCTCCCCGCCGACACGGCGATAGGTGCCGGCCGGCAGCACCTCGGCCAGTTTGGCCATGCACCAGCTGGAGAGCGACGCAGTATCGGCGACGCCGGCAACGACACTCCACTCGTCTCCGTCGCGAGGCATGATTGCGTGCGAATAGCCCTCGGCCTTGAACTTTTGCGCAGTCAGTGCCGCACGTTGCGGAACCGTGCAGCGCTTCAGGAATTCTTCGAGTCCGTCCTTATCGACCAAGTGAATGGGAATGGCCGATTGGCCCCGGTCGGGCTCGATCAAAGCGTCTTTGTCAGTCATTATCCAGCCTGTAGACTCCGGTTTGCAACCAGCGCGAGAGGAAAAAGATGCAGCGTACTGCGTTCCTGGCCACAATTGCCCTCACGGCCGCTGGATGCGACGCGCAAGCGCCTGCGGAAGCCACGGCTGACGCCAGGCCCGCAACGGCTGCGGCAACAGCCGTGCCGAGCTCGGCGCTGGCCTCGCCGACGGGGGTCGGAGTTCGGGAAGGGGCAGGCCGTACGGTTGACATCGAAAACGAGCTATTCGAGTTCGAATACTCCTACCCCGCCGCTGCAGGCGCCATCCCCGACCTCAAGGCGCTGCTCGACAAGCGCCTGGCCGAGGCCCTCCGCGAGCTTAAGCGAAGTGCCGCAACAGACCAGCGCGAAGCAGGCAAGGCCGGCTATCCCTATCGCAAGCACAGCTTCGGTACGGAATGGGAGGTGGTGACCAGCATCCCGCGCTGGCTCTCGCTATCGGCCGATAAATACACTTACACCGGTGGCGCGCATGGGATGGCATTCTTCGACAGCCTGCTGTGGGACAAGACGAAGCAGAAGGCCCACGAGCCGACGGACCTGTTCACTAGCAAGAAGGCGCTGAGCGCCGCCATCCGCGAGCCGTTCTGCGCCGCTCTCGACAAGGAGCGGGAGAAGCGGCGTGGTGAGCCAGTGGAGCGCGATGGCGGCGATCAGTTCGACGAGTGCATCGACCCGGTCGAAAGTACGCTGATCCTGGGCTCGTCCGACGACCTGACGTTTGATCGCCTTGGCATACTGGTCGGCCCGTATGCAGCCGGTCCTTACGCGGAGGGAACTTACGAGATCACGCTACCCGTGACCGAAGCAGTTCTTGCCGTGGTCAAGCCCAACTATCGGGGCGATTTCACCAAGCCACGCTGACCACTCGCAATTTGCCGGCTTTGCGGCTATATCGCCGGCATGACCGAATACCAGACGATCGACGCCCAGGACACCGTCCTGCGTGATGGCACCATCAAGCTGCATGGACCCGAAGGGTTTGAGGGCATGCGCCGCGCGGGCCGTCTCGCGGCCGAGATCCTCGACGAAGTGGCATCCATGGTGCAGCCCGGCGTCAGCACTGCGGCGATCGACGACAAAGTGCGTCAGATGACTCTCGACGGTGGCGCCGTTCCTGCGACACTCGGCTATCGCGGGTATCAGCATTCATGCTGTATCTCGATCAACCATGTCGTGTGCCACGGCATCCCGTCCGAGAAGACCCTGAAGGACGGTGACATCGTCAACATCGACGTCACGCCGCTGCTGGGTGGCTGGCATGGCGATTCCAGCCGTATGTATCTCGTCGGTGACGTTCCGCTGAAAGCCCGTCGGCTGGTTGAGGTCACCTACGAATGCCTGATGATCGGCATCGAGCAGGTGAAGCCGGGCGCGCGCTTGGGCGACATCGGCGCAGCCATTCAGGCGCATGCGGAGCAGCATCGCTACGGCGTGGTGCGCGAGTTCTGCGGGCATGGTCTGGGCCGCTTGTTTCATGACGCGCCCGAAGTGGTCCACGCGGCACGCGCGGGCACGGGGCCAGAGCTCAAGCCCGGCATGTTTTTCACCATCGAGCCCATGATTAACCTCGGCAAGCCACCGGTAAAGTTGCTGGCCGACGGCTGGACGGCCGTGACTCGCGACAAGTCGCTGTCGGCGCAGTTCGAGCATTCGATCGGCATCACCGAAGACGGCTGCGAGATCTTCACGCTCAGCCCCAAGGGCCAGCACAAGCCGCCTTACGCCTGATTGCGGCGGGGCCACCGGCCCTGCGTCCGCTCACCTATATCGCTCCAGCGGCCGGGTAGGGGCGTGACCTCGCACGCCAGCCGTGACAGCTTCTCCACATGAAAGCAGGAGGAGAGGCTGATGGTTTCCAGCGGTCTGAGCGGCGGCATTCCCGTTGAGCGCGAGTACGTGCTGGCCGAGCGCCCCGAGCCCGGAATGCGCGACGCGGTCAACGTGTGGATCGAGGAAGAGAACGGCGCCTTTGCCATGCGCATCGGCGTGGAGGCCGTGGCCGAACAGTGGGACCGGCACGAACTGTGGCTGGACGTCGTGTTTCCGGACGGCAGGCTCTACCAGCGCCGAGGCGATGGGGAGACAAGGGAGGCTTCCGGCCTAGATGGACTTCCGACGGTCCGCGCCACTGGCCCGCTCTCCTTTCGCTGCGTCGATCCCTTCCGCCTCTGGACTGCCGCTTTCGAGGGTGAGGCGAGCGCGCTGACGGTGCAAAGCCTGATCGACAGCCCGATTCCCGACGAAACCCAGCTCCTGCAAGCGGATGTCGGCATCGATGTCGCCATGACGATGGCCGCAGTTCCATGGGTGCCGGGTTCGCTGTTGCCTGAGGCCGCGGAAGCGCTTGGTGGAGAGCAGGGTGATTTCATGAGCCCGCGGTATGAGCAGCTCTTCCGCTGTGAGGGATCCTTGCGCATCGATGGAGAGGAGCGGTCCTTTCGCGGCAACGGCCTGCGCATCCGCCGGACGGGCTTCCGAGCATTTTCCGGGTTCACGGGCCACTGCTGGCAATCGGCCGTCTTTCCCAGCGGCAGGGCCTTCGGCTTCAATATCTATCCTCCGAGAGAGAACGGGCAGCCCAGCTACGCTGAGGGGTTCGTCATCGACGCGCAGGGCAGGCGAACGCCGGCTCGCCCCGTCGAGGTGCCATGGCTGCGCAAGCTGATGACGGACGGCGAGAGCGTGCCTTTCGTGCTGGAAACAGTCGATGGGCGGCGGGTGGCCGTCGAAGGGGTCACGTTTGCCAACGTGCGTTCACGCGGGCACCCGATACTGCCTGCGGACTTCCCGATCGTGCAACAAGCGCACGCCCGCTACATCTGGGACGGCGAGGAAACCACCGGTATGATCGAGCGGTCGAGCAAGCCAAGCGTCATGGAACTGGGCTGACGCTGCCGCTGCGGCCGCTTTTTCAGCGTCGCTCCCGAATAGCCAGGCGACGCCCGGTAATCACCGTCTGGACGATGAACAGCGTCATCAAGAGAGCGCCGATTGCACCCACGAACAGGTCGAAGCCCGAGATCGCACCGAACAGGCCTGGACCGGCTCCGAGGACCATCATCATGATCGTAAGGCCGATCAGCAGGAAACGCAGTTCGGTTGGTCCAGCGGCCAGGTAGGAGAGCTTGAACTCGCCAAGCACGCGCGCCGAGAGGTAAGCGTGGATGGAGAGCAAGAGGTAGCCGACCAGTGCCACCATGACCACGTCCATGGTGACGTAGGGCGTCGTGCCAATGCCCCAGACGATCAATGCTGTCGTCAATCCGTCACAGCTATGGTCGATGAAGTAGCCATAGGAAGGGCGCTCGATTCGGCGGAAGCGCGCAAGGCTGCCGTCCATGGAATCGCCGAACCATTGGACTACGTAGCCGACGATTGCGATCCACAGCCACTCTTCTGCAAGATTGCTGGCTGCGTAGCCTGCGAAGGTGAGCACTGCTCCAAATACGCCCAGCGCGGTCAGCAGGTCGGGCGTGACCCAAGCCGGCATTCGTGCGCAGAGCCAGTCGAGCACACGGCGCTCATGCCGAGCGAGGATGTTCTCCTGGATGCGCAGCGTCTTCATCTCGGCGTCCATGGTGTCCTCTCGTGCGTCCGTCACGCTACGCCTGCGACGTTGTCGCCTCGGCCAGCGCCATCGGATGCGCCGTGCGCAGCCTCAGGTACGGGAACGGTCTCCTATGCAGGACCGGAACCGATTGTTACAGTTTTTGTTCACTCGGTCCGTCCGTAGGACTGCGTTTCCAGACGGGAGATGAACGAGAATGGCAGTGAGGCCGTGCTCTGCTCGCGCGTCAGTCCGCAGCGTGGGTGCCGCTCTCAATCCACGTAGGGTACTGTGGCACGCCTAGCTTCTCGCGCATTTTGACGATGCGCCGCTCGTAGTGCGAGACAATATCAAAGCGTGAGCCGAAGTCTGTGACGGGTTCTGCACCGGTGCGGATCACGGCGACCTGATGCTGATAGAGAAGTTGATTGAGGTCCATGGCAGCTCTCCTGAATGCGGGAGCGCGTGGTCTCTCAGTCGCCGATTTGCAGATCGGGGGCGGCGATGACGTGTCTATAGCAAATGTTTGCTCTTTTGAACAGTGCAGGCCGGAGAACGTCGGTTCGGACGGAACTGCTGCAGCACGGAACAGCTCAGGTAGAAATCGCCGCTTCTCCGATGGCATCCCAAACGGTGCCTATCTGCTCAGGAGTGATGCAGTAGGGTGGCATGACGTAGACGGTGTTGCCGAGTGGACGCACCAGCACGCCGCGTTCGCGGAAGAAGGCCATAAGGCGCGGCGCAAGGCTATCGAGATAGCCGGCAGCTTCGCCGGTCCGCAGGTCGAGCGCGGCGATCGTGCCGAGTTGGCGCGGGCTGTCGAAGTGGCAGTACCGTCCCAGCGCGTCTAGCCGTTCGGCCTGCATGGCCGCCAGCAATGCGACGCGCTCCAGCACTGGTTCTTCCCGCCAGATCGCGAGATTGGCGTTGGCTGCGGCGCAAGCGATGGGATTTGCGGTGTAGCTGGAGGAATGAAAGAACATCTTTCCCCGGTCGGTGGACCAGTGCGCCTCGAAGATCGGCTCGCTCGCCATAGTGACCGCCAGTGGAACAGCACCGCCGGTCAGCCCCTTGGAGAGGCACAGGATATCAGGCACCACCTGCGCCTGCTCGCAGGCCAGCAGCGTGCCGGTCCGGCCCCAGCCGGTCATCACTTCGTCCGCGATGAACAGCACCTGGTGAGCCGCGCAGATCGCGCGCATTTCCGCCAGCACGTGAGGCGGATAGATAAGCATGCCGCCGGAGCCGAGGATCAGCGGCTCCACGATCAGCGCAGCCGCGTCCGGTTCGCGGCAGAGTGCTTCCAGCGCATCAAGCGTGGCCTGCTCGGCGCCTGCGGCGGGATAGGGAATGCGCGCGACATCGAACAGCAGTGGCTCGTACGTACGGTTGAACACGCCCCGCGCGCCGACCGACATCGCGCCGATGGTGTCGCCGTGGTAGGAATGCTCCATCACGATGATCTTGTGGCGCGCCGTGCCGCCATCCTTTTCGGCGCGGGCGGACCAGTAACCCAGCGCCATCTTCAGCGCGACTTCAACGCTGGTGGATCCCGAATCCGAGAAGAACACCCGAGTCAGGCTCTCCGGCATGATAGCAGTCAGGCCGGCGGCGAGCTGTTCGGCGGGTTCATGCGTCCAGCCGGCGAAGATGAGCTGGTCGAGCTTGGTTGTCTGCTCTGCGATTGCGGCCATGATGCGGGGGTGGCAATGCCCGTGAGTTGTAACCCACCAGGAGGAGATCGCATCGATCACGGTGCGTGCTTCGCCGTCTTCTCCGCGCGTATGGAGCAGTGCGCCTTCGGCTCGTTCGACGAGCGGGATCGGCTCCCCCAGACCGTGCTGGGTGAAGGGATGCCATACCGCAGATGTCACGCGTGGAAGTCCTCAATTCGGAAGTTGGCGGCAAAAGCGGCGGTCAGCGTCGGCGCGTCAAGGGTGGCAAGCCGAGGCAGGCGGCCCAGGCGCTTGACCTGGCCGATCTGCGCGATGGTTGCTTCGCTGTCCTCATTGCCTTCGCCCACGAAGGCAATGCCCAGCACCGGCACTCTGCGTGCCCGCAGAGCTTCGAGGCTGAGCAGGCTGTGGTTGATCGTGCCAAGCTCCGTGCGCGCCACAAGCACGACGGGGAGGCCCCAGCGGCCGAACAGATCGGCATAAAGCGTGGTGCGGGTGACCGGCACGAGCGCGCCGCCTGCGCCTTCGATCACCAGAGGCGCGTCAATTGCCGGGGGGCAGAGTGCATCGCAATCGATGGTCACGCCGTCGATCTCTGCCGCGCGATGGGGAGAGCAAGGCGTCGTCAGGCGATAGGCTTCGCTCAGGATCTGCGCACGAGGCACGCCGGCGAGACGGGCGACCGTATCGGCATCGCCGCTGCCATCGTCATCGAGCCCTGCCTGTACCGGCTTCCAGTAATGCCCGCTGAGTGCCCCGGTGAGGGCGGCGGCGAAGACAGTCTTGCCGATGCCGGTATCCGTGCCGGTGACGATGATGCGTGGATGATTCATGCTGGCCCGCTAGCCTGAGAGAGATGGCACGTCATCACCTCGTAAGTCGCAATCGCACCGGCAGCTTCGAAGCGGCGCATCACGCGGCGCAGGGTGCCGGACGGTAGCGGGCGATGACCAGGAGCGGAGGTGTCTGCGCCAATGCCGCGCAGCGTGTGCAGAAAGGCACGGGCATCGGCGTGACGCTCGCGATAGCGGTCCAACGTCAGCGGTTCTGCAGGGTGCAGGTCCTCGAGAGCAGCGGCGGGCGTAAAGGCGGGCGTGCCGGGCACGTGGCCTTCGGCGGCATGGGCGGCGCGCCATTCTTCAAACGTGCCGGGGCCGAGCGTCGCGATCATGACGTGGCCCTCGGGAGCCAGCCACTTGCGCCAGCGAGCGAGGGCGGCAGGCTCGTTGGCGAACCACTGGGTTGCGAGGCTGGAGCAGATGAGGTCGAAGGGGCCGCTTTCCGGCGTCCCATGCTCTCCGTCGAGGACGGCATAGGAGGGCGCGCTGCCCAGGCGAGCGCGAGCCCGCTCCACCATTGCCGGAGCTATATCCGTGATCAGCCAGTCGCCGCTTAGCCCTTGCTCGCGCAGAGCTTGGGTGAGGAAGCCAGTGCCGCAGCCGATCTCGAGCACGCGCGGGCTGGGCGCAAGCGGCAGCGCGGCGATGCGCCGGGCCAATTCGCGTGCGACGAGCCGCTGCACGCGGGCATGGCGATCATAGTTGGCGGCGGCGGCAAACGCGCTCGCCACGCTCTCTCCGCTCATACCAGGGTACCCGCGAAGGCGCGGATCGCCTCGGCGCACCAGACGGGTTCTTCCACTGGCAGGAGATGGCCAGCGTCCGGATGCGTGCGGCGCATGACGCCGGGCGCAGCGGCGAAGACGGTCTCGCGCACACCGAGAGAGAGCAGCGGGTCGTGCGCCGCCTGAAGGGAGAGGATTGGCACGGCAATGGCTGCGGCGCGGGCGCGCAGGTCGCCATCGCGCATAGTGACGAGGTCGGCTTCAAGGCGCTTTGCGTTTGGCGCGCCAACGGGGGCTCGGCTGCCCAGCCGGGAGTGGAAATCGGTAAGGACGATCGGGGGCTCCTGCGCGAGGGCACTGATCATGCGGTCAACCACTCGGCGCGGACTGCCGGGAAAGCCGTCCGTCGCCGTAAAGCGGTCGAACCCGGCGATGGCGACAAGGCCGATGAGGCCCGGCGGAGGTGTGTCGAGCAGGCGCATGGCCCCGAAGCTGTGCGTGACAGCGATATAGGGGCAGGGCGGTGCAGGCTGCGCGAGGACACCGAAGTAACCTGCATCGTCGCGGACTTGCGCGAACTCTGCCAGCTCACCCGCCAGCGCATCCCACACGGTGCCGTCGAAGCCCCAGCCATGACAGAAAAGCAGGCCTAGCGACACGCGGAGATCCCTTCGATGACGGCGTCCACATCGGCTTCGGTGTGAGTGGCTCGCAGCGCGAGCCGCAGGCGACTGGTACCGGGTGGCACCGTAGGGGGGCGAATGGCCGCGGCAAGAAAGCCGCGCTCCTCCAGCGCCGCTGCGAGCGCCATCGCGTCGGCCTCTGCGCCGATCACGGCGGGCACAATTTGGGTGGCCGAGGTGCCGTGGTCCAGCCCAAGGCGAGCCAGTCCGGCACGGAGGCGATCCGCGAGAGCGGTGAGATGCGCGCGCTCGGAGTTCATTGCGGGTACGACGTCGAGCGCGGCATCCACGGCGCCGAGAACACCGGGAGGTAGCGCCGTCGAAAAGACGAAGCCGCTCGCGACATTTGTCAGCCAGTCGATCAGCGCTCGCGATCCCGCCACGTAAGCTCCGAAGCCACCCAGCGCTTTACTGAACGTGCCCATCACCACGTCCACCCCGCCGGGCACGGTCGCGGAAAGGCCAGCGCCTCCTGGCCCGAGAACGCCCGTGGCATGGGCCTCGTCGACGAAGAGGAAGGCGCCATGCGCGCGCGCCACTTGTACGAGGCGCCGCAGGTCGGCGACATCTCCGTCCATGCTGAACACGCTTTCTGTCAGGATCACGCGCGCCGGAGCTTCTGCGCCTTTCGTGGCGAGCAAGTCCTCCAGGTGGTCCAGGTCGTTGTGACGGAAACGGTGCTGGCGGGCGCCGGCGATGGCGAGCCCAGCGTGCATGCTGGCGTGGTTCAGCCGGTCGCAGAATACCGCTGCTCCGGGGAGCGCGGAGAGCAGCGCAGGGATGGCCGCAGCATTGGCCTGCCATCCCGAGGCGAAGACGAGCGCGGCCTGCGTGCCTTTGAACGCAGCCACTTTGGCTTCAAGCGCTAGAACCTCTTCGCTGGTGCCGGTGACCAGCCGGGAAGCCCCGCTGCCGGTGCCGTGTCGCGCAGTCCATTCGCGGGCGCGCTCCGTCAGCACGGGGTGCGTGGCGAGGCCAAGGTAATCGTTGCTGGAGAAATCGAGCAGGGTGCGGCCCTCACGCTCGACGCGGCCGTTCGCTCTCAGTCCGGCGGGGCGCAAAACGCGCAGTCGGGCTGCCTGTTCGACGCGTCTCAGGGCTGCTTCGAGGTGTTCGTCGAGGCTCTGCATGGACCCTGCCGGTAGGGCAAGCCGGGCCGGCGCACAACGGAGGGTTGCTATCGAGGAGCCGAACTCATTGTTCCAGGTCCAGATAGGGCACGACATCGTTATCCGTGGCGATCCACAGACCTGCCTGCGTCGCCTCGTCCTGCTGAGCTGCGATCACCAGCGCCTCGGACAGCGGGCCGTAGAACAGTGTCGTCGCCGCGCCGCCTTCGCCCGCATCGTGCAGATGGTAAAGGCGCACGCTGGCCTCAAGATACGTGGTGCGCATCAGTCGCGGTTGCCCGAACGATCATCCAGGCGCGCGCCGTCGACGGTGCGAGAGAGGCGATCCGCCTCTTGCTTCGTCTGAAGACGCTCGGCCTTGGTGACGCCATGGAGAGCGCGGCTCGCTTGCGCATCGGCAGCGTCCGTGGCGCGCTTCTTTGCCTTGCGGGCCTGCCTCAGATTGACGATTTCAGCCATCGCGCGAAACCTAGGCTTCGACGGCGCCGGTGGCGAGTCCCAGATGCGGCAGCCCGACTGAGCGCTTGCCGGAAAAGTCCGTGCGCAGCACGATCAAGCCGTCCTTCTCCAGGTAGTCTAGCAGGCGCTGTATCCGGCGTGGTGAGCTGGTGCCGTAGATTTCGGCGAGTTCGGCGTCGTCAGGGCAAGGCCTCCCCTCCATCGCGGCGCGGCCTATCAGCAGGAACGGGGCGAGCAGGTCATCGGGCACGCTGGCAGCGAGAGCGAGCAAGTCAGTCCAGCGTTCATCCGCTGGGTCCTCAATGCCCGCGACGGCCATCGCGAAGCGACGACGAAAACGCACCGCGTCGAAGCTGCGGGTCGGAAGACCGCGCATCCGGCAGCGCAGCGTGAAGTCCTGAAACAGCGTGGCCGAGGGCTGGAAGGTGCAGCCTTCCTCCGCGGCCATCTCGGTCAGGATTTCGGCGATGGCGGCTTCGGTTTCGACGGGATCGATCTCCGGCAAGTCCGGACGGCGAGGCGGAGGCGGGGCGTCATTGGCGGCGATGCGCTCAGCGAGTTCTTCCGGGTCGGCACGCGGCGGGGTCGGGCGCGGCAGTTCGCGCACGGGGTCGGCCAGGTTGTCGTGCAGCAGCGCGTGCAGTTCCTCGGGCGAGGAAGTCGGCGGCGGCGCGAAGCTCTGGACCACCGCGCGGCTGCCGGTGCGCACCGCACCGATATTAACGGCTACCGGGCGACGGCTGATCGCGGGACCAAGGCCGAGGAACTGGCCTCGTGCAAGATCGCGGATCGCCTCAGCCTGGCGGCGCTCCATGCCGAGCAGGTCCGCGGCGCGGATCATGTCGATGTCGAGGAAGGTGCGGCCCATCAGGAAGTTGGAAGCTTCCGCCGCCACGTTCTTGGCCAGCTTGGCCAGCCGCTGCGTGGCGATCACCCCGGCCAGACCGCGCTTACGGCCACGGCACATCAGGTTGGTCATGGCGGCAAGGCTGATGCGGCGGGCCTCTTCGCTCACTTCGCCGGCAGCGGCGGGGGCGAACATCTGCGCCTCGTCCACCACCACGAGGGCGGGGAACCACTCTTCGCGCGGGGCATCGAATAGCGCCGATAGGAACTGCCCGGCGCACTTCATCTGCTGGTCGATCTCCAACTCGTCGAGCGCCAGGACGACGGAGGCGCGATGCTTGCGGATACGCGCGGCGAGGCGTCCGATCTCTGCCTCGGCATAAGCGGAACCGTCGATCACGACGTGCCCGAACTCCTCGGCCAGAGTGACGAAGTCACCCTCGGGATCGATCACGACTTGCTGGACCAGGGGGGCGCTTTCCTCAAGCAGGCGGCGCAGCAAGTGCGACTTGCCCGAACCTGAGTTTCCCTGGACGAGCAGGCGCGTCGCCAGCAGTTCGCCGACGTCTATCTCGACCGGGGCGCCATGGGGATCATGGCCGATAACGATGGTTGCGCTCACCCGCACCTCCATAGGCATGGACGCGAGCGATTCGGAACGGGTTGTCCCACGTTTTCCAGAGGTTTGAGAAACACTCCACCCGATTGAGGACCACATTGTGGAACATGAGGGGGGCAGGCTCGTTGGCTTGGCAGTGGTGGGATCGGCTTCAGCCGGGAGAATGCCATGAGAACACGCCTGACCTTAATGACCGCCGCTGCCTTCGCGGGTGGAGCCTTGCTCTCCGCATGCACCACCCTGGGAGCAAGTGACACAGGGGCGGCCATGGCAAGCACCGCCAAAAGTCCGGGGACATGCTTCTTCCCGTCGCAAGTGAACGGCTTTCAGCGTGCTCGCCCGACGGAGCAGGGCAGCGAGAATATCGTCGTGACAATTGGAGCGAACAGGAAGTACCTGTTCCAGACGCTCGGGCCTTGTCCCGACATCAACTGGTCGGAGACGATAGCTTTCGATCAATTCGGCCCGGGACAAATCTGCGATGGCCGCGACGTCACGCTTGTCGTCCCGAGCACGATCGGGCTGCAGCGATGTGCGGTGCGAATGATCCGGCAGCTTTCACCAGAGGAAGCAAAGACCTACTGAGCGGCGCTTTCCGCTGACAGGACGTCCTCGGCAGCCTGGCGCGCGCGGCGAGCGGCACTCGCCGCGGCGTCGTCGTTGCCGGTCCGAGGGCCTTGCCGCTGTACGGCACCTACGCCGCCTGGCGCAGAGGGAAAGGCACGCTCGAAGGCGAATGGCAAACCTTCCGGCGCCGGGCGGAAGCCGGGCTCGACTGGCGGTGGAGGGCTTCCGGGGCGACCGTAGTAATAGCCACCATTCTCCGGATCGCCGGAACGCGGGCGACCCTCGTGGAGCGCATCGTAGCCATAGCGCGGCTCATGCTGCCAGCCGTCGCGTTGTGAGGAGCGTTGCTCACCGTCAAAGTAGCCTTGCGCCTCATCCTCGCCCGGCACGGCCATGTCGCGCCATTCGCGCATCGCGCGGCGGGCGAACAGCATCCACTCCATGCCTTCCCGCGTCCACTGCGGCACTTCCACCACGACAGTCCCGTCCTGAAGCTCAGGTATAACGTCCAGTTCCCCGAACGGACTTTCCGGAGCAGTACGCGGCACAAGGTCGTAGGCGGGCTCCTGCGCTTCGGGGGCGGTCGTCGATGCCTCGATCACAGGAGCGGGGCGAGGAGTGCTGCGGCTTTCGTAAGGCGCAAAAGCGGGCACGGTAGCGACTGCCAGGACTGCTCCTGCCGCGCCGCCTATCACCGCCATAGTCAGAACCACGCGCGCGGCGCCCAATGCTTTGCCCCTTCACTGGCGATAAAAGTGGGCAGCTACGGTTTGGAGGCTTTCGGAGCGATGAACGCTCCGGCTGCCGCGGCGGTGTGCAGATAACTACTGAACGACGAAAGCGGTCTCGAAATCCTCTGGCTCGCGCGTGTTGTCCTGCTCACCTTGTGAGGCGGCGGCAATCTCCATCCTGACGTCCGCGGCTGCCATCCGCGCGGCTTCGGCGGAAGCTGCGGCCGCATCCGCTGCCACATGACCAGCCACTCTCGCCAGACGCGCTCCGACCGGTTCGTAGGCCGGCAGTGGCGTCACCGGGACTGTCAGGTCGGCTTCGAATAGAGGCTCATCGCCATAGATCGGCTCATCCGCGTAGGGGGTCCACCCTTCGTCCGCCCATTGCGGCTCTTCCCAGCTGTCCGTAGGTTGCCAAGCGGCGGGCGTGAGATCCTGCGGAGGGGCTTCCATCCAGAAGGTTGAGGAGTCGTCCTCAACTCCGGCCGCGGCAGCGGGGATCAAGTCTCGCCAGCCATCGCCCCCGCGCTTCATCGTGGTGGGGACGGCCAGCGACAGCAGCAGGCCGGCGACCACCCCACCGCCCAGCACACCGCTGGCCAGCTTGGCGCCACTTGGGGTTGTCCGTCTCATAATAATACCTCGTGGTGTACGAGCATTCGGATATTCAACGCCGCTGACGGCATGCCGTTCCGAACAAGGGAGCACAGGGGCGCTGGACCGGGCCGTTATCTCGTGCGATCCCATGGCAATGAATCGTGTTATTCCAGCCGCCATACTCGCCCTGCTGGTGACAGCGTGTGGGCAGCCACAGCCGGATGAAGCGTCTTTGCCGGACAAAGGCAGCCAGGACGGGCGCGCGCCACTGGCATCACCATCCAACCCCTCAGGGGAAACAACAGCACCCGATCCGCAGGCGCTCCGGGCAGAGGGGGTGGGTGAGATCATTGTGGGACAGAGCCCTCCTGCCACGCTGAAGCGGGACGCGGTGCAGATTTCCGAGACCTGTGTCACGTACTCCGATCCGCAGCGTCGCTTACACGCGATAACCGACGGCAACGTGGTGATGCGGATCACCGCGATGGACGGTTCGTCCCTGAAGACCGCGCGCGGCATCGCCGTCGGCGCGAGCGAGGCCGACGTGCGCGAGGCCTATCCGGATGCCGTCGCTCAGCCGCACAAGTATGTCGAGACACCCGCCAAGTACTTGGACTGGCGGCCTGGCGGAGGCAGCTCTGGTCTGCGCTTCGAGATTGATCGCGACGGCAACGTCAGCATGATTCATGCCGGCCGCGAGCCCCACCTCGAATACGTCGAAGGCTGCGCCTGACCGATGGTGACAGGTGCGATCCGGGTCGGCATCGGAGGATGGATCTATGCGCCGTGGCGCGGCACTTTCTATCCGGAAGGACTGCCGCAAACGCGTGAACTCCAGTATTTGGGCCAGCACCTTACGGGCACCGAGATCAATGCGACCGCTTATAGGCTGCAGAAGCCTGCCACTTTCGCCAAGTGGCGCGACGCGGTGCCGGATCATTTCCGGTTTGCGCTGAAAGGTTCGAACTACTGCACCAACCGGAAGAACCTTGGCGAGGCGGGAGAGTCGGTCGCGAAGTTCGTCGATCAAGGGCTTGTCGAACTGGGTGAGAAGCTGGGACCGATCAATTGGCAGCTCAGGAGCACCAAGCGCTTCGATGCCGACGAGATCGCGGCATTTCTGGCACTGCTACCCAAGAGTCATGCCGGAGTGCCGCTGCGACACGCGATCGAGGCGCGGCATGAGAGCTTTGCCGATTTCGCTTTCTTCGACTTGGCGACCAAGGCTGACGTGGCGGTCGTTGTGGCAAACAGCGACGAGTACCCGCCGTTCGCAGAGGCTTGCGGGCCATTTGTCTATGCGCGCCTGCAGCGCTGCCGCACGGAGGAAACTGCGGGCTATCCACAGGCTGAGCTCGATGCCTGGGCGGACAAGGTGCGGGGCTGGTCGCGCGAGGGGCGAGACGTGTTCGCGTTTTTTATCGCCGGTGCCAAGGAAAAGGCGCCTGCCGCGGCACAGGGCTTGCTACGGTCTCTCGGAAAGGATGCAGTGGCGGCTTCGGCCTGTTAAGGAACGCGCATGAAGCTTGCCCGAACCTGCCTACTGCCCTCCGCACCTGCGATTGCGCTCCTCTTGCTGACGGCTTGTCATTCCGGGGCGGGCCACGGGGGGAGCGGGGTTCCCGGCGACGACCAGTCGAACCAGCCGTTCACCGCGATTTCCCCGGATGAGACGCTCCACTTCGTAGGGACAGAACCGTTCTGGGCAGGCAAGGCGCGCGGCGGCACGCTGACGTATTCCACGCCTTCGCAGCCTGATGGGACGAAGATCCCCGTCAAACGCTTTGGCGGCCGCAACGGCCTGGGGCTGAGTGGCACCTTTCAGGGCGATACCTTCGATATGACCGTGACGCCCGGCGCCTGCAGCGACGGCATGTCCGACCGGCGCTTTCCCTTCACGGCAACGCTCAACATCGGCGGCGACATTCGTGAAGGGTGCGCCTGGACGGACAGCAAACCGTTCAGCGAACCGCAGAGTCCTTAAGCGGCTTTAGCTCTCGAACTTCGTCGTCAGCGTAATCTCGCAGTTGAGGAGCTTCGAAATCGGGCATCCCGCTTTCGCTTCTGCGGCGATTCGCTCGAACTCGTCCTGCGCGATGCCGCTGAGATTGGCGGTGAGGGACAGCTCGGACTTCGTCACCGTGAAGCCGCCATCATCCGGCGTCAGTGTGACCTTGCACTCTGTCTCCAGCGTGCCATCGCTGTAGCCTGCTTTCGCAAGCGCGAAGCTGGTGGCCATCGTGAAGCAACTGGCGTGGGCCGCGGCGATCATCTCTTCGGGGTTTGTGCCGGGCGCATCCTCGAAGCGGGTGGCGAAGCCATAACTGGCATCGATCGCGCCAGAGCGGGTGGCGACGTGGCCCTTGCCGGTCTTGCCGAGGCCTTCGTAGCGAGCGGTGGCGGTGTTGACGGTCATGTCGGCTCCTTCTGTCACGTTCGGGTCGCGGCTCGGCCCAGCATCGGGCGCGAGAGGCATCTCAGCCCGAGACCACAAGGAGGGGGCTAGCGCGCGGTTCGTCAAGGTGGCGGTCACCGAAGAAGCCGCCAGAGGGCGCTGCCGCCAGTCGAGGCGAAGACCAGAAACAGGTCAGGGTGTCAGGCGGTCAGGCATTTGCGGCGCCGCGCGCGTCCTCCAGGATCAAGGTTGCGCCTTTCTCCGCGATCATCATGGTCGGCGCATTGGTGTTCCCGGAGGTGATCGTCGGCATGACCGAAGCGTCGATCACGCGCAGACCCGCGACGCCTCGCAGACGTAGGCGGGCGTCGACCACGCTGCCCATGGCGGCCGTGCCGACAGGGTGGAAGATGGTCGTGCCGATCTCTCCTGCGGCCCGCACGAGGTCCTCCTGGGTTTGAAACTGCGCGCCGGGCCGTTCCTCTTCGGGCTTATACTTGGCCATCGCGGGTTGGGCCACGATCTGGCGCGTGATGCGGATCGCTTCGGCAGCGACGCGCCGGTCCTCTTCCGCCGAGAGATAGTTGGGGCGAATGGCGGGGGCGGCGTCTGGATCGGTGCTGACGATGTGAGTGGTCCCGCGGCTCTCGGGACGCAGATTGCAGACGCTGGCGGTGAAGGCCGGGAAGACGTCGAGTGCGCCACCGAATGCAGCAAGGCTAAGCGGCTGGACGTGGTATTCGAGATTAGCGGTCGCATAGCGCGGATTGCTCTTGGCGAAGAGCCCAAGCTGGCTGGGCGCCATCGCCATCGGGCCGGTTCGCCGCAGCAGGTACTCCAACCCGATCAGGGCCTTGCCGAAGAGGTGCCCCGCTCGCTGGTTGAGCGTGGCGACACCGGAGACCCGATAGGCGCAGCGCAGTTGCAAGTGGTCCTGTAGATTGCCTCCGACGGTCGGGCAGTCGATCAGCGGCGTGATGCCGAGATCGCGTAAACGCGCGGCGTCGCCGATGCCGCTACGTTCCAGAATGGCCGGAGAGCCGATCGCGCCCGCCGCCAGGATGACCTCGCCGCGCGCGCGGGCAAATCGCTCTTCCTTGCCCTGCCGCCAGGAAATGCCTGTGGCGCGGCCGTTCTCGATCAGCACTTTATCGACATGGGCATTGGTGATGACGCGCAAGTTGGTGCGTGTCCGCACCGGCTTGAGGAACGCGTCCGCCGCACTCCAGCGCCAGCCACGGCGCTGGGTCACCTGGAAGAAGCTTGAGCCTTCGTTGTCTCCTGTGTTGAAGTCTGCAATCGGCACAAGACCGTACTGTTCGGCGGCGTCTTGAAAGGTCTCGAGAATGTCCCAGCGCAGGCGCTGCTTCTCTACCCTGATCTCGCCGCCAGCGCCGTGGAATGCGCTGGCGCCGTCGTAGTGGTCCTCGGCTCGCTTGAAGTAAGGCAGGACATCGTCCCACCCCCATCCGGCATTGCCGGCTTGCCGCCAGCCATCGTAGTCTGCTGCTTGCCCCCGCATGTAGATCATGCCGTTGATCGAGGAGCAGCCGCCCAGCACCTTCCCACGCGGGTACTTCAGAGATCGGCCGCCAAGGCCTTCCTCCGCTTCGGTCGACATACACCAGTCGGTGCGCGGATTACCGATGCAGTAGAGGTATCCCACCGGCACCCGGATCCAGATGTAGTTGTCCCGCCCGCCCGCTTCGAGCAGCAGCACGCGGTTGCGCGGATCGGCACTCAGCCGGTTGGCGAGCACGCACCCGGCGCTGCCGCCACCGACGACGATGTAGTCGAACTCGTCCATTACGTTTTGGCTAGGCGCGCGGGCCGTCCCGATCAAGCCTCGCTCCGGCGATGGGGCATCGCGCGGCATGGCAAATGGCTTGAACGCACGCGGGCAGCGAACCAAAGTGGGCGAGTGGCATGTCAGGACGGGCATGCCCGAAGGCGCTGCGGCGACCAGAAGGAAACGAACATGAGCGCACCTGCCATCGGCAAAGTGGGAATCTGGTCTCTCGAATTGCGCTATGGCGACCGCGCAGAGGCGCTTGAGGCCACTGCCGAACTCGACGAGCTGGGATTCGGGGCGCTCTGGGTTCCAGGAGGCGTCGATGCCGGCGTGCTGGATGATGTTGAGCACCTTCTCGCGGCAAGCAAGAAGGCGCTGATCGCGACGGGCATCCTCAACATCTGGAAGCATGATCCTGCCGACGTTGCGGCTTGGTACGCGGTCCGAAGCGAGGAGGAAAAGGCAAGGTTCCTTCTGGGCGTGGGGGTCAGTCATGGGCCGATCATCGGCGAGCAGTGGGGCAAGCCCCTGGCAGCGACCGGGGCCTTCCTCGATGGCCTGGAGAGGGCGGGCATGGCGATGGACCACACGTGCGTCGCCGCGCTTGGACCGAAGATGGTGGCGCTCTCGGGTGAGAGAACAGCAGGTGCGCATCCGTATCTGGTCACGCCCGATCACACGGCGCAAGCGCGGGAGATCCTCGGTCCTGACAAGCTGCTCGCCCCCGAGCAGGGCGTCGTGATCGAGAGCGATCCCGCCAAGGCCCGCGCGCTGGCGCTTGGTGCGGTGGAGAACTACGCGCGGCTGCCGAACTACCGGAATAACTGGAAGCGGCTCGGCTTTGACGATGCCGAGATCGATGCTTGCAGCGATCGCCTGCTCCACGCGCTGTTCGCGATCGGCTCGGTGGAGACTTCGGTCGCCAGGGTGCAAGCCCATCTCGATGCAGGTGCCGACCACGTGTGCCTGCAAGTCATCGTTGACCGTGAGGCTGGGTTTGCACCGCTGCGTGAGCAGTGGCGGACTTTGGCGGAGGCGCTGCTTTGAATCAGGCATCGGAAGATAGCTGGGATGTCTCAGGAGCGTGCGACGAGCCTGGGCGGCTCAAGGGGGCGTGCCTGGGGCACCGGACCACTATCGAGGCCCCGCCCGAGCTGGTCTGGGACTTCATCGCTGACTTCGAGGGCTGGGGGGGCTGGAACCCGCTCTACCAGGACACGCTGGGGCACGCCGAGGAGGGCGAGCAGATCCGCTTCGTCGTGCACCTTTCCGGCATGAAGCCTCAAAAGGCCAAGGCGCAGGTCACCAAGGTGCGGCAGAACGAACTGCTGGAGTACGCGGTTTCAGGGCCTGCCGGCCTGCTCAAGATCATGCGGTTCGTCGAGATCCATGAACTTTCGCCGACTCGCTGCCAGGTGGTGAACGGCGAGATCATGGGCGGGCCGCTCGCGCGGTTGGTGCCGCGCAGCTTGGGAAAGAAAGCATCGCAGGGTCTCAAAGATATGAACGAGGCGCTGAAGTTCGTCGCCGAGCGAAAGTGGCGCGGGCGGCCGGTCTGAGAAGACGGCCGGGATCGGCAGAGTTTCTGAATTTTGTTGCGGACCTGATCGGATTGCCTTTCATGGCTGTCCTCTGCCGCTGCAAAGGATAGCCATGCGCCGCCTCTCCCTGTTTGCACCTTTGCTCGCGATCGGACTGACCTGCCCGGCTGTCGCCGCCAGTCCGGAGCAAGTCGCCGCCGCAGCACTCCGCGCCGCCCCCGTGTGGGACGGCCACAACGATGTGCCGATCCAGCTGCGTGAGCGCCGCAAGAACGTGATCGAAGGCTTCAATTTCGCGGAGTGGCAAGGAACAGCCGATCCGGCGACGAACGCGACGGCGATGCACACCGATCTTGCCCGACTGCGAACAGGCCGTGTGGGAGCCCAGTTCTGGTCGGTCTACGTCTCCGCTGAACTGAACGATCAGCAGGCGGTTCAGGCCACGCTGGAACAGATCGATGTCCTCAAGCGCCTCGTCGCGCGCTACCCGGGCCGGTTGCAACTCGCGACCAACACGGCCGAGGTGGAGAAGGCGATGCAAGCGGGTCGGATCGCCTCTCTCATCGGGATGGAAGGCGGACACTCGATCGGTGGCTCGCTGGGCGTGCTGCGGCAAATGTATGCGCTGGGCGCGCGATATATGACGCTCACGCATTCGAAGAACACCGCATGGGCTGACAGTTCGACCGATGCTCCCGAGCATGGCGGACTTACCGACTACGGCCGCGACGTGGTCCGCGAGATGCAGCGCATCGGAATGCTCGTGGACCTCAGCCACGTCAGCGCAGAGACCATGCACGAAGCGCTCGATGTGGCGAAGGTGCCGGTGATCTTCAGCCATTCCGGTTCGCGCGCCATCAACGGCCATCCGCGTAACGTGCCAGATGACGTGCTGACGCGACTGAAGGCCAATGGCGGTCTCGTCATGGTCAACTTCGTGCCGGATTTCGTAAGTGAGGAATCGCGCGTCTGGTCAGCAGCCCAAAAAGCGGAGAAGGCGCGCGTTGAGGCGCTCCATGTCGGCAATCCCGAAGCGGCCAAAGCGGCGCTGGAGGCATGGGTCGCGGCTCATCCGCAACCCCGCGCAACGTTGGCGCAAGTGGCGGACCACATCGACCATATCGCCAAGGTCGCGGGAGTGGATCACGTTGGCATCGGCGGCGACTTTGACGGCATTGGGGCATTGCCGCAAGGGCTGGAGGACGTCTCGACGTATCCGGCGCTGTTCACCGAATTGGCCCGGCGCGGCTACGGGCGGCAGGACCTGGAGAAGATCTCCAGCCGCAATATGATGCGGGTCATGAAGGCTGCCGAGGTTTACGCCGCCGCCCATCGGGGCGACCTGCCGGTGGAATCGGCGGTGACGTTCTGAGGCAACTGGATCGATCCTCCCCATCGTGAGGGAGGATCGGCATGATCGGCTCGGCTCTAGGCCACGTCCCACTCCAGCGGCAGGTTGCGGATGGAGAGCAGGCCCGGAAACACGGTCGTGTCGGCACCCGCTTTGACGCGGAATTCCGGGATGCGCTTGAACCACTCTTCCAGCAGCACGCGCAGTTCGCGGCGCGCGAGGTGGGCACCCAGGCAGATGTGTACGCCGCCTACGAAGGTGAAGTGGCGATTGGCCTTCCGCTCGGGATCGAATTCGCGCGGGTTGTCGAAGCGGGCGGGATCGAAGTTTCCGGCAGGGTTCAGGCACTGGAAGGTGTCGCCCTTGTGAACCTGGATGCCGTGCCACTCGAAGTCCAGCTTGGCCGTGCGTGCTGATGAGAGGATCGGCTGTGTGCGCAGGAATTCCTCGACCGCCGAATTTATGAGTTCCGGGTTCTCGCGAATGCGTTTCTGAAGTTCGGTCTGAAGGGCCATGCGGCGGTACATCTGCGCGATCGTGGCCGCGACAGTGTCTAGGCCACCCAGCCAGAGGAACCAGACCATGCCGATCTTTTCATCGTCGGTAAGGCCGCGGCCTTCCAGCTTGCCGTGAACGATTGCGGAAACGAGGTGCTCGTCGGGGTCGCGCTCCTTCTCGGCAATGAAGCCGCGCAAGTACTCCAGCACTCCGCGCAAGGCCCCCTGCATCTTTTCCAAGCTGCCGGAATGCAGGATGTCCCACTCCCAATCGAGGAACTGCGTAAACTTTTCGTCGGGGAAGCCCATCAGGCCCATGAAGATGCGCACCGGGAACACGCGCGCGAAGTCCCAGGCCATGTCGACCTCGCCCTTGTCGGCGACGGCCTCGATCATCTCCACGCAGATGCTGCGGATGCGCGGCTCGATATCGCGGGTGATCCGCGCTGGTGAGAAGTATGGCATCAGGAACAAGCGATACTTGGAGTGGTCGGGCGGGTCGATTGCCAGGGGTATCGACTTGAAGGTTTCACCGATCAGCCGCTGGAACTCGGCAGTGCCGGCATTCGAGAAGTGCTCGTTGTCCGAATAGACCCGCTCTATGTCCTCGTAGTGAGGGACCACCCAACTGCCGCTGCGGTTGCCCGAGATCGCGCCGAGTCCGGACATGGCGGGCGGGTTATAGAGCAGGCGGGGGATCTCGGGACCGGACAGCCATCCACTGGGTGCGTAAGGGTCGACAAGATCGTTGGGAACCGAACCCATGGCAAAACCGAGATCGACGATACGGTCCTTTGGGACATTGTCGGGGGCGTCGAAATCGACGCGGATCGCGTCCAGTGTGGCTGGGTCTGACATGCTCTTCTCCCGTACTGGCGGAGTGTGCCTTGAGCCACGATGGCTCGCAAGCCCGGCTTAGGCGAAGGGCTTACGTTACGGCCGATTCATCGTGGCGGCGTTGAGCTATCCATTGAATTTGTGGGCTTCCGCTGCGAAATAATGTCTATTCAGCTTTATGCGCATTTCGGGAGATTACCATGTCGGACGCCGACACCAAGGAGATGGCGGAAAACGCCCGCAAGTACTGGTCCGCTGAGGGCTATACCGAAGGCGGTGTCATCCGCGAAGTCGACTACTCCACCCAGTCGGGCGGCCTCGATCCAATGTTCGAGGGTATTAAGATCGTCGATACCGACACGCACATCACCGAAGCGCCGGACCTCTTCACCAGCCGCGCACCTGCCAAGTACAAGGACAAGGTGCCGCACGTGAAGCTCGACAAGGACGGCGTCGAGCGCTGGTACGTTGGTGACCGCAACTTTGGCTCGATGGGCGGCAACGTCATCCGTGCCGACAACAACAAGCTGCTGGGCCGCCTCGCGTTCCCGAAGCTGGAGCAGGCCCATCCGGGCGGGCACCAGCTCAAGGAGCGCCTCCAGGCGATGGACGATATGGGCGTCTACGCGCAGATCGGCTTCCAGAACTCGGGCGTTACCCAGGCCGGATCTTTGATGTCGCTCGGCGACAACGACCTCGCGCTCGCTATCGTGCAGATGTACAACGACGCCTCCGCAGAGTTCCAGGAGGCCTCGGGCCAGCGCATCTTCAACATGGCGCACCTGCCTTTCTGGGACCAGAAGGCGATGGAGGCCGAAGCTCGTCGTTGCCATGACATCGGCCTGCGTGGCTTCGTGCTGCCCGACACGCCCGAGCGCGTCGGCGTGCCCAGCTTCATGCACGATTACTGGACCGGTTTCCTCGAGATGTGTGAAGCGACCGGCATGCCGCTCAACTTCCACCTCAACTCGGCGGTCGATCCCAACACGCTGACCTGGGAAGGCTTCCAGTTCGAGCAGACGCTGTCAGTCGTCGCGACGATGTTCTCGATCGGCAACGCGGCGACGCTGGGCAACTGGTGCGTCTCGGGCCGTCTGGACCAGCACCCCAAGCTCAAGATCGGTCTGATCGAGAGCGGCGCGGGCTGGGTACCCTTTGCCATCGAGGCGCTGGAGCACCAGTTCAACGAGATGCTGCCGCGCTTCTCCAAGACGCTTAACCGTCGTCCGGCCGAGTACTTCCGCGATCACTTCTGGTGCACCTTCTGGTTCGAGAAGGTCGCGCCCAAGATCCTGCTCGAGACGATCGGCTTCGACAAGGTGATGTTCGAGACCGACTTCCCGCACCCGACCTCGCTCTATCCGGGCGTGCAGGCGCACCTCAAGGACGTGCTCGGCGGCTACGACCGCACGGTCCAGAAGAAGGTGCTGCAGGACAACGCGGTCAAGCTTTACAACCTGCCGTTCTGATCAGATTCGCCGGACGGCGAGTTGAAAAAGGCCGGGGCACCATGTGGAGCCCCGGCTTTTTTGTGCCCAAGTTGTGCTCAGTGACGGAAGAACAGCGCCGCTGCGGCGACGTGGTTCATCTGGGTGCGCCCGCCGGTGCGGTCGATCGTCTGGTTGAGATAGCCAAGTTCGACAGTAGATGTGCCGGGCAGGCCGATCTCGGCGCCAATAAAGGTACGCAGCTGGTCGAAGCCGCCGCGTGCACCCCAGTCGGTATCGTTAAGCGCCACGAAGAGTTCTGAATAGACGAGGGCATTGACCGCATCGTCAGCCGGCCGCAGCGCTTTTTCGTAGCGCAGCATCTCGCGAACGCGCCAGGCGACGTCACTGCCGTCTGAGCGCCAGCGTTGTTCCAGCCGGGTACGCGAGGAGAGCTCTCCGCCGAGCGGCGTGCCAAGCCCCAGATTGAGCTGCTGGAAACTGCGCTCCTCATTGATGTCGCGCCCGCCTTCCACAGGCGAGACGATGTGGCCGTAGCCCTGATACACCGAGACCTTGGGCGAGAGTTTCCAACCCACCGCGCCCCGCAACAGCAAGGGGTCGATGCGCGACACTCCATCGCCGATCCGCGGCTGGACTTCGGCGAAATAAATCAGATTTCCCGAGAGGGGTCCCATGGCGGTAAGATTCAACCAGACCTGCTCGTCGTGCGACGTCTCGGCTATGGCAGGTTGCGTCAGGCTCGCGGCGACAAGAGCCACGAACGTGCGGGCGATAGAGCGTAGGCGGGGCATTTTTCCAGTTCTGCCTTGTTAGAAGGGGAGGTGGGTTGAAGGTCCGACAGATGCATGGCCCAGGCCGGCCACTCGTTACCATAGGACGCGCTCAGCGGCAGAAGCTGGCGGCGTCGGCTTCCAAGTGAAAATGGTTCCTGTGCGCCGCGTTGTAGGCTGGCCCCAAGGTGGTGCCGAAGCGCTTGCAGGCGCTGGCATGGATCACGCGGAGGAAACGGCGTTCGGCAGAGGTGCCGCCGTCCCAATCCTCGAGCACGGAAATACGCCGGCCGTCTTCCAATACGAAGCCGGAAACATCGATTGCGTTCGCGGTGGCATGGCCGGACAGGCGGCTGCTGCCAGCGACGGTGCGGCAGGAATAGCTGCCGAAAGTCTCGATCTTTGCCAGGCGCGAGCCGAGAATCTGCTCGGCAGCGCGATCGACGCCGAAGCGGGCCCATCCTGCGAACTGGCTGGCCATGTTGCAGGTTACGGGGCCCAGGTTGGAGAGGGCAAGCGAGGCCGTGTCGCTGCGCAGGCTGGTCAGACGTACCGTCCCCAGATTGCTGCAGCCACCGCCAAAGTACTGGTCCGCCACTGGCGTGAAGTTGGCACGTGTGGCCCCCAGTTGCGCCAGGCACTCGCGGGTCTCGGGCCGCGGCGACAGCAGGCCCTTTGACGGGCGCGTAGAATCCCGCCGAGACACCTGAGGCGAATCGACGCAGCCACTTACCGTGGCCGTCACAAGGAGGAGCAGCACAATGCTTCGCATGAAATTGTGTATCAACGAACAGGGTTCGTTTCGCCTTAACAGCTCCCGGTCGCAACCCCAATTCGAAAGAATGCATGGCGGCCGACCGCCGTGGAGCCGCAAACCATCGTGATTACGATTGACTTGAGCCCGCAGTTCTCTAGTTCGGGCGCCGGGCCACGCGGTCCCAACGCCGCGCGTGCTCTCTGTGAGGAGAGTCTTAAATGACTGAATACACCCGGCCGGACCGCAAGCCTGCGCGTCCGTATTTTTCTTCCGGCCCGTGCGCGAAGCCGCCCGGATACGCTCCCGAAAAGCTCGCGACTGAATCGCTGGGTCGTTCGCATCGTGCGAAGATCGGCAAGGCGCGCCTTGGCTTGTGCATCGACTTGATGCGCGAAGTGCTGCAGCTTCCCGACACGCACCGCATCGGCATTGTGCCTGGTTCCGACACCGGGGCCTTCGAAATGGCGATGTGGACGATGCTGGGCGCGCGCCCGGTAACGACGCTCGCGTGGGAGAGCTTTGGGGAAGGCTGGGTGACTGACGCTGTCAAGCAGCTCAAGCTGGACCCCACCGTGATCCGCGCCGACTATGGTCAGCTTCCCGATCTCGATCAGGTGGACTGGTCGAATGATGTGCTGTTCACTTGGAACGGCACCACCTCGGGCGTCCGCGTTCCGAATGGCGACTGGATCGCCGAGGACCGCGAAGGGCTCTCCTTCGCTGACGCCACCAGCGCTGTGTTCGCTTACGACATTCCGTGGGACAAGATCGACGTCGCTACCTTCTCCTGGCAGAAAGTGCTGGGCGGCGAGGGTGGCCACGGTGTCCTGATCCTCGGCCCTCGCGCTGTGGAGCGGCTGGAAAGCTACACGCCCGAGTGGCCGCTGCCGAAGGTGTTCCGACTCGTGTCGAAGGGCAAGCTGTCCGAAGGCATCTTCAAGGGTGAGACGATCAACACGCCCTCGATGCTTGCCGTCGAGGACGCGATTTTCGCGCTCGAATGGGCCAAGTCGCTGGGCGGCCTGCAAGGGCTCAAGGCGCGTTCGGATGCCAACGCCGCCGCGCTCGACAAGATCGTGCAGGAGCGGGATTGGCTTGGCCACCTCGCTGCCGATCCGGCCATCCGTTCCAAGACGTCCGTCTGCCTCACGGTGGAAGGCGCCGATGCCGACTTCATCAAGAAGTTGGCTGGGCTGCTCGAGAAGGAAGGCGCGGCTTATGACGTCGCCGGCTATCGCGATGCCCCTGCTGGCCTGCGCATCTGGTGCGGCGCCACTGTCGAGACCGCCGATATCGAAGCGCTCGGCCCCTGGCTCGATTGGGCCTACGCCGCGGCCAAGGCTGCTTAACATTCAGGTCGTCCCGGGCTTGACCCGGGACTGCTCTCCACGCGGCGCAAGCAATGCGTCCAGCGACGCCGGCCTGGTGCCGGGATGACCCAAGGACAGATCCCATGACCAAGCCCAAAGTCCTCATTTCCGACAAGATGGACCCCAACGCCGCCCGCATTTTCGAAGAGCGTGGCTGCGACGTCGATGTCATCACCGGCGAGACGCCCGAACAGTTGATCGCCCGCATCGGTGAGTATGACGGTCTGGCCATTCGCTCGTCGACCAAGGTGACGCAGGCCATTCTCGACGCAGCCCCCAACCTCAAGGTCATCGGCCGCGCGGGCATCGGCGTCGACAACGTGGATATTCCCGCAGCGTCGGCGAAGGGCGTAGTGGTGATGAACACGCCGTTCGGTAATTCGATCACGACGGCCGAGCACGCCATCGCCCTCATGTTCGCGCTGGCTCGCCAGCTTCCCGAAGCCAACGCGCAGACCCAGGCGGGGCTGTGGCCGAAGAACGGCTTCATGGGTGTTGAAGTCACCGGCAAGACGCTGGGCCTGATCGGCGCGGGCAACATCGGCTCGATCGTCGCCAGCCGGGCGCTGGGCCTGAAGATGAAGGTGGTCGCCTTCGATCCCTTCCTCACGCCTGAGCGTGCTGTGGAAATGGGTGTCGAGAAGGTGGACCTCGACGGGCTGCTGTCGCGCGCTGATTTCATCACACTGCACACGCCACTCACGGACCAGACCCGCAACATCCTCTCCGCCGAGAATCTGGCCAAGACCCGGAAGGGCGTGCGCATCATCAACTGCGCGCGTGGCGGGCTGGTCGACGAGGCGGCGCTGAAGGAAGGGCTTGATAGCGGTCACATAGCCGGCGCCGCGCTCGACGTGTTCCAGACCGAGCCCGCCAAGGACTCGCCCCTGTTCGGCACGCCCAACTTCATCTGCACCCCGCACTTGGGCGCGTCGACCACCGAGGCGCAAGTCAACGTGGCCTTGCAGGTTGCCGAGCAAATGGCCGACTTCCTGGTCAGCGGCGGCGTCACCAACGCACTCAACATGCCATCGCTGAGCGCTGAGGAAGCGCCCAAGCTCAAGCCCTACATGGCGCTAGCAGAGAAGCTGGGCAGCCTCGTGGGCCAGCTCACCCGCGATTCGGTGCCGCGGATCTCGATCCACACCGAAGGCGCCGCAACCGAGCTGAACCAGAAGCCGATCGTGGCGGCCGTTCTCGCCGGGTTCCTGCGCGTGCAGTCCGACACGGTGAACATGGTCAATGCGCCGTTCCTCGCCAAGGAGCGCGGTCTGGAAGTGCGCGAAGTAAAAACCGAGCGCGAGGGCGACTACCACACGCTGGTACGCGTCTCCGTCAAGACCGAAAGCGGAGAGCGTTCGGTGGCGGGCACGCTGTTCAACAACGTCGAGCCGCGTCTGGTTGAGATGTTCGGCATCAAGGTGGAAGCGGACCTCAGCGGCCACATGATGTACATCGTGAACGAGGACGCGCCCGGCTTTATCGGTCGTATCGGCACCCTGCTGGGAGAGAACGGCATCAACATCGGCACGTTCAACCTCGGTCGTCGCAACACCGGCGGGGAAGCAGTGCTGCTGCTCTCCGTCGACAGCCCGGTTTCTGAAAACGTGTTGAAGCAGGCCTGCGAGCTGCCCGGTGTGAAGATGGTGAAAGCACTCTCGTTCTGAGCTCCTCATGCCCCTCCCGCTTGCGGGAGGGGCCAAGCGGCGCGTTTGTTTGTCCTGAAGCGCGACATGGATTACAGGCCGCTCGGCCCTCCGGCAGGGGAGGGGATACGATAGACAGGGCTGAACTCCTTTGATGCACGATAACGATCGCGATCTTCTGCCCGAGGGTCTGGGCGACCGGCTGCCGGCCCAAGCTGCGGCAGCCATTCGCGTGCGCCGCGGGGCGCTCGATGTCTTCGCCTCCCACGGCTACGACCGGGTCGATACTCCGACGATCGAGTTCGAGAAATCGATGGCCAGTCGCATGGCTGGCGTGCAGCCGCGGCGCATGTTCCGCTTCGTCGATCCGGTCTCGCTGCGTACTCTGGCCCTGCGTTCGGACATCACCGTGCAAGTCGGTCGTGTAGCCGCGACCAGCCTGGCCGCTCGCCCACGTCCCCTGAGGCTGTGCTATTGTGGGCAGGTAGTCACCATCAAGGGCGATGGTCTCGATCCTGCGCGGGAGCACTTGCAGCTTGGTGCCGAGCTGGTCGGCAGCGATAGCGTGGCGGCGGCGGCCGAAGTGGTAGCGATCGCCATCGAAGCGCTGGAGTGCGCTGGTGCGACCGGCATCTCCATCGATTTCACGCTGCCCGATCTCGTCGATACGCTCGCTGCTGAAGCTCTACCTCTTGCGTCCAGCCAGATCGAGGCGGTACGCCGGGAACTGGACGCGAAGGATGCTGGTGGGCTCGTCGATGCCGGTGGCTCGGCTTACTTGCCGCTGCTCTACGCCGTGGGGCCTTTCGAAGAAGCGATCGCGCGGCTGACGGCGTTCGATGCAGGCGGTGCGCTGGCAAGCCGGATCGCGGGCTTGCGCGAGATCGCGGCGCGGATCGATGGACGCGCGCGCGTGACGCTCGATCCCTCGGAGCGCCATGGGTTCGAGTATCAGTCCTGGTTCGGCTTCATGATCTATGCGCAAGGCGTGCAGGGTGCACTCGGGCGGGGCGGAACCTACCGCATTCTGGGGCAGACCGGCGAGGGCGAGCCGGCGACAGGTTTCTCGCTTTACCCGGATCGCTTGATTGAACTGTTGGCCGAGACAAACAGCGAAACTGCTGCGCTTTTCCTGCCTGCCGGTCACGACCCGGTGATTGCGGCTCGTCAGCGCGCGATCGGTTGGCGAACCGTTGCGGCGCTTTCAGACGAAGACGATCCAATCGCGTTGGGCTGCTCGCACCGGCTCGAAGGGGGCGAGGCGATCCCGCTGTAGGCCGCCGGCCATGCTTCAATGAAAGTCATGGCTGCGGATAGGCACGATATCTTCCGCCCCTTGCAAGTTGCCGAACGGCGGAGAGGCAAGCGTGCGGCCTCTCGGAAAGTGAGGGTCGCGGGGATCGGGACCACTGGCGTGAGAGGCGCCGTCGCCGCGCCCCGGCGTTACTGCGAAGTCCATGCGCCCGATCGAGCGCAGCATGGCATCATGGTCGGCGATCCGGTCGCAAATAATGTGGATGACCTCGCCTTCCTTCTGAAGACGTCCGCGCATCGCGATCATCGAAGCTGACATGATCTGGCGCCGGTAGGCTTCGAACGTCTTTTGCCAGAGAATGCCCTGGGCGACGCCGCTCTCGTCCTCGATCGTCACGAAGAGCACGCCCTTGGCCGAGCCGGGACGCTGGCGCACGAGAATGACGCCGGCCACTTCGACATTGCGGCCGTCACGGATCGACGGGAGATCGGCGCAACGGACGATGCCCATGGCATCAAGTTTACCGCGTAGGAATTGCACCGGGTGGCCGCGCAGCGAGAGCTGCAGCGAGCGATAGTCCTCCACCACCTCGCGTCCGGCGCCCATCGCCTGGAGCGCCACGGCTGGCTCCAGGCCCTCGGGCAAGAAACCGCCCTCACGCGCATCGGCTGCTGCGAAGAGGGGGAGCGGCGCTTCGCCCAAACCCTTCACCTTCCAGAGGCCCTGGCGGCGATCCTCGGCAATGCAGTGGAAGGCATCGGCCTCGGCCAGCCGCTCGATGGCGGCACGCGGGACGCCCGCGCGGCGCCAGACTTCCTCGACGCTGTCGTAAGTACCCGGCCCGCGTGCGGCGACGATCGTCGCACCATGGATATTGGCCAGGCCGCGAACCTGCCGCAAGCCAAGGCGCACCGCCCTGTAGCGGCCCCGGCCGGGTTCCAGAGTGCAGTCCCAGTGACTGTGGTTTACCGAGACGGGCCGCACCTCCACGCCATGGTCGCGTGCATCGCGGACGACTTGTGCGGGGGCGTAGAAGCCCATGGGCTGCGCATTGAGCAGGGCCGCGCAGAAGACGTCGGGATGGTGATACTTCATCCAGCAGGAGGCGTAAGCGATCTTGGCGAACGATGCGGCGTGGCTTTCGGGGAAGCCGTAGCTTCCAAAACCCTCGATCTGCTTGAACGTCCGTTCGGCGAAATCCCCAGGGTATCCGCGCGAGACCATCCCGCCCACCAGCTTGTCGTAGAAGTGGCTGACTCCGCCCGTGAGCTTGAACGTGGCCATCGCGCGGCGAAGCTGGTCAGCCTCTTGCGCCGTGAACCCGGCCCCAACGATGGCGACTTTCATGGCCTGCTCCTGAAAAAGCGGCACGCCCAGCGTCTTTCCCAGGACATCGCGGAGTTCGGGACGGGGATATTCGGCCTTCTCCTTGCCTTCGCGGCGGCGAAGATACGGGTGGACCATATCGCCCTGGATCGGTCCGGGGCGCACGATCGCGATCTGGATGACGAGATCGTAGAACTCCTTGGGCTTCATGCGCGGCAGCATCGACATCTGCGCGCGAGACTCGATCTGGAAAGTGCCCAGCGTGTCGGCCTTCTGGATCATGGCGTAGACTTCGGGATCATCGTGCTGAAGATCCGCCATCGTCACCTTGATGCCCTCTTTCTGCTCCAGCAAGTTGAAGGCGCGGTTCATGCAGCCCAGCATGCCGAGGCCCAGGACATCGACTTTCATGAACTTGAGCGCGTCGATATCGTCCTTGTCCCACTCGATGATCTGACGGTCCTCCATGCGGGCCGGCTCGATCGGGACGAGATCGTCGAGCCGGTCCTGCGTGAGCACGAAGCCGCCGGGATGCTGGGACAAATGCCTGGGCGTGCCGATGAGCTGGCGAGCCAGTTCCAGCGTCAGCTTCAGCCGATGGTCTTCGGCATTGAGGTTGAGGCTTTCGATCTGCTCTTGCGGGATGCCGTCCATGCTCCAGCCCCAGACGAGGCCGGTCAGCATCTTGGTGAGGTCACGCGGGAGGCCCAAGGCCTTGCCGACTTCGGCGACGGCTCCGCGCGTGCGATAACGGGTGACGACGGCGGTTAGCGCCGAGCGGTCGCGTCCGTACGTCTCGTAGATCCACTGGATGATGTCCTCGCGTCGCTCATGCTCGAAATCGACGTCGATGTCGGGCGGCTCCTTGCGCTCTCCCGAAACGAAGCGCTCGAACAGCAGCTGGTGGTGGATGGGATCAATCGAAGTGATGCCGAGCAGATAGCAGACGCAGCTGTTCGCCGCCGATCCGCGCCCCTGGCACAGGATGCCACGGCGGCGGCTCTCGGCGACGATGGAATGGACGGTCAGGAAATAGGGGGCGTAGCCCAGCTGGTCGATCAGTCCGAGCTCATGGTCGATCTGTTGGCGATACGAAGCCGGTACGCCACCAGGAAATTTCGCCGCTGCCGCGTCTTGGGTGAGCGTGGCCAGCGCCTCTTGCGCGGTTCGGCCTTCCATCACCTCCTCGTAAGGGTACTGGTACTGGATCTCGCCCAGATCGAAGGTGCAGGCACGCGCAATCTCAGCGCTGGCTTCCACGGCATCGGGAAAGGCGGCGAAGCGGCGCTCCATTTCCTCCGGAGACTTCAGATCGCGGTCCATGAACCGCTCGCGCCGGAATCCCAGCTCGTCGATCGTGCACTTCTCGCGGATGGCGCTGACCACATCCTGCAGCGGTCGCCGATCAGGGCTGTGATAGAGTACGTCGCCTGTCGCGACGCTGCCTATGCCGGTCTTGCGGGCCAGGCCGTTTAGCCGGTGCAGGCGCTCGGCATCGTCGGGACGGCGCCGCAGCGAGAGCGCGCAATATCCCCGCACGCCGAACACATCGTGGATATCGCGCAGATGCGTGGCCGTGGCCTCATCGGGCATGTCCGGCACGAGGATGCCGACCATGTCTTCGGAATGAGCGGCGACATCGGCCCAGTCCAGAACGCACCGGCCCTTGCCGCCGCGCGCCTTGCCGATCGAGAGCAGGCGCGTAAGCCGCGACCAGGCGGCGCGGTTGGAAGGATAGAGCAGCAGCACGCGCCCGTCGGTCAGGCACACACGCGTGCCGGCGATCATCCGGCACCCCGTGGCCTTCTGCCCCTCCCATCCGCGCACGATACCGGCGACAGAGTTCCAGTCCGCCAGACCGAGCGCCTTGTGCCCGAGCAGCGCTGCCGCTGCGAACAGCTCTTCAGGCGACGATGCGCCGCGCAGGAAGGAGAAGTGGCTGGTGACTTGCAGCTCGACATAAGTCGCCATCAGCCGAACACCCCGTGCATGTACCAGCTGAGATCCCCGGTGGACGGTTCGACGCCATCCCCCCGGCGGAACAGCCAGAAGCGTAACCCCCCTTCCGCCTCGACTCGGAAGTAGTCCCGCACCGCCCACATCTCGCGAGCGTTGCGCCACCACTCGCCATGCACGCGCTCCGGGCCGTCGCCGGCGACGACGCGGTAGTCGCACCGGCGCCAGGTGAAACGGCGGGGCGGATGGTCGGGCAGCAGCGCCACCACGTTGGAGAGCGTCTCGGGCCGTTTCAGCAAGCGCACCGGCCGCTTCCAGGCGGGCCATCCCTGGGGGACGATAAGCGGCGGCACCCGCATCATCGCGCGTTCCGGCACATCGCTTTGGCGCGATGACATGCGGAAGAGGGCGGAAGCGCCAGCGCGGGTGCCGAGTTGATCGATCAGCGGCGCAATGTCGCGCATCTTGCTGGAGGTCTCGATCAGCACGCCCGCCGCCTGTGCGCCCAGCGGTTCGTGGTGCGGAACCGTGAGGTGCATCGCCTCGATCCCCATCCCGGGATCGAGTTCGGCCATCTTTAGGGCAAACATGCGCTTCAGGTGCCGGTCGTCGCGCGTCGCGCGAGAAGCCCCTACGCCCAGGCGCTGAGCCTCTCCGTCGACGCGATCTGCAGTCAGCAGGACGGTGCGCGCACCCAGGCCGCGCGTGCGCAGGTGCGCCACGAGATCATCGACGAGATCGCCAATCACGTGCGCGATGCTCTCAGGCGTGCCGATGGGTTCGAGCAAGCGGCGCGTCACCCGTGGGGCATCGGTGGGCACGACGGGAATGATCGGCTCGGCAAGGCTCCCCCGCGCCTGGTCGAGCCGTTCGACAGTCCGCAGGCCCAACCGGCGCGCGAGCGGTCCGCGTGGCATGGAATAGAGATCGGCGACCCGCTCCAGCCCGAACCTTGCGGCCGCGACAAGCGCCTCCGGTTCGAGACGAAGCGCGGCGAGCGGGAGGTCGGCGATGGCCTGGGCTTCCTCGCCGACACCGAGGAGAGTGACGGCCTTGCCGCTGAAGCGGGCGAGTGCATGCGCCGTGCCCAGGGTGCCCGCGACCGCGATGCAGGCGGTGAAACCAAGCCGTCTCAGGAACGCGAGCAAGCGGCGGCAGAAGCGCTCCTCGCCGCCGAACAGATGTGTCGTGCCGGTGAGATCGAACCACAGGCCGTCTGGACCCGAGACGCAGGCGGTTGGCGTCCAGTGGCGAGCTGCGTGGAGCGCGAGGCGGTCCAGAAAGGCCTGGTCCGCATCGGGTTCGGCATCGCAAACCCTGAGGCTAGCGACGAGCGCGCGTGCATGAGCGGCCGCCATGCCGGGACGAAGGCCCAGCTCCAGGGCAAGGGGGCAAGCGGCAGTGATCACATCGCGCTGGCTGATGCGCGTGATGAGGACAGTCGGACGGTCCCATAGCGCAGACCTTGTCGGCAACGCAGCGACTGCGGTGGCCTTGCCATCGTCGGCAGGCATGGCCTTGAAGGGATGCTCGGCATGTTCGCTGCGGCGGCCCATCTCGCGCATGGTCGGCCGCTGGTGTGCCGGCAAGGCATCGAGGTCCGACTGGGACGGCCTGCGACCAAGCGCTTCGTCGCGGGCCCAACGCGCGCCCGGACGCCAGCCTCCGCCTCTCGGAACCGAGCAGGCACCGGGATCGTCGTCAATGGGCGGCGGGAAGCGCGGCTCGGGCGCCAGGCGTACTTCAGGCGGCGTGGCTGGCCGCTCGTTCCTGCGCAGCCGTTCGATCGACAGCTGCGGCAGGAAGAGCGAGGCGACCCTGTGCATCGCACGCCTCCAGTTCGAGAGTGAAGGATTGGCCGTTGCGCTGGCGCACCAGCTCGACCTGCCAGCGGGGCCGCCCGACACCGGGCCAAGGCAGATGCTCGGAGGCGAGGCAGCCGATCCGCCAGCGTGTCATCGCCGAGGAGGGCGTGCTGAGCGGGCAGCGCTCGCGCGATCGGTGGCGCCGATAGAGCAGCATCGGCGTCTGGCCATCGGAAGCTGCGAGTTGCAGGCGGCGGGTCGCGGTCATGTCAGCCGATTTCACTTCGGCAACCACGCAGGCGAGCGATCCATCGCGCAGTGCGTCTTCGGCGAGAGCAAGGACTTCGGCGTCCTTGCGGCCCTGACCGTAGAGAACTTTGTCAGGGCCGAGGCCGACTTGCTCCAGACCCGGCGCATAGAGGTCGAACGTGGTCGCGGTCCACAACACGGTGCAGCCCGGCTGCTCGCTCAATCTGGCAGCTATTCCTGCTACGAACAGAGTTGCGGCGGCATCATCGTTGAGGCTGGCTGACGCCGCCGCCACCTCATGCAGCCCACCTGTATCAAGGCCATGGTCGGCAAGCTTCTCGTCGATCTCGGGCAGACCGAAGCCGAGGGCAGGGCCGCGCTCAGCCTGTGTGGCCGACAGCTCGGCGCGCAGGACGGAAAGCATCTCGGCCGGAGACCGGGGCAGGGCAGATGATTGGACAGGCACAGATCAGAATCGACTCACTTGTTCCCTTTATGTTCCAATGAATTGGGTTGCGCGTCAAGCGTGTGCCGGGGGTGAGGTGCGCCAACCCACAGGCAAATTTGCCTCATCGGAAAAACGAAAGGGGAGGAGCACCGACTGGCGCTCCTCCCCTTCCATGCTTCCAAGCGATGGAAACGCTAACTCAATATCCGCTGCTGTTCTCAGTCGAGCCGCCGCCGGATGAGGCCGCAGGTGCTGCACCGGGCACGCCGAGGAAGTCGCCTTCTTCGCCGAACCAGTTGCGGAACTCCAGGAAGCCCGGAATTCCCTTGAAGGTGCTGTTCGCTTCCCGATCGACTTCCACGTGGATCACGGCCGGCTTGCCGGAAGCGAGCGCGCGCTCGATGGCAGGCGCGATCTCCTCAAGCTTGGTGACGTATTCGCCATGCGCGCCGAAGCTTGCGGCCGTAAGGTCGAGGCGAACTTCGTTCCCCCAGCGGGCTTCAGGCGTGGATGTATTCTCACCCAGGTTCGCCTTGTAGGACGCAGCCTCGATGCCCCACGCATGGTCGACCGCGACGATGCAGAGGAGCGGCAAGTTCTTGCGCACCGCGGTTTCCAGCTCCGAGATGTGGAACAGGAAGGCGGAGTCGCCCGTCAACAATGCGACCCGGCGCTTGTCCCCGACCGCGAGCTGCGCGCCCAGAGCCATGGGCAGACCGTTTCCGATTGCGCCCCAGTTGGAGCTCCACATGGAATCGCGCGGGGTCCACTGCAGAAGAGCGGAGAACCACATGCTCGCCGCGCCGCCATCACGCACCAGGATCGTGTCCTCCGGCAACGCTTTCGTGGCCTCGATCGCGAGGCGCCCGGTGTGGATGGGCTGCGAGGTTGTCGGCACCGTATCCATAAGCGCCTGCTTGACGTCGTCACGGGTCTTCTTCCACTCGGCCAGCTTCGCAGCGGGTTCGCGCTTCAGGTCGCCCAAAGCATCGTTGAGTTGTGGCATGATGTCGCGCAGATCGCCGACCAGCGGCACATCGATGGGCCGGTTGACGCCGATGGCGGTGGCGTCACGCTCGACATAGATCCACTTGCGGTTCTGGTTGCCTTCCTTCCAGGCATGACCACGGCCATAGTTGAGCGCCTCGCCCAACTCGGTGCCGATTGCCAGCACCACGTCGGAGTTCGAGGCAATCTGCGCCCCTGCCTCCGAGCTGTAGGCAAAGGTGCGGTCGTCCATGCCGGGCAGGACTGCCTCTACAGCGTTGGACTGGAGAATCGGGCAGTTCAGCTTTGCTGCCAGCTCTGTCGCGATCGCATGCGCGCGGCTGACGAAAACGCCCTGCCCGTAGAGCAGGACCGGGTTCTTCGCGTCCTTCAGCAGTGCGACCGCTTCGGCAACCGACACATCATCCGCACGCTGGCGCACCAGGCGATAGCGATTGGGGGTGAGGACGGGAGAACCGTCGAACTTGGCCTGCATTACGCCGAGCGGCAGTTCGACGTAGGTGGGTCCGGGCACGCCGGTCAGGGCCTTGCGGAATGCTTCCTGCACGATCTCGTCGGTCTGGCCGGGATACTCGATAACGCCTGTGTATTTCACCGCGTTCTCGAACAGCGGCGGCTGGCTCATGTACTGCATCTTGCCGCGGCGGACGCGCTGTTCGTAGAAGCGCTGGCGCTGCGCCATGAGGAAGATCGCGGGGACGTTCTCCTTGAGCAGGAAATTGGCGCCTGCCGCGATGTTGCCGACGCCAGGGCCTTTGTTGACGCACAGCACGGGGATCTTGCCCGTCATCCGGTAGTAACCGTCGGCTGTGAGAGCCATGGCTTCCTCGTGGTGCGGTGAAACGACCCGCATGCCGCGCTTTTCGGCTTCGACGAACAGTCCGAAAAAGCTCGGGTCCGGTATGCCGAACAGCGTATCGACCCCTTCTGCCTGGAAAAGATCGAGCAGGCGTTCATACATTGTTTGTGTCGTCATATCGGGCCCATTGCTGAAGTGCGCAGAAGCAGGTCCGCGCGAGTGATCGAAACGCTGTGCCTGATAAGCGCATCCAGCCGCGAACGACAACCCGTCGTTCATTCCTGATCGAGCGCCCTGGCGGTATTCGAGAAAGAATCGAAAAGAGACGCCGCGTGATTCCCGCTTTTGCTAAAGTGAAGCAGTGTTATCCTTGTCTCCGCATCTTTGCTGACTCCGACAGGATGTGAGGCTTACAAGTCGATACCGATTTGTGCGCGCACGCCGGCACGAAAGGCGTGTTTCTCATCGCGGATGGTACTGACGGTATCGGCAAGCGCGATCAGTTCGTCATGCGCTGCTCTGCCCGTGATGACGACGTGCTGCATGGGCGGCCGATCGCGGATCGGCGGCAGCACTTCATCCAGCGAGAGATACCGATAGTTGATGAGGTACGTCAGCTCATCAAGAACCACTAACGAGACCTCCGGGTCGGCAAGAGCGAGCTTGGCCTTCTCCCACCCGGCTTGCGCCATAGCGATATCGCGCCGGCGATTCTGCGTCTCCCAGGTGAAGCCTTCGCCGCAGTTCTCCCAGCTTACGCCGGGCTGGCGAGCAAGAAAGGCGCGTTCACCCACATCTTCCTTGCTCTTGATGAACTGAAACACCGCCGCCGTGCGCCCGTAGCCTAGCGAGCGCGCGACCATGCCGAAGGCGCTCGAAGACTTGCCTTTCCCGTTCCCGGTGAGGACCAGCACCAAGCCCTTGTCGACTTTGGCGGCGGCGATGCGAGCATCGACGACAGCCTTGTGCTTGCGGCTGCGTTCCTCGTGTCTGCGTTCCTCTTGAGTGAGGTCTGCCTCCTCGCTCACTTTGCAGCCCCGTCGCGCAAACCCGGACGAGCGGTGATGAGCGCGGCATAGAGCACGGCGGCAACGCCTGACCAGAGCAAGGTCGCCAGCAAAGTGCCGGGGAAGTAGCGCTGAATCCGGGGCAGGAACTCGGCAATGGTCGGATCCGGGTAGCGGCCGCCGAGGAAGTAGAACCCGCCGCTGGAGAAGAGATTGGAGACGAATGCGGAGATTACCAGCAGCGCGGCCGCGGCGAAAAGTGCGGAGAGCCGCTCACCCAAGCGCTCGGCCACGAAGCGACCCGCGAACCACATCACTCCGTAGGCGGGAAGCAGCATCCAGTATGCGGGCGTGAAGCAGAAGCCGGAGCCGCCGAGAACGTAGATCTTCACGACATCTATGGCGAAGCCGAGGGCAAACAGCCCCGCGAAGGCCATTGGACGCCGCACGAAGTATCCAAGCACGAAGAAGCTCGCGAGGCTGGTGTCGGGCAGATGCACCACATGGCTGAGCGAGTGCGTGCGGGTGATGAGCATGACGGCGGCGAGCGTGGCGAATGTCGCCAGCTCGAAGCGCGGCGACTGCAAGGAAAGACGACGGTCCATAGAGGGTCTCCGGTCAGGGCTGTGGAAGAGCGCGCCCGCAGCTGGCGCGCGATCACGTGAAGGAAGCAAGGCAAAGCGACAGCTGCCGTCTCTAGCAGGTCAGCGTTTGGACATAACGTACGGCTCCCCTTCGACGCGACACACGAATGTCGTCCGCCAAGGGTCTTGCCCGCATTGTGCGAGCCCCTCGTTCGCTCGGTTCATCCCGCCCGCGCGAAGGAACGACGGCATCAGGCCGGTTTCCTGACTTCCGGATCAAACACGCTGGTCGCCGCCTTCTCGGGAGTAAGCCTCCCAATGGCATCGTGGCGATGCGCTCACCGGTCACAGTTGCGGGAGCAGTGCTGGTCTCCAGCGGACAACGCCGCCAGCCCCAGACTTCCCGATTAAGCCCCTTCGGGCACCCGATACGCGAGCCGCGATAAGCCATGTCTCGGCGAGCGGCAAGCTTCAGCCACTTGCATGCAGCGTATGTCCGGGATAGGGGCCGCGCCGCGACAGGTTCCCTGCGAAGGGATCAAAAGGGAACTCGGGTGAAAGCCCCGGGCTGCCCCTGCAACTGTAAGCGGTGAGCCATCCGGCCATTTCGCCATTGGGACTTCCCAGTTCTGAGAAGGCGGCCGGAACGGTGCTGACCCGCAAGCCAGGAGACCTACCTGACGCAGTCGTTCTTCATCCGGGCAGGGTGCACCGGGTGTTCGAGGGCCCTCGCCACAAGCAGGGTCGCCCCTCGTGCAACGACAGCACTGCCTTGCCGGGAAACCGCGCAAGGGGCGTCATGTCGTGCCCTGCGTACGGGGCAAGCGCGCACGTTCCCTTGCGACGGTCGACCGGCAGGTTCGACGCCGTTTGCTGGAAGGGACTTCATCTTGCCTCGTATCACTTCTCTGGCCGCTGTTCCGGTCATCACGCTGCTTCTCTCCGCTCCCGCTTACGCCGACGAGGCGCCGGATCAGAGCATCGTCGTCAGCGCCTTCCGCGCTCCCGTCTCCCAGGAACGCAACTCCTCCAGCGTCACTGTCCTTGACGAAGAGGCTATCATTGAGGAGCAGCCGATCGCTGTCTCCGACATTCTCCTGCGCACGCCCGGCATCAGCCTTTCACGCAACGGCGGCTACGGCGCTGTTACATCGTTGCGGATTCGCGGCGCCGACGCCGGGCAGACCGTCATGGTGATCGATGGCATGCGCTTGTCCGATCCCTCATCCACCGCTGGCGGATATGGCTTCTCGAACCTGATGCTCGACGACATCGAGCGCATAGAAATCCTGCGCGGCCCGCAGTCGATCCTGTGGGGTAGCGATGCGATCGGAGGCGTGGTCCACGTCACCACACGCCGGCCCGAGAAGCCGCTTGAAGGCAGCATTGCACTCGAAGGAGGAAGCAACGAAACCGTTTCTGCTCGCGCAGGTATCGGCGGCACGAGCGAGGCTATCGACTGGCGCCTGGCAGGCTCCACCTTCACCACTGACGGGATTTCTACGCGCGCCAACGGCACCGAGGACGACGGCTATTCCCGCCAGGCTGCAAGCGGTACGGTGACGGTGCGGCTGGCAGAGGGTGTCTCGCTCGATGTGCGGGGCTACTGGGCCGAAGCTCGCAACGACTTCGATGACTTCAGCGGCGATAGCAGTGCCTATGGTGTGACCGAGGAATGGTCTGGCTACGCAGGCCTCAACTTTGCACTGCTCGGCGGCAAACTGGTGAACCGGCTCGCAGTGCTCCAGACCGAGACGGACCGCGAGAACTACGATCCATCACGCCGCGTCCGTCAGATCACCTTCGATGCGCAGGGCAGAGTCCGGCGGTTCGAATACCAGGGTACTTACCGCGCCTCCGAGGCGCTGGGCGTTGTTTTCGGAGCCGAGCGCGAGGAGCAGCGCATGACCACGGCTTCGCCATCGAACACTCTTGCGCCTTATACGCTGGTCCCGAGCGAGGCCGACACCGACAGTCTCTATGGGCAGGTCCGGCTTACGCCGGTTGCCGGTCTCACACTGAATGCAGGCGCGCGCTACGATCACCAGTCGCGCTTTGGCGACAACACGGTGCTCAGCGCCGGCGCTGTCTACACTCCCAACGACGGCGCCACAATTCTGCGCGCCAGTTACGACGAAGGCTACAAGGCGCCTTCGCTTTACCAGCTCTTCAGCGCCTATGGTGTCGCCGATCTGGGACCTGAGAAGGCGAAGGGCTGGGAAGTCGGCCTTGAGCATCGCTTTGGGGAGATCTTTGAAGCCTCGGCGACCTGGTTCCAGCGCGATACCGACAACCTCATTGACTTTGCGTATTGCCCGACCACTGGCGCCCAGCCGCCGATCTGCTTCATCCCGGGCACCGCTACGAGCCGTTTCGGGTACTACGCCAACATCAAGGAGAGCCGCGCTCGCGGGCTCGAACTGGCCGGCTCGGCTCGCTGGAACGTGCTCTTCGTGGAGGGCAACTACAGCTGGATCAAGGCTGAGGACCGCAGCGATGACAGCGCCTTCTATGGCCGCCAGCTCGCCCGTGTGCCGCGCCATCTCGCCAACCTGGAGGGCGGCGTGGAACTTCCCTCCGGTCTGCGGGCCAGCGTGGCGGCGCGCTATTCGGGCGAAAGCTTCAACAACGCCAGCAGCGCCGAAGTGCTCGACGACTACTGGCTTGTCGACTTGCGGGCGCAGTGGCGCGTGAGCGAAGCGCTGATCTTGCAGGTACGCGTCGAGAACGTTGCGGACGAGGATTACCAGACGGCAAGCGATTATTCCTCCCTCGGCCGCACGGTCTACCTTGGGCTGAGGAGCCGCTTCTAATGCTTCAACCCGTAGAGCCTGGGCCAGCGGTCGTGGTCTGTTCAACGTGCCGAGCCTCCGCCGAAGCGCGCGAGGATGAAGGGGGACGGCGCGGAGGCGCGCTGCTCGCTGAAGCCATGCGCGCGGTGCAAGAGGAGACGCCAGAGCTGGCCGGGGTGGCCGTGCAGGAAATGCCGTGCCTGTTCGCCTGCCAGCGGTATTGCACCGTCCACATCCGGGCGTCGGGTAAGGTCGGATACGTCCTGGGTGACTTCACGCCCGACCGAGAAGCCGCCCGCGCTATCCTCACATATGCCACCCGGCACGCGGCCAGCGAGGAAGGCGTGGTGCGTTATGCGGAGTGGCCGGACGGCGTGAAAGGCCATTTCATCGTGCGCACCCCGCCCGAGGGGCACCTTTGCACATGATCGCGTTTGCAGACGCTCGCGCTTTCCTGGCTGCACTCGACGGTCTGCCGTCTCCCTCGGCTGCTGCCACGGCAGCCGCAAAGGAGCGACAGGCAGAGTTGACCAAGCCCGGCGGCTCGCTTGGCCAGCTTGAGGACCTCGCGATCTTCATGGCGGGATGGCAGGATACGCCCCGCCCACGCGTGGATCGGGTTAAGGCTGTGGTCTTCGCTGGCAATCATGGCGTTGCCGCCAGAGGCGTGAGTGCCTTTCCGGTGGAGGTGACCGCTCAGATGGTCGCGAACTTCGCTGCCGGGGGAGCGGCCATCAATGTGCTCGCCCGCACATGCGGTGCGGAGTTGTCGGTCGTCCCGCTCGACCTCGATCGCCCCACCGGCGACATCGCGCAGGAGCCGGCGATGACAGAGGCGGAATGCCTTGCCGCTTTGAACGCGGGTGCTGGGGTGGTCACTTCGGACACGCAACTGTTGCTGGTGGGCGAGATGGGCATAGGCAACACCACGCCAGCGGCAGCCATCTGCGCCGCGGCGTTTGAAGGGAATGCCGGGCAATGGTGCGGCCGCGGCAGCGGGGTGGATAGCGCCGGTCTTGCGCGCAAGATCGATGCGGTGGAGCAAGCGCTGGCGCTTCACCGGGCGGACTGCCGCGATCCCTTCGAAACTCTGCGCCGGCTCGGCGGCCGGGAGATCGCGGCCATGGCCGGAGCCATGCTAGCGGCACGGTTGCTGCGCCTGCCGGTTCTGCTGGATGGTTTCATCGCCTGCGCGGCCATCGCTCCGCTGGTGGCGAGGCAACCTGAGTTCACTTCGCACTGCATCGCCGCGCATTGCTCCGCCGAGGGCGCTCACCGGCTTCTGCTGGAGCGCTTTGAACTGGAGCCGCTGCTGGATCTCGGATTGCGACTGGGCGAGGGAAGCGGCGCTGCACTGGCGGTCCCGCTCGTGCGCGCAGCCCTTGCCACTCACAACGAAATGGCCACCTTCGCCGAGGCTGCCGTCACGAGCGGCGGGTGAGCGCGCGCATTGTCCACCTGCTGCGGCATGGGCCGCCGCTGCACTCCGGGCTTCTGCTCGGCCATACCGACATGCCGGCTCTCAACTCTGATTGCCCCCAGATGAGAGCGCGGGTGGAACACCTCCGGATTGATCAGGTGGTCGCGTCAGATCTCACGCGCGCGGCGGAGCAAGCGAAGATACTAGCGGACCACTTTCAGGTGCCGCTCACCCTGGACGCGAACTGGCGGGAGCTTTCTTTCGGGGCGTGGGACGGTTTGGCGGCGCAAACCATAAATCAAGCCGCTCTCACAGCATTTTGGGACGATCCCGATGCAGCGCCACCTTCGCAAGGAGAGCGCTGGTCGGACCTGCGGACCCGAGTCTCCGTTGCGCTTGATGCTTTGGCTACAGACACTCTCGTGGTGGCTCACGGGGGCGCCATGCGTGCTGCGGTGTCGGTGCTGACAGGGCTCGACCATCGCGGGGTCTGGGCCATCGATCTTCCGTACCGGGGGCTGCTTAGCCTCTGCATCTGGAAAGACGGCTCCGGCCAGGTCACGGGCCTCAGGACATGAAGCCGCTCGTTCTGGCGATCCAGTTCATGACGAGGCTGCCGCTCCCCAATATCGCAGCCGAAGCGCGGCATATGGCGCTTGCCATCCGCTGGTTTCCTGTTGCCGGGCTGCTTGTCGGCCTGTGCATTGCCGGGGCCGCCTGGGTGGGGCTGCAACGGGACCCTTGGGCTGGTTCGCTGCTGGCCTTGCTCGCCTGGACCGGCATCACCGGCGCGCTCCACCTGGATGGCTTGGGAGACATCGCCGATGCCGCCGGTGCCGCGCATGCGGACAGTAGCCGCATCTCCAGTGTGCTGGCAGACCCGCACATCGGCAGCTTCGGAGTGACGGCCATTGCCTTGCAGCTTGTGGCCAAGCTGATCCTCCTGCGCCTTGCGCTTGACATGCCCACGTTCGGCGCTCTTGTCGCGGTGCCGGTGCTCGCACGAGTGGGACCGCTGTTCTGGACGCTGACACTGCCTCCCCTCCATCAGGGGATCGGCAGTACGTTTGGAGCCGGCGCGACCTGGAAAGCCTTTGCCGTGTGGCTGCTTGCGTTCTCGACAGCGGCCTGGTTCCTGGGACCGGCGCTCCTCGCTGCGCTGCCTGCCATCGCTTTGTGGAGCTTGTGGCTGCACCGCTGCATTGGCGGGATCTCAGGAGACGGGCACGGCGCCGGCATTGAACTCGTCGAGACCATCACGCTGGCCACAGTGGTGTTCCTGCGATGAGCGAGCCTCTCCCGTTCCATGGTGGCCGCATCAGCGATGCTTGCGCGAGGTTCGGTGGAAAGGCTGAGGACTGGCTGGACTTGTCGACCGGCATAAACCCGAATGCCTGGCCGCCGCCTGACTTTGCTTCGCCGGACTGGCGCGCCTTGCCCGATCCAGGCGAACTGGCGCGTCTGGAAAGCACGGCCGCCGCATACTTCGGAACCGATCCTTCTCTGTGCCTGGCGGTGCCGGGAAGCGAAGCGGGCCTTCGAGCGGTCGCTCGTATCCTGCGCCTGCCTGCCCGCCACTTACCGCTGACGTATAGCACGCACAAACAGGCGTTTGCGCACGCGGAGCCGATCACCGGAATAGAGGGCGCCGGCCGCTCGCCCTCGGTACTGGTGCTCGCCAATCCGAACAATCCGGACGGGGCTCTGATACCCCGCGAGGTGCTGCTTGCCGCGCTGGAGAAGCAGGAGCGGTATAGTGGCTGGCTGATCGTGGACGAAGCCTTCGTCGATTGCGCGCCCGAGTGGAGCGTCGCCGACTGCGTTACCGAGAACCGGCGCCTGATCGTCACGCGCTCGTTCGGAAAGTTCTTCGGCTTGGCAGGCGTGCGGCTTGGCTTCGTCCTTGCTCCCTCCGATGTGCTGGCACAGCTACGGCAGATGCAGGGGGAGTGGCCGGTCTGCGCGGCTGCGCTGAGTTTCGGGACTCGCGCCTACGCGGACTCCGACTGGATCGCTCGAACACGCGCCGCCTTGCCTGCCGCCGCAGCGCAACTGGATGAAGTGCTTGTGCGCCATGGATTGGCGCGGCGCGGAGGGAGCCCCTTGTTCAGGCTCGTAGAGGCATCGCGGGCGGCGCAGGTTTTCACCGCACTTGCCAATCTGCGCATTCTGACTCGCCCGTTCGCCGACCATCCGCAACTGCTGCGCTTCGGTCTGCCGAGGGATGTCGAGGATCTGGCGAGGCTGGACACAGCACTCGGCCAGACGGACGGCCATGGCTGAGCCGGTTGCTCTCGCAGCTTTGGCGCTCGATGCCGCACTGGGCTGGCCCATGCGGCTGTATCGCGTCGTGGGGCATCCGGTCGGCGCATTTGCCCGTATCATCGTCGGTTGTGAGCGACGCTGGAACTTGCCCGGTGCGCCACAACGCCGGCGGCGGTTCCTGGGCCTGATGACCTTGCTGCTGCTGATCCTGACCGCCGCAGGCCCGGCGGCACTGGCTGAATGGACCATCCGCACCTTCGCCGGATCGTGGGCTTGGCTGTTCGTGGCCATCTTGGCGTGGCCGGCGCTGGCGCAGCGCAGCTTGCTCGATCACTATCGTCCCATAGAGGCTGCCTTGTCGAACGGCGACTTACCCGCAGCCCGCAGCGCTGTGGGCATGATCGTCGGTCGCGATACAGCAGCCTTGGACGAACCGGCCATCGCGCGTGCTGCCATCGAGAGCCTGGCAGAGAGTTTCTGCGACGGCGTGATCGCACCGCTGTTCTGGCTGCTCGTGCTGGGATTGCCGGGAGCCTGGGCCTACAAGGCGATCAACACCGCCGACAGTCTTATCGGCCATCCCGAAGAGTCCTTGCGCGCTTTCGGCTGGGCCAGTGCCCGCTGCGACGATGTGGTCAACCTGATTCCGGCTCGGATTTCCGGAGTGCTGATCTGCCTTGCCGGAGCGGGCGGTTGGCGCGTGCTCCGTCGCGACCACGCCAAGCACGCGTCGCCTAACGCTGGCTGGCCTGAAGCCGCGATGGCTGGCGCCCTGGACGTGCGTCTCGCCGGCCCGCTGCGCTATGACGGCATGCTCGCCGCAAAGCCATGGATCGGGGGAGGGGGCGAGGCGGATATCGCAGCCATGCGCAAGGCGCGGGCGATTTTTGTGCGGGCCTGCGCATTGGCATGGGTCTTGTCCGGGAGTGTGCAATGGCTGCTTTGATGCTGCAGGGGACCGGTTCCGACGTCGGCAAGTCGGTGCTGGTGGCGGGGCTGTGCCGCGCGCTCGCCAATCGTGGCTTGCGGGTGCTGCCGTTCAAGCCGCAGAACATGTCGAACAATGCCGCCGTAACCGTAGACGGAGGAGAAATCGGGCGCGCACAGGCGCTTCAGGCGATTGCCGCGCGGGCGCCGCTTCACACCGACATGAATCCGGTGCTGCTCAAGCCCCAGGCCGACCGCACTTCGCAGCTGATTGTCCATGGACAAGTGCGGGGTACTCTGGGATCCGCCAACTTCCGCGAGGCGAGACGCAACTTGCTTCCCGAAGTTCTGCAGAGCTGGGAGCGGCTGCGCCAACGCTGTGACGTGGTGGTGATCGAGGGCGCGGGATCGCCTGCCGAGATCAACTTGCGCGAAGGCGATATCGCCAACATGGGCTTCGCGCGGGCGGCTAACGTGCCCGTGGTGCTCGTCGGCGATATCGACCGCGGCGGCGTCATCGCCTCACTGGTCGGCACGCGCGGGGTCATCGATCCCGACGATGCAGCGATGATCGGAGGCTTCATTGTCAACAAGTTCCGGGGTGACCCCGCGCTGTTTGCTGACGGCTATGCAGCCATCGAAGACAGGACCGGCTGGCGCGGCTTCGGGCTCGTGCCCTGGCTCTCATCCGTTGCACGCTTGCCGAGCGAGGACGCAGTCGTCCTTGAAAGGGGAAGGCGCCGCGACACCGATCGTGTGCTCGTGGCATGCCCCATGCTTCCGCGCATCGCCAACTTCGACGATCTCGATCCCTTGAAAGTCGAACCTCGTGTCGAACTGGCGATGATCCCTCCCGGTACGCCTCTGCCGGCGGAGGCGGCGCTCATCGTCCTTCCGGGTTCGAAGGCCACGATCGCCGACATGAACTTCATGCGCGAACAGGGCTGGGATATCGATATCCTGGCGCACCGTCGGCGCGGGGGCATGATCCTGGGTATCTGCGCGGGGTACCAGATGCTCGGCCGCATGATCGCGGATCCCTTGGGCGTCGAGGGCCCGGTAAGCTGTACGACTGGGCTGGGGCTGCTGGATGCCGAAACCGTATTGGGCTCACGCAAGACGCTGACTCAGGTCGCTGGCGTCGCTTTCTCGCAGCAGTTCGAGGGTTACGAGATGCACATGGGTACCACCAGCGCCCCCCTCGGAGCGCAGCCGTTCGCGACGCTGGACGGCGATAGGCCGGATGGCATGATGTCCGCCGACGGCCTCGTAATGGGGACGTACTGCCACGGTTTGCTTGCCTCGGGCGATCTGCGGCGCGCTCTGCTCAGCCACATCGGTGTGCGAAGCAACGGCGCGGATCACGATGTTGTGGTCGAGGGGGCGCTGGAGGAATTGGCGCACGGACTTGAGCGCCATTTGGATATCGACGGTCTGGTCGCTCTTGCGATGGAGCAGCGCGGATGAGAACCCTGTTCGTCATCGGCGGAGCGCGATCGGGCAAAAGCCGCTATGCGCAAAGCCGGATCGAGGCCGTCCCCGGCGCCCTGGCTTTCATCGCCACCGCGCAAGAGCGCGATCCCGAGATGGCGCAGCGCATTGCCCATCACCGCGCAGACCGCGGTCCGCGCTGGATTGCCTACGAAGCGCCGCTGGATTTGCCGGAGGCTATCCATCTTGCGCAAACGCAAGCCGACGCAATCCTGGTCGATTGCCTGACACTGTGGCTGTCCAACCTGATGTTGGTCGATCGCGATCTTGATGCGGCCGCAGCCGCACTGGAGCGAGAGGTGCTGCAGTGCCGCGTGCCGCTGGCTCTGGTCACGAACGAAGTCGGCCAGGGAATAGTGCCCACCAATGCGCTTGCCCGGCGATTCCGCGATGAAGCGGGTCGCCTTAATCAGCGCATGGCTGCAGCGGCCAGCGAAGCTGTGCTGGTGACGGCGGGGCTCGCCCTTCGACTGAAGTAGGAGGTTCCGCTCTTTAGCTTAAGCGCAACCTTGCCCCGAAGGGTCAGGCCGCCATCTGCTCCGGAGCGAGACCCTCAAGAAGCGTACGGTTGACGCCGATCAACTCGTCGATCGGCTCACGTCCCGTCACCACGTCCGTCGTAAAGCGGTCAACCCACAGGGACAGGGAGATGATACCGGCGCGCACCGTTTCGGGCAGTTCGTTGCCGGGCGCTCCGCACGCGCTCGAGAAGATGCTCCACATTTCACGATTGCGGTGGAGTGCCGGCATCAGGGCGGCGCCTGAAAGACCGGCATCTCGGGCGGCGATCATCTCACCGGTGATCTGGCTAACCAGGCGGAATTCGGTATTTCGCGGCGATTCCGCGATCGTTTTCACACGCTGGTAGGCAGAAAGAGACATATCGTAGCTCCTGTCGTTTCACCTATTTTAGACGGAAATAGGTTGTTGCGGACAACGAGTGCGAATGCTCAGCCATGATGGGTGTCGAGAGGCACACGAAAAGCGCTCGACTTACGCCGGGCGTCCCGATTTCATCCTATAACCTGAACTATCCCGATCAGGGGCTGGACAGGTTATGATCAACGGTATCGGTTTTCTAATTATTCTGGGCTGCGTCTTCGGCAGCTTCATCGTCGCAGGCGGCAAGGTGGACATCATCCTGCATGCCCTGCCGCACGAGATGGTGGCGATTGGCGGTGCGGCTATTGGCGCCTTCATCGTCGGCAACTCTCTTGCGACGGTGAAGAAGGCTGCCGCAGGTATCAAGCGGTCTTTCAAAGGCGGGCGCTGGAAGGATAGCGACTATCGCGATCTTCTGACCCTGCTGTTCGCGCTGCTCTCCACCTTCAAGAAGGGCGGAGCCACCGTGATCGAGCCGCACCTTGACCGGCCGGAGGAGAGCCCGATCTTCTCGCGCTATCCTCGTCTGCTCGCGGATCATCACCTGATCGAGTTCATCTCTGACTACCTCAGGATGATGACGGTCAATTTCGAGGACCCGCATCAGCTTGATGCCGCTATGGAAGCGGACATCGAAAAGCACCACCACGAGGAGCTTGCGCCGCAGCATGCGTTACAGGTCATGGCGGACGGCTTGCCGGCAATCGGTATCGTTGCCGCCGTGCTTGGCGTCATCAAGACGATGGGCTCGATCGATCAGCCGACCGAAGTCCTCGGCGCGATGATCGGTGGCGCACTCGTCGGTACGTTCCTGGGCGTTCTCCTCTCCTACTGTGTGGTGGGACCGCTCGCCTCGAAGCTGCTCGGCATTGTCGAAGACGACAGCAAGCCTTTCAGCATCGTGAAGACCGCCATCGTTGCATATGCGCAGGGCACGCCCGTTCAGGTTGCGATCGAGATCGCCCGACGCATGACGCCCACCGTCTATGCCCCTTCATTCCAACAACTCGAGACTGCACTCGACGAGGCCAAAGATGAACTCCTCGCTGCCAACTAATCTGTCAGAAGACCGCTCACTGAGCCTTCCCGCATGTGGCAACACCGTTGCCGCAGAGGACCTGAAGGTCCGGCTGGTCCTCGCTGCCGACCTCGATGACGAGATCCGCATCGATGCGTCCCAGGTGGAGAGTGTCGGCCAATGCGTGCTGCAGCTCCTCGTCGCAGCACGCGCCGAAGCCGACGACAAGGCGCTTGAATTCGAAATCACCAACCCCAGCGCGGCTTTCGTAGAGCGCGTCAGCGGGTGTGGCTTGGCAGAGACGCTGGGCCTGGAAATTGGAAAGGACCACCCGTGAGCAAGCTCATTCTAACGGTCGACGACTCGGCCAGCATGCGCATGTTGCTGAAAGCGTCGCTGACAGCCCAGGGCTTCACGATCGAGAGCGCCAATGATGGCGTGCACGGTCTGGAGCGGATGCACGAGGTCAAGCCCGATCTCCTCATCACGGACATCAACATGCCCAAGATGGACGGCTTTGAACTTATCGAAGCGGTTCGTGCGGTCGCAGAGTTCCGCGGAACGCCCATCCTGGTTCTCTCGACGGAGTTTTCGGAGGACAAGAAGGCGCGTGCCCGTAACGCTGGAGCAACCGGCTGGATCACCAAGCCGTTCGATGCCACCAAGCTGGGGACGGCGATCCGCCGGGTTTGCCCGTGAGCGACGAACTCGACGAAATCCAGGCAATCTTCTTCGAAGAATGCGTGGAAGGTCTCGCCGCCGCGGAAGCGGGGCTGTCGGACATGGCCAACGGCGATACGTCAGCTGAGACGATCGCTGGAGTCTTCCGCGCTGTCCACTCGATCAAGGGCGGATCGGGGGCGTTCGGCCACGCCGCTCTGCTCGCTTTCTCGCACCGCTTCGAAAACGTGCTCGATGAAGTTCGCGCCGGTCGCATCGCGGCGAGCGCGGGTGTCGTAAAGGAGATGCTAAGCGCGTTCGACATCCTGTCGGACCACGTCACGGCGGCGCAGGAGCAGTCGGCTCCCCCGGCCGACGATGCCATGCTGGCGAAGCTGGACGAGATTCTCGCCACCATGGGTGCATGTGTCGACGGCGGGGCTGCTCCAGCTGCTGCCGCAGCAGCGCCCGCGCCGGAGCCGTCACCGGTTTCCGCTCCTGCGCCGGAGGCAGACGCGGACGAGTTCGGCTTCACGCCCATCACCGCAGTGGTCGAGGAATTCGATCCTTTCGGCTTCGAGCCTGTGGCCGTCTCCCTCGACGACCTCGATGGCCCCGCTGACAGCCAGAGCGACTGGATGGTTCGCTTCGCCCCGTCGCGCGATGCGCTGAGCAATGGCGGTGAACCCCTTCTGATCGTGCGCGAACTGGAGCGTTTGGGCGGGCGCGTTGTCGATGTCGACAGCTCTGCGCTGCCGGCGCTGCGCGAACTCGATCCGGAAGCCAGCTACTTTGTCTGGTCCATCTCGGTTCCCGGCTCGATCGAGAAGAGCGAAATCGACGAATGCTTTGACTTCGTCGCGCCGGATTCCGTGGTTGAGATCAATCGCGCCGACGGGCCCGGCTCTCCTCCGCCTGGCAAAGAGCCAGTCGAGGCACAGGTCGATCTTCCCGTTGAGGCACCTGCGCCTGCTTCTGCTGAGCCAGCACCGACACCAACGGCAACGGCAACGGCAGCGCCAGCGCCATCACCGACGCTGACACTGGTGGAGAGCAAGCCGGTTGCGGCTCCAACGCCGGCGGCCCCAAAAGGCGAAAAGCCGACGGAACAGGGATCGCAGACGATCCGCGTTGAGCTTACCAAGCTCGACCAGCTCCTGAACCTCGTGGGCGAATTGGTTATACGCGGCTCCATCCTGGCTGATCGGCTTTCGCCGGCGGACCAGGAGCGCGTCGAGTTGCCGCAGCTCTCGCGTCTTACCCGCCAGATCCAGGACAGCGTGATGTCCTTGCGCGCGCAGCCCATCAAACAGGCGTTCAGCCGCGTGCCGCGCATGCTGCGAGAGCTTTCGAGCGAAACCGGCAAGCAGGTCATCCTGGACGTCGAGGGGGAGACCACCGAAGTCGACAAGAGCGTCATCGAGAAAATCGGTGATCCGCTCACCCACATGATCCGCAATGCCATCGATCACGGCATCGAGAAGCCCGACGAACGTATTGCACGCGGCAAGCCTGCTGAAGGTAGCTTGCGCCTTTCGGCCGAGCAGAAAGGTGCTCGGATCCTGGTGCGGGTGCGCGACGACGGACGTGGGATCGATCGTCAGCGAGTGCGCGGCAAAGCCGTTGAAAAGGGCATTATCGCAGCGGACGCTGTGCTCTCCGACGAGGAGATCGACCAGCTCATCTGCGCACCTGGCTTCTCAACCGCCGAGACGATCTCGAACATATCCGGACGCGGCGTCGGCATGGACGTGGTCCGTTCCAACGTGGAAGCGCTGGGCGGCCGGGTCGAGATCCAGTCCGTGCCCGGTGAGGGGACAACCTTCACGATGATCCTCCCGCTGACGCTGGCGATCCTCGACGGCATGGTCGTTCGCCTGGCCAATCAGCGCTTCGTGCTTCCTTTGGCAAGCGTGGTGGAATCAGTGCGGCCGGAACCTGGCCAAGTGAAGTCGGTCTCGCCGACGAGCGAGGTCATCGAACTGCGCGGCAACTACTTGCCTGTGAAGCGCCTCACCGACTTCTTCGGACTTGATAGCGTTGAGGTTCAAGAACCGGAGGACTCCCTGGTCATCGTCGTCGAAAGCGACGGCGGGCTGGTCGGGCTGATGGTCGACACAATAGATGACCGCCGCGAGGTCGTCATCAAGAGCCTTGACCAAAATCTTCATCCCATTCGCGGTATCGGCGGCGCCACCATTCTAGGTGACGGCTCGATCGCGCTGATCCTGGATGTCGATGCACTCGTTGCCACCCCCGCTCCATCAACCCCCAAGCACACTCTCAAAGGACTCGCAGCATGACTTCCTCCATCGAAAGCGACGAGCGGAAGATTGTCACCTTCTCGCTGAGCGAAAAGACCTTCGGCATCGACATGCGTGCATTGATCGAGATCCGCGAATGGGAAGAGCCAACCCCTCTCCCGCGCGTGCCCTCGTACATCAAGGGCGTGGCGAACCTGCGCGGCACGGTGATCCCGATCGTCGGGCTTGCAGAACGTCTCGGCTGGGAGCCTAGCGTGCCTCATGCACGCTCGTGCATCCTGGTGGTGAGCATCGGCGGAAAACAGGCCGGCTTCCTGGTCGACGAAGTCGCTGACATTGTTCCGATTAACGACAGCGAGATCAAGCCGGCACCGGAAATCGAAGTAGACGACAGCAATGTCATCGCCGGTCTGGTGCAGGTGGCTGCCCGCGCGCAGGAGAACCAGCCTGAGCAGGCCGGTGCCATGGTGCTGTTGCTCGATCTGGAAGCGCTGAGCGTCACCCGGCACATGGAACTGGCTGCGTGACAAACGCTGCCGCTCTCCCTCGTCCCTCTGCAGTAGCTGGCGAAGCGGAACTCGGCGCGGCCGAGTTCGCGAAGATCGTCGCTGTGATGCAGAGAGAGGCTCGCATTCACCTGACTGATGCGAAGCGGACGCTTGTCCATTCACGTCTTAGCCGGCGTCTGCGTGAGAACGGCATGACGACCTTCAGAGACTATGTAGCCCTGGTGGAGCGCGATCCCGTCGAGCGTAAGACGATGGTCATCGCGCTCACCACCAACCACACGCACTTTTTCCGCGAGTCTCATCACTTCGACCACTTCCGCAGCGCGCTGATGCCGCAGCTGAAGGAGCGGTCGAAAGGGCAGGGCGTGCGGATCTGGTCGGCGGGCTGCTCGTCGGGTGAGGAGGTCTATACGATCGCCATGTGCCTGCTGGGGCGCGACCGCACCGACGCGACCTGGCTCAGGAGCACGGACGTGCGCCTGCTGGCAACCGACATCGCCACTCCGGTGGTCCAGGCGGCGGAACGTGGGGTCTATGCAGCGGCGGCTCGGGATTCGATACCGGAGCCTTACCGTTCCACCTGGCTGCGCCCGCATGCCGACGGCTTCGAAATGGCGGCGGAAGCTAAGGCTCTGGTGACGGCGCGGACGCTTAACCTGTTCGAGACTTGGCCGATGCGTCAGCTTTACGATGCCATCTTCTGCCGCAACGTCATGATCTATTTCGATGATGACGCGAAGGCGGACCTTGAGGCGCGGCTGGTTGAGCGACTGGCGCCGGGTGGATTCCTTTACATCGGTCACTCGGAGCGGCTGATCGCTCCGGCCAAGCTGGGCATGAGCCCCGCCGGTCAGACCATTTATCAGAAGAACGGAGGAGCGCGATGACGAACCCTGTACGGGTCGTGGTCGTGGACGACAGCCCCAGCATGCGAATGGCTTTGAACCGGATCCTCTCGGCGGACCCGGAGATCGAAGTCATCGGCCTCGCGCCGGAGCCTCACGCGGCTCGCGCGATGATTAGGGAGCTCAATCCTGATGTCGTGACATTGGACGTCGAAATGCCGGGGATGGACGGGCTGTCTTTCCTGGAAAAGATCATGCGGCTTCGGCCCATGCCCGTGGTCATGTGCTCGACACTGACGGCGCGCGGAACCGAGGTCACCATCGAGGCGCTCCGTCTCGGTGCGGTGGACTGCATTGCGAAACCCAGCGGCAACTCGTTGGAACTAGCTCAAAATGCGGACCATTTGCGCAAGACGGTGAAGGCCGCCGCGCGTAGCCGGGTGGGTCAAAGCGGCTCGGCTGCGCCCACGCGCGCAGCGCCCGCAGGATCTTCCTTCCGGAACGTCGTGATCGCCATCGGTTCGTCGACAGGGGGCGTCGAGGCATTGTTCTCGCTCATCGCCAGCTTGCCTGCCGACTGCCCGCCGGTGCTGATCGTCCAGCACATGCCAGCCGGCTTCACGGCCGGGTTTGCTTCTCGCCTTGACGCGATCTGTGCGGTCAACGTCGTCGAAGCGGCGGACGGCATGCCGGTAGAGCGCGGAACCGCATATATTGCACCTGGGGGAGAGCAGCACATGTCGCTCAGCCCTGGTCAGGCGCGGATACGGCTTCGCTCCGGCGAGCCGGTGAGTGGACATCGCCCGTCCGTCGACGTGCTCTTCCGTTCCGTCGCACCTCTGGGTGCCGGCGCTGTGGGAGTCATCCTCACTGGTATGGGGGCCGATGGCGCCGAAGGCCTGCTTGCGATGCGCCAATCCGGAGCACGCACGCTGGGTCAAAATCAGGAGACCTGCGTGGTCTACGGTATGCCCCGCGCCGCCTTCGAAGCTGGTGCCGTGGAGCATCAGTTCAGTTTATCCGCAATGCCCGAGGCAATCCTCGCGGCTTGCCGTTCTTGAGGTAGGAAGCAATGCCAGCAGCAGCTGCAATCAAGGTCATGGTGGTCGACGATCAGGCGAGCATGCGCGCCATGATCCGCCGTGCCCTCCAGGACTTCGGCTTCAAGGATGTCCGTGACAAACCGGGCGCTGTTGAAGCCCTCGGCGCCGTCCGCTCGGATCGCGTGCACCTTATCATCTCCGACTTGAACATGCCGGAAATGGATGGGCTGCAGTTCCTTGAGGAAGTGCGCAAGGACGCCGTGATCGGCAAGACCGTGTTCATCATGCTGACGGGATCTTCGGATCGCGAGATCGTGCAGAAGGCGGCGGCGCTGGGCGTCAACAACTATCTGGTGAAGCCCTTCGCCCCGGCCGCGCTCAAGGAGAAGATCGAGCGCATCTTCGGCGAATTGACCTGAGCTGTACGATGGAACGCATTTCGATCGTACAGGGGGAGCATGCCGTCGTGTCGCGGCCGAACGTCGTCATTTCGACGGTGCTCGGCTCGTGCGTCGCCGTGTGCCTCCAGGATAGCGTGGCCCGCGTCGGAGGAATGAATCACTTCCTTCTCGGGGAGCCCGATCATCGCGTTCAACAGCAGAACCTCTCAAGTTACGGCATTCATGCGATGGAGCTCCTCATCAACGAGATGATGAAGCTTGGCGCTGCGAGAAACCGCCTGCGCGCTCATTTGTACGGGGGCGCCAACATGATCGCCGGACTGGGCATGATCGGTTCGAGCAACGCCGAGTTCGCACGCCGCTTCGTCGAGGCAGAAGGCATTGCCATCGCGCATGTCGACCTTGGCGGAAATCAGGCGCGCAGAGTTGAATTCCAGCCGTTTGAAGGCCGCTCGCGTTGCAACCGTGTCGTTCACGCACCCGACCCGGTCGTCACCCCTCCAGTGCGCCGCCCGCTTCAGAGCGTCGGCGACCTGGAGCTGTTCTAAGCCATCGCCCCCACTTGCTGTATCGGATCATTCGGATGTCAAAGATCGACGACCTCGCCATCACCCTGTGTTCTGCCGTTGCACAGGAGATCCGTGACGTTCGCACGCTTATCGAATCGCTGGCCGAGGTCCTCGCCTCGGACGAGTATCTGGCTTGCACCTACACCGAGCAACTGCAGACCTTCGACCTTCTGGTCCAGCGCTCGCAGGAAGCTGCGGATCTCCTGGAGTGCGTAGCCAACGGCACGAGCACGCTTGAAGCGGTGGAGAGAGTGCGTCTGAACCTGGTTCAGGATCGCCTCCGCGTGGCGCTGGGAGCCGCCTGACGTGTCCCAGCAGTCCGGGGTCAACGAGCGCCCGATCATCATAATCAAGAAGGTCAAGAAAGCGGCCGCGGCGCATCATGGTGGTGCGTGGAAAGTCGCTTATGCGGACTTTGTGACCGCCATGATGGCCTTCTTCATGCTGCTCTGGCTGCTTGCGAACCCGGACAAGGAGCGCCTGCGGGGGCTGGCTGAGTATTTCACGCCGGCGCCGCCCAGCACTTCGTCGATGTCGGGCATGTCTCCCGGTGACACCCGGGGGCAGGGCGGGCGCACCCGTCGCGCCCAAGCCGACAACACGACTTCAGTGGGGCAGCCCAGTATGGAAGCGGCGACCGCCGGCACCGCGCGGGGGGGCACTGCCAACATACCCGATTCTTCGATGCGCGTGCTTGCGCAGGAACTGCGTCTCGCGCTCGACGCGGAGCAGGACGAGCGCCAGAACGCTGACGTTCAGCCCACGCGAGAAGGAGTGCGGGTAAGCTTGATGGATACCGACCACCGGTCGATGTTCCGCAGCGGCACCGCCGAACTCAACGGCTACGGCCGCAACCTTCTGGCAAGCATTGCCGGGCGAATTGCACGCTCAGGTGTTCAGATCGCAGTTGAAGGCCATACCGATGCAGCGGGTCAGCCGGATGCTAACTGGCGGCTTTCGGGTGATCGCGCGCATGCCGCTCGTGCAGCGCTCGTGGCTAGTGGTGTGCCCCAGGACCGTTTTACTGAAGTCGTGGCATTGGGCTCTTCGCGGCCGGTCTATCCCGATCAGCCGGAGCGTCCTGAAAATCGCCGCATCACCATCGTTCTGCTGGCAGAGCCTTCCGCTTTGCCAAGCGACGTAAGTTTCAGGTTCTGACGCGATGAAGCGCATCTTTCGGCTATTGGCCCTTCTGACTCTCGGCTTGGCCGTGGGTGGAGGTGCGGCTTACGCAACATCGAGGCTGCTAGGCCCGCCACCGGCGCATGAGCCTGCGGACAGCGCCTTCGTCCCTACGGGGCCGCTTCTGGCTCCCTTGGTCTTCGAGGACGGGCGCCTCTCGGGATATGTCACGTTCGAAATCCAGCTCGAGGTTCCCTCGGACCAGGTCGAATTCGTGACGGCCAGGATGCCGTTGCTGCTCCATGCCGTGAACCTCAGGACCTTCCGCAGCCCACTGGCAAGCGGACCGGACGGCATGCTTCCCAATCTCGAGCAGTTCCGCAAGATCGTGATGGAAGCGGCGCCTGAAGCGTTCGGCGAGGACGTCGTTCGTCATGCTGCCATCACCCAAGCCAATCCGGCTTGACCGCAGACGAGGCAAGAAAACCGATGAACGCCGAAGCCTCTGCCGACCAGCTAGGTTCTCCCGAGTTCCGGGAGCGGGCAGCGCGTACGATGACGCTGCTGATGACGGGCAAGGTTACTCTCGACGGCCGGGAGAATCTGTGCCGGGTGCGCAACATCTCGGCGACCGGCATGAAGATCGAGACGCACATGGCGCTTCAGGTGGATCAGCAACTGCGAGTGGGCCTGCGCTACGGCGAAGAGATCGCTGCCCGTGTCGCGTGGACGCGGGATGGTGCGGCGGGCTTGGCTTTCCTGACGCCGATCGATGTGGAAACCACGCTCGCGCCGTTACCGCAGAGCCGGATCAGGAGGCAGCGGGCGCCGCGCGGACCTCGGCTTTCCGCGGCTTGCGCCATCAAGGTCGAAGCGCGGGGCACGATCCATTACGCGACCTTGCTCGACATCTCGCAAGGCGGAGCCAAGCTGCGCCTGCCGTTCCGTCCCACGCGCGACGAGCGGCTTGTCCTCACCATCCCCGACTTGCCGCTGAAGAGCGGTGGCGTGCGCTGGATCGGAGAGGACGAAGTCGGCCTCGGTTTCTACGTGGCACTGCCGTTCGACATGTTGGCAGCCTGGCTCGAGGCACGCGCGGCGCAATCCGGCCAGAATGACGAAGTCCCGGCGCAGCGCGCCGGGACTTCGGTCAGCCCGTAAAGCTTCGCACCAGCGAACCTGAGACGAGCGCCCAACCGTCCACCAGAACGAAGAAGATGATCTTCATGGGTAGCGAGATCGTTGGCGGTGGAAGCATCATCATGCCCATGGCCATCAGCACTGCCGAAACCGCAAGGTCGATGACCAGGAAAGGCAGGAGTAGAAGAAAGCCGATCTCGAATGCGCGGCGCAGTTCGGAGATCATGAACGCGGGGACGAGCGTTGCCAGCGGCGTCTCGGCTCTGGGCGCGGGCGGTCTTTTCGAAAGTTCGGTGAACAGCCGCAGATCATCGTTGCGGACCTGGCCGAGCATGAAGACGCGAAAAGGCTGCGCCGTGCGGTCAAATGCCTGCTGCTCCGTCAGTCTTCCCTCGGTGTACGGATTGATGCCTCGCGTCCAGGCTTCTTCGAATGTGGGAGCCATCACGAAGAACGAGAGGAAGATTGCCAGGCTAATCAGCACCGGGTTCGGCGGCACACCGGGTGCGCCGATGCCGTTGCGCAGCAAGGACAAAGCCACGACGATCCGGGTGAAACAAGTGACCGTCATCAGGATGCCGGGTGCAAGGCTGAGCACCGTCATCAGGAGCACGAGCTGGACGGCGCGGCCGGTCAGCGATGTGTCGCCAAGATCCACGGTAGCGGACTGCGCGAGAGCTGCCGTAGGTAGGGCTAGTGAGCCCAATACGGCGAGGATGCGGACGAGCTTACGCACGAGAATCTCCGGAACGGCGCGACTTCGCGCGCTTGGATACGGGCTGCACGCGATTCCTGACTTTCTCGACGACCGGCTGAGCGGCCTCGATGCGGTCTTTGACACCGGTGCGGGCCTTATCGACCATGGCAAAGAAGGATTCGCGCATGGCCTCGTTTTGGGCCTTGGACGCTTCCATCGCCTCACGCTGGGCTTCCAGGCGGACTGCTTGATCTTCAAGATCGATCTCGTCGCGAATGATGCCTGCTTCGAGCAGGACATTGCCTTCAGGCGAAAGGAGGATCAGGTGCTCGCGGCCATCTCTGCGAAGGAGGGCGACCGAACGACGTCCATCCAGCATGGTTCGCTCGATTACCTCCAGCCGGCGCGTGCCGTCGCTACTGACCCGTCCCGGCAGGCGAATGCCATACCGGCGCACGATCCAGAGTGCGCCGGCCAGCAGGCCAAGCACTGTCGCAAGTGCGCCAAGAGTGCGCAGCAACGCATAGGCGTCCATCCTCTTAGCGGCCTCGCCTGATGACGTCGGTCACTTCGATCGACATCCGGTCGCCCGAAACCTGGATCTTGCCGCGCGCGATCAGCTTATCGTTCACGTAGATTTCTGTAGGGTCGTCATAGCCGCAGTCGAGCTGGATCAGCGCGCCACGACCCATCTTGAGGACTTGGCGGATCGGAAGCTGGCTGGAACCCAGTACGACCGACATCTGGACGGGAACTTCTTCAAGCACGGATGCGTCTCCTTATGGGGAGACTTATAGGATTAAATTTCCGGGTGATCGGACCAACTAGGCAAATTCTGCCTACAAGAGTCTCGAGGCGGGTTCGCCCATCCCGGAGATAGAGATGTCCCTTCGTAACTCAGTAGAAGTATCCGCATCGGCGCTGCGCGCGCAGTCGCTGCGTATGCGGGTCATTGCCGAGAACCTTGCGAACCAGCAGTCGGTTTCCAGCACCCCCGGGGGTGACCCTTACAGGCGCCGCGTGGTAACGTTCGAGCCGGTGTTGGACGGTGGCGGCGCCAAGAGCGACGAACCCCACGAAGGCGTGCGCGTACGTGGCATCGCAACGGACAAGTCCGCGTTCCAGCGTGTGTACCAGCCGGGGCACCCGGCCGCGGATGGGCAGGGCTATGTGTTCATGCCCAATGTGAACAGCGCAGTGGAGACCGCTGACATGCGCTCGGCGCAGCGTTCCTACGAAGCAAACGTAAATGCCATCGAGACGGCGCGGTCCATGACCATGCGCACCATCGACTTGCTTAAGTAACAGCACTTAAAACTTTAAGGGAAAACAGACATGTCCATCGGCGCATTCGATGCAGCCGCAGCCTATGGCCGCGCGCTAGGTACCGGTAGTTCTGCCGGCATTTCCAAGCTGCCTTCCGCGGGCGGCACCAGCGTGGCCGGCTCCGGCGGCAGCTTCGGCAGCATGGTCGAGGAGATGGTGACAGACACGACCGAGGCGATGCGTGGCGCCGAGCAGGCCAGTGCGCGTCAGGTTGCAGGGCAGGGCGATCTGATCGACGTCGTGACCGCAATTGGGGCTGCCGAGACGGCGCTCGACACGGTCGTTGCCGTGCGCGACCGCGTAGTCAGCGCCTACGGCGAAATCATGCGAATGCAGATCTGACGCCATGAGCCCAGCTGATACTCTCGCGCTGTCAAAAGCAGCCTTGATGCTCGTTCTGACCATCGCGGGGCCGATGCTGATCGCATCCCTGATCGTCGGCGTGGCGATCGGTCTTGTCCAGGCGCTGACGCAGATTCAGGAAATGACGCTCACCTTCGTTCCCAAGATCCTTGTTCTGGGCGTGGTGATGTTGATGACTCTGCCCATGAGCGGCCAGGCACTGTCGGCTTTCATGGCCGAGGTGTCCGCACGCGTCATCAGCGGCTGAGGCGGATGCTGGATCTGCCGCTCCAGGTCAGTGCATTCCTCATCCTGTTCGCGCGGGTTGGGGCTATGCTGATGCTGTTGCCTGTCTTTTCGGAGGAGGCGGTCCCGGGCCGGATGCGGCTACTGATTGCGTTTGGTCTCAGCCTGGGCTTGTGGGGGCTGCTTTCCCCGACGGTGCTGCCGGCCGCACGCGACGGCAACGGCCTGGCCGGTATCATCGTGATCGAGCTTTGCATCGGTCTTGCTTTGGGGATGATCGTGCGCCTGATGTTTCAGGCAGCCATCATGGCGGCTTCGATCGCCAGTACACAGACGGGTCTGTCGTCCGCAGTGATCTTCGATCCTGCTTTGGGCGGGCAGGCTCCGGTACTCGCGAAACTCGTCGTGCTTGCCGCCACTCTGGTGTGCCTAGCGCTGGGCCTTCATCATCTCTGGATTGCGGCCATGATCCGGTCCTATGACATCTTTCCCGTCGGCGCGGTGCCCAACCTCGGCGACTTCGCCAGCCTTGCCGTGGCGACCGTTGGCAAGTCCATGGCGCTTGCGGTCAGCATGGCAGCGCCGCTTCTGGTCTACGGGATCGTGTTCAACGTCGCCTTGGGCTTCTCCGCGCGGCTCGCGCCAACCATCCAGATTTTCTTCATTGCCCAGCCGTTGAACATCCTACTGGGAACGGCACTTTTCGCAGTGGTCCTGGGCGCCATGCTTTCCGCCTTCGCTTCTGCGATGAGCGAGTGGATGCAGAGCGGGTGGGCGTGAGATATGTCTGAAGGACCCGACAAAGATCAGAAGACTCAAGAGCCGACACAAAAGAAGCTCGACGACGCCCGCAAAAAGGGCGACGTGGCGATGGCGCAGGAAATGCGCCACGCTGTGATGTTCGTGGCGATGATCTTCGTGTGCGGCAGCCTAGGCGTTGCGACTCTAACCAAACTGCAGAACGTCTTCGTGCGTCTGTGGGGGCGTGCCGACGACCTGTCGCTGGAGCCAGCAGGCGCCCAGGCTTTCGCCACTGGCCTACTCGGCGAACTGGCACTCATTCTGGCGCCGATGTTCGCAGTTCTCGTAGCCTTTGCGGTGTTGATCGTGTTCGCGCAGGGGCGGCCGACGGTCTCGTGGTCGAAGCTTCAGCCGAAGTGGTCCAAGATTTCTCTGGTCGCGGGGCTGAAGCGCATGTTTGGTCCGCGAGGTCTAATCGAATTTGCCAAGACGCTCGCCAAATTCGTGTTTGTAATCACGGTCGCCATCATTGTCGTGTGGCCCAAGACGGTAGCGCTGGACCAGTTGATCGGCATGGGACCCGAGGCGGTCGCCCGCACGACCGGCATGATCGTATTGACGATGCTTAAAGCCGTAGCGCTTCTTGTAGGGGCATTGGCTCTGTTCGACTGGATATATCAGCGCCGGTCATTTCTCTCTCGCATGCGAATGTCGCTCCAGGAGGTGAAAGACGAACACAAGAACGCAGAGGGCGACCCGCATGTGAAGGCGCGCATCCGCTCGATCCAGGCAGAGCGTGCCCGGAGCCGGATGATGGCCGCGGTGCCGACCGCAAGCGTCATCATCACTAACCCGACGCACTACGCGATCGCGCTTAAATACGACCATGGCGCGATGGCCGCGCCGGTGGTAGTGGCCAAGGGGGTTGACGCTGTTGCGATGAAAATTCGCGAGCTTGCCACCGAAGCCAAGGTGCCGATCGTCGAGAGCCCGCCGCTGGCGCGCGCGCTGTTCGCTTCGGCGGACATCGACCGACCGATCCCGACCGAGCATTACAAGGCGGTTGCAGAAATCATCGGTTACGTGATGCGCCTCGCGAAAGGGCGAGGCTAAGTTCCCTCGGCCCAGAGCGGCTTGCGCTACTTATCTGCGCTCGAGCTTTGCCAGTTCGACCTGAACCCGAAGGTCGATCTCGTCCATAACTGCGGCAAGATCGGGATCTTCAGGTTGCGTGCGCGTCTCAAGCCAGTCCCTGAGCTGTCCGACCGGCTCTGCGGCACCGACGCCCACGACAAGCGCTGCCTGCAGCATCTGCAGTGCGTCGAGCGCCTTTTCAGCTTCCTTCGCCACGCGCCGGCGGCGCTCCGGTTCCAGGGGCGCGGCAATGGCTGCCAGGGTCACCAGCATCTGCACGGATTGCGTAGGAGAACCCACCGCCGCCTGAGCGGTCGCAGGCTGCACCGCTGGCTCGAACACCGGGGACGCGGCTGCGGCCGGCTTCGCCTGATTGGCGAGCAGGATCTGCAGCAATGAAGAAACCGCATTGATCTGCATGCCGAACCGTTCGCTCCTTTATTATCCTATAAGAAAAAAGACGGTAAATTTCCACTCGACCGGAGCGCTATGCGATTTCCCCGAATTCTCGTTTGCCTGGGCGCTGCTTACCTCAGCGCCGCTGCGCCTGCTTACGCGGGCCCACGTATCAAGGACATCGTGTCTGTCGAAAACGTTCGCTCGAACCAGCTCGTAGGCTACGGCCTGGTGGTTGGGCTCGCCGGAACGGGTGATCGCATCCGCAACTCGCCCTTCACCGAGGAATCGATGCAGGCGATGCTGGAGCGCATGGGCGTCAATGTTCGCGGCACGCAAATGCGGACTGAGAATGTCGCCGCTGTCTCGATTACCGCGACGCTGCCGCCATTCGCCCGCGGCGGCTCCACCATCGACGTGCAGGTCTCCGCTCTCGGCGACGCCAGCAGCCTTCAGGGTGGAATACTGATCGCGTCAGTCCTGCGCGGCCTCGACGGGCAGATCTATGCTGTTGCGCAGGGCCCGGTCGCCGTTTCCGGTTTCAAGGCTCAGGGCGCTGCTGCCAGTATCAGCCGCGGCGTCGCCACATCCGCGCGCATCGCCAATGGCGGCATCGTGGAGCGCGAGGTTCCCTATGTGTTGAGCACGGCCGGCAGCTTGAAGCTGGCGCTGCGCAACCCGGATTTCACCACCGCGCAGCGTATCGGCGCCGCGATCAATCGTGAGTTCCCCGGTGCAGCTAAGGTGCTGGATCCCGCCACGGTGGAGGTGTCCCCTTCAAGTGGGCGCGGTTCGCTCATCGAGCTCGTTTCGCGGATCGAAAATCTCGAGGTTGAAGTTGATCAGCCCGCCAAGATCGTGATCAACGAAGCTTCTGGCACTGTGGTGATGACCGCCGATGTGCGGATCAGCCGCGTGGCGGTTGCGCAGGGTGGGCTTACCATCAGCGTGGCCGAAACGCCGGAAGTTTCGCAGCCCGCGCCGTTCTCCGATGGCAAGACGGTTATCGTACCGCGCACGCAGGTCGAAGTCGATGACGGGCAGGGCCGGTCGCTGGCGATGGTCGGCGGCACTTCGCTGAGCCAACTCGTCAACGGACTCAATGCCCTGGGTGTCAGCCCGCGCGATCTCATCACGATCCTTCAGGCCGTGAAAAGCGCAGGCGCCCTTCAAGCAGAAATCGAGGTACAGTGATGAACCCTACGACACCAGCTGCCGTCAATGCCGCAGCAGCGCCCGCTGTGCCGGCAACGCGCAAGTCCGGTGCGGACGTCGCAGCGGAGAAGGCGCGTGAATTCGAAGCCGTTTTTCTCGGCCAGATGGCTGGCCTGATGCTGGAAAGCGTCGAGATGGGCGACGAGTTTTCAGGCGGCCATGGCGAACAGATGTTTCGCGGCATCCTGGCCGAACGGCTGGGCACCGAGATGGCAAGAAGCGGCGGCGTCGGCCTTGCGCCCGTCGTCATGGATCAGATCATACGCATGCAAGGGAACAGCAATGGCCAGTGAGCTCATCGATACCATCCGGTCCCTCATTTCGCTTATGCGCGAAGAAACGGATCGGCTTCTCTCTGGCGGCCCCACTGCCGATCTCGAGGAGATCGCTGCGGCAAAGGCGCGGCTGGTCGGCTGGATCGAGGCCCGCACAGTTCAACTGCAACGCGAGCAGCCCGACTGGCGCGATAAGATGGAACATGATGAGCGTGAGGAGCTGACCGAAGCTCTCGCCGAGCTTTGCGAAATATCGGCCGAGAACGGCAACGCGCTGGAGCGGCAGATCCGTCTCTCGGTCGAGATCCTTGACGCTATTGCGGTGGAAGCGAAGCGCCTCTCCGGTACGCGCTCCGAAACGTACTGCGCCCGTGGTGGAGTTTCGCGCGTGGATCTACCCACCCCGATATCAATCAATACTCAGCTTTGACGCTGCTCTCCTGTCCCCTGAGAAAGCCCGTCGCTCCTTCCGGAGCGGCGGGCTTTCTCGTCAGCAGAGAAGGTGCGGGCAGGGCGCAAGCGGCAGGCACACCAAAAAAGGGAGCCCGCATGGAGCTCCCCTCTTGTTTCGCACGATACGAGTTACAGTTTCAGGCGCTAGCCTCCGCCGCGGCTGCCGGTCGCAGTGCGCAAGAGGCCCATCTGCTTGCGATAGAGGCCGGAGAGCGCGGTGAAGTCGGCCTGGATCTCGCCCATGCGCAGAAGCTGGTCTTCAAGCGTGACGTTGTTACCGTCGGGCTTGGTCTCCGATACATTGCGATCATAGATAACGCCTGCGCCGACCGCTGACTTAGCGCCAAGGGCGGTCATGCCGTTCGTTAGCTGCACTCGGGGGCGAGCGACGCGCGGAGCGCCTGCACGCGCGCCGGCCGCCTCGACAAGGCCCGAAAAGTCTTTGGGCTCCATATCACGTGCACGGTATCCCGGCGTATCACTGTTGGCGATGTTCTGCGCGACAACGCGCTGCCGGTCCGAAAGATGGCGCATGGCCAACGCAACGCCCTGCATGATGGGCGGGGTGCTACCGCTCATGATTGACTATCCTGTTTAGTTAGAAGGTTGAGCCGGACAGGCGATCGAGCGCCGCCTGGTAGCGCGCGGCCTGGGCCGCTTGGTACTTCGAGACTGACCCACCCTTGCTTGAGGAGCTGTTCCCGTTCGCCAGGGCTTCCTTGCCGCTGTCCCAATACAGCGATCGGTACGCGGTCTGCGACATGGACACCGCAGAGGTGATCCGATCGAGGGCGGTGGCGGCGCTCTCCAGAGTCTTGAGACTGAGTGCATGCGTAAGGCTAAGCCCGTAGGTGCCGCCAGGCCGTACGCGCGGCGCATCGTTCGGCAGCGGCGCTGGCGTCGAGATGCGGACCGGTTCGATACCGATTTTAGCGAGAGCGTCCTTGCCAGTTGCACCGGCAATGAGTTCGATCTCCTGCCCTGCCTTGGCTTCGATGCGCAGAGTGCGATTGCCTTTGCCGTCCAGCGGCGTGGTCACCAAAGCGTTACGGCCAGTAAGCGTGCTCACCTTCTTGGAAAGCGTCGCCAGCGTCTCGCCGCTGTCGATAGTGATGCGACGCAGCGATCCGTCGTTTATGCGGATCTTGAATTCGTCTCCCGCTCGAAGGCTGGTGTGCGACGTAAGCTTTACGGAAGCGTCGGCGTTAATCGTGCCACGGCCCAGACCCAGTGCGCCTAGTGCGCTGTCGCCCCCTTTTGCTGCCGCGACGTAGACCGGCTCGGTGCGCAATGTTGATTGCCCGAACTGCTTGATCGTCTCAACGGCGCCGCTCGTCGTTTCGATGCGGGCAATGAAGCCATCGACTGTGCCCGAACGGGTGCCCCCAAGATCGCCTGTCGTCCGGCCTCCTGCGTAAAGTGCTCCGCCCATGAATGTCAGGCTGTCAACCTGATCCAGACCAGAGGTTGCGAGTTGCGTGAAGCTGGAGCTGGTGAGCGCCGTATCGATGCGGGCGACGAAGCCGTCGCCGCTGCTCACGCCGCCCACTGCAATCTGACCGTCTGCCGCGACGGCAATCGCGCGTGCTTCGCGCGCGCCGAGGTTAATCGAGCCGGTATCTGTGGTGAGCGAGCCCGCTGCAATCTTGCGAAGCACAGCTGTGCCGCTTTCGTTGGTGAGAGCGAGCAAGTCACCATCGGCACCAATCGCCAGCGCCTTGACGGAATCGCTGCCGCCGCTGTCGATGGCTCGACGTTGCTGGATCTGGCCAGTTGCGCTGAGACGCGCGATGAAGGCGTCACCGCCACCTGACGCGGCTTTGCCGGCAACGTAAATGCTGCCATCATTTCCAACAGCTACGGCGTTTGCGGTGTCGGCTCCTAATGCGCGAACCACGGTGGCGAATTGCTCATCGCCGCTGGCGCTGAAGCGCGCGACCAGCATGTCCCCGTCGCTAGTCGTGTTGTTGAAACTGCCACTGACTGTACCCGCAACGACGATATCGCCGTTGGACGCGATGCTGACTGCAGCGCCTTTTGCGGTCGCCGCTGTTCCGAGCGTCTGCTGCCAGACAATCTTGCCCTCGCTGTCGAGCTTGCTCAAATACAGGTCGGAAGCGCTGCCGATACGGTTCGCATCAAGGTCGCCGGCGGCCGTGCCCACGACATAGGAGTAGCCCTGAGCGTCAGTCGCAACCGCGCTTGTTGTGGTGGGTGCCCAGACTTGCTCCGCCGGTTTCTCCTTCGTTTCGGCAAGTTTCGCCTCATCGGTGGCGAGGCGGTCGAGCGATCGGATGTAATTCAGCGTTTTGATCTCCAGCCCCCCCGCTGGATCGTCAAAACGCATGAACTTGGTGGCCGTGGGCTTGTCTGTGAAGGTTTGCCCGCCCGCGACCACAAGGGCGTCCTGCGCATTGGTCTGCTCGATCGAAACGCGCTCGTTGCCTGGCGTTTCCAGCTTCAGGCCCCACTTGCCGCTTTCCTTCGTCACGGCGAACTTCGTCGTCCACCGAGAGACGGGAGTGCCGTTCGCATCAGTGACAATGGTACCAGAAGTGTCGCGCATAGGCACTGCGGCTATAGCGGCGTTGAATGCTTCGGCGACGGAGTCGAGCGTTGGCGGCTGAGGCGTGCCGGAGAGGTCGATCGTAACTGAGTCGCTGATGGTTCCGCGGCTCAGCTGGATCGTGAACGTCTCCGATCCCGTCATCCCTGGGACAGAGGTGTCGCGCTCTGCAAGAACACCCTTGGCAAGCGTCGTGGCGGCCGTAGGGCTGGGGACAGCGACGCTCTCTATGCGACGCGCCGGCTGTGCAAAGGAGATTTGCAGCAGATCGTTCGGCGCCTTTCCGAGGAAGGTCTGAAGATCGGACATGCCCTTGGAGAAGGCTGCGTCCAAAGCGGTGCGCTCTGCGGACGAGGTGGTTTTCTTCGCAGCCGTTTCGGCAAGCATGCGCAGCCGGTCGAGCGCTTTATAAGTGGTGAAGGTGGTCTGCACGTCGGGAATTGTGGTGCCGGTGCGCGAGGGATCGTCAATGATTGTTTTCATGCGCTTGATTGCCGAGACCTGCGCTGACACTGGGGTAGAGGACGGCGCTTGCTTCCACGGCGGAGTTGTCGCGGGTGTCTTGAACTGCGCTTTCGCTATCCGGGCGGCGCGTGTCTCGATCCCCAAGTCCGCTCCGTAGCCTACGGTGGAGAAGGCATTGTTGTTGCCTGTCAGCAATGCAAGACCAGCCAAGCTGTTCGACAAGTTGATGCTCATTTCGCCCGCCACTCCATTGTCTTGTCCTATAATAGACGCAACGCGCCGATTTTGGGCGCTACGGACCAAGTTTCGTCATAGGGAACCCGAATGAGCAATATCCTCACGGCCGAGCCGCCCGAACTGAAGAAGTTCAACGGACTGCAGAAAGCCGCTGCTCTTCTCCTTGTGCTCGGCAAAGAGCACGGAGCGCCTATATGGCAGCAGCTATCGGTCGATGAGGTTAAGGAATTGTCATCCGCCATGTCGCAGTTGGGCCGCCTGCCCGCTAGCGTCGTGGAGCATCTTCTCGTCCAGTTTACCGGCGAAGTCTCAAGCATGGCCTCGCTTCATGGGTCCTATGAGACCACGGAGCGGCTGTTGGGCGGCATCATGCCAAGCGACAAGGTTCGCGAGATCATGGAGGATATCCGCGGCCCGTCCGGCAGGACGATGTGGGACAAGCTCTCCAACGTCAGTGAGACTGTGCTCGCCGCCTATCTCAGGAACGAATATCCGCAGACTGTTGCAGTTATTTTGAGCAAGCTGAAGCCCGACCATTCGGCGCGTGTGCTGGCTGAAATGCCCCAGGACATCGGCGTTGACGTGATCACTCGCATGCTGCGGATGGAGACCGTCCAGAAGGAAGTCATCCAGGAAGTCGAGCAGACACTGAAGTCCGAGTTCATGACCAATCTCTCTCGCGCTCAAAAGCGCGATCCGCATGAGAGCATGGCAGAGGTCTTCAACGCAATGGACCGTTCTACCGAAGAAGCGATGCTCAGCGCTCTGGACGCGAAGATTCCGGACTCTGCGGAACGCATCCGAGCGCTGATGTTCACGTTCGAGGACCTGATGAACCTGCTGCCGGCCGCGATCGCCAAGATCGTCAAGAACGCCGACAAGCGTCAGATGGCTCTCGCACTGAAGGGCGCTCCGGAGGAGATGCGCGGCATCTTCTTTGCCAGCATGACCGAGCGTGCTTCCAAACTCATGCGCGAAGACATGGCAGCAATGGGGCCTGTCCGTGCGCGTGATTGTGAGGAGGCGCAGAGCGGTCTCGTCAGGCTCGCGAAGACGCTGGCTGATGCGGGCGAAATTGTGCTTGTCGATCCGAAGAACGACGAAGCTGTCATCATCTGATCGCGCTAGCATTTCTTTGTTCTGAATTTCGTCAGGAGCAATCGCCTTGATCACCAACGCGCAGGTCAAGCCATTTCCATTCACGCGGATTTTCTCCGAACCCACCGTGGCTGTCGCTGCTGCGGGTGTTGAGGAAGCGGCGCTGACTGCTCGCATTGCGGAGCTCGAAGTCGAGCGCGAACGCATGAGGGCAGAGCATGAGGCCGCGCTCGGTCTTACGCGAGCCGAAGCCTTTCAACAGGGCCTCGAGCAAGCCAGAGGCGAGAGGGAGACTGCCTTGTTGGCCGCCGTAGATGCGCTCCAGGCCTCGATCGAGGCGATGGAGGAGGGCCTCGGCGCCATAGAGGATCAACTCACGCGCGAAGCTGGCGAATTGGCTCTCGCTGCCGCCGACCTGCTGGCTGCAAGGGCTTTGGAGCACGATTCCTCGCTTGCAATCGATGAGGCGATTGGCCGCGCGCTCGGCCAGGTGCGTCGCGGTCAGCCGATCCGTATCCGCGTACATCCAGATCTCGTTGCCGACGTCGAACGCCTCGTCGCAGACCGCCAGGCGCACGAGCGCAGACGCCTGTCGCTGCTCGTCTTCGCCGATGCGTCGCTATCGCTCGGCGATGCTGCTTTGCAGTGGGACGAAGGTGGTTTGCGTCTCGACGCAGATGCGCGGCGCGAAGCCATTCGTGCCGAGATGGCCGGTATTTTCACGCCGGCGTAGAAGGCTTTGCCGGTTCGACCGGCAAATATTTCCTCCCGGAAAAAGTTGCCGCCCATTTCCTTCTATAATGTGGCTGTGGGGCATTGGGCCCGTCAGTCACGGGGCTGCAATTGAACGCTTTGCGCGAATTTGTCGATAAGATCGGCACACGCCGATTGGCAGTGATGGGCGGTGTCGCCGCCGCTCTGCTGGTCGGTCTCGCCTATCTGGGCCTGCGTGCGGGTGCGCCGCAGATGGCCTATCTTTACACGGACCTTGATCCTTCCTCTGCCCAAACCATTGTCGAGCGGCTCCAAGCCGAGAACGTGCCGTTCCAGCTTTCCGCGGACGGCACGGCGGTCATGGCGCCTCAGGATCGGCTTGCAGAGCTGCGCATGGGCATGGCCACAGAGCGGCTCGGAGGCAAGATCGGCTATGCCGTTCTCGATGAAGAGGAGCCTTTCGGCGTCTCGTCCTCACGCGCCCGGCTGAACGAGACCCGCGCGGTCGAGGGTGAACTGTCTCAGTCCATCCAGAGCCTGGAAAACGTGGTCAATGCCCGTGTCCATATCGTGATGCCCGAGCGCGCGATCTTTGCTGCCGAGCCTCGCCGCGCGACGGCTGCCGTGACGGTCAAGACACGCGGGCGCCTTTCCGGTGAATCGGTGCAGGCGATCCGCTATCTTGTCTCATCCTCAGTTCCGGAGCTCTCCCCCGAAAGCGTCTCGATCATCGACCAGACCGGGGCTCTGCTGGCTCGGGCCGGCGAGGCTGGCGCAGCGAGCGGCGGTGATGCCGATGAGCGCCAGCAAGCGGTCGAGGCCAAGCTTCGCCAGGAGATCGAGCAGCTTCTTGAGCCGATCGTCGGTGCCGGCAAGGTCCGCGCACAAATTGCCGCGACGATTGACCGCGACCAGACCCGCGAGGAGGCCAGCGTCGTCGATCCCGACCGTCAGGCTATTGCGCGCCAGGTAACGGTGGAATCTACCAACGCCAGCAACGAGAACGACGCCGGCGCAGAAACCGCTTCGGTTGCGGAACAGCTGCCCGATGCGAATGCCGTACCTCCCGCCGCCGGCGGCGATACGCGGCGCTCGCAGAGCAATGAAACGTCCGAAGACACCACTTTCGAGAACACCCGCACCAACACGGTGAGAGTGCGTTCGCCCGGCGCCGTCACCCGGCTCACCGTAGCAGTGATGGTGGACGGCGGTGAAGGCGGCTTGTCGCAGCCTCAGCTTCAGCGGCTTCAACGCCTCGTGGAGAATGCCGTCGGGTTCGATGCGGAGCGTGGTGACAGCGTTGTCGTCGAAGGCATGCCCTTCTCGGCCGTGGATGCGGCTGCAGCGCAGGACGGGTTCTTCTCCAACTTACCGACGGACCAGATCTTCAGCGTCCTGAAGCTGCTCATCCTCGCCGCAGTTGCCCTGTTCGCGGTGCGTATGCTGCGGCCCCGCTATGAGCGGCGCTTGGCAGGCGATGAGAATGGTCAGGCCGCACTTCCTGCTCCGGAAGAAGGGCAGCTGGCACTCTCCGCCGATGGAGAAAGCCTTGACGGATCTATGACACTGCCCGCCCCGGGAGGAGTGCAGAGCCAGCTCGAACAGGAAGTGGCGCTCGCTGAAGTTGATGGCCGGGTGAAGCTATCCGCCATCAGGAGAATCGGCGAGGCAGTAACGGCGAGCCCTGCCGAGGCCGCCTCCGTAATCCGCCAGTGGATGGCCGCTTGAGGGATTTAGCAATGACTAACGAAACAACCGTCCAAGACGTAATGCCAGCTACCTTCGAAGCTCCGCTTGAGGATTTCGACGATACCTTCGTCAGCCATGATGTCTCTGCCGCACTGCCACCGTTGGCTTCCGACATCGACGAAATGGAGGCCATCTTCGACGTTCCCGTCAAAGTGAAGGCAGTCCTTGGTGGTGCGCGCGTGCAGGTGGGTGAACTGATTCAGATGCGCTGCGGAAGCGTCGTCGAGCTTGACCGCAAAGTCGGAGAGCCGGTGGACGTCTTCGTGAATGACCGTTTCATCGCGCGTGGTGAACTGGTCCTCGTCGATGGCTCTCTCGGTGTCACGCTCACCGAGATCGTGAAGCAGGAAGGTTGATGCGCGAACGCTCGTCCAATCTGATCCGGATGGTGCTTATCGGATCGCCCGGAGGGGAGTTCCGCCTCGCGGCCGAGATGGCGCGCGAAGCGGGAGCCGAGGTCATCATGGCCGATTGCCCGGACACCGCGCTTGAGGCGCTACGCCGGGACGCGGGTGACCTCGTCATGGTTGACGTCAGCCTGGATGCGCTGGACTTCCTCAGGCAGCTGCGTGCGGAACGGATCGGGGTGCCGGTGTTGGCCTGTGGCATCCATGCCTCCGCGGAACGCGCTGTCGCTGCGATCCGGGCGGGTGCGCTGGACTACATTCCGCTGCCGCCGGACCGCGAGCTGATCGCCGCTGCAATCCTGAGCCTGGGGCATCGTCTCTCGTCGCCGATCGGCAGCGATACGGTGCTGACGCACGCTGTCAGTTATGCTCGAGCTGTCGCTCCATCGGATGCTCCGGTTTTGATTGCGGGAGAAGCTGGCACGGGCAAAGAAGTGATGGCTCGTATGATCCATGATGCATCGGGCCGTTGCGAACGTTTCGTGACGGTCGAATGTGCCGGGGTATCAGCCGAGGTCATCGAATCCGAGCTGTTTGGGCATGATGCCGGCGCATTCGCCAGTGCCATTGCACGGCGCACTGGGCGTTTGGAGGAGGCGGGCGAAGGCACCGTTTTCCTTCGTGAGATCGGCGCCTTGCCCGCGATCACGCAAGCCCGGCTCGCCGCTGCGCTCCACGACGGGATCATTCACGGCAGTCGCGGTGGAAACACGCCACTGCGTGCGCGGCTTGTTGCAAGCACCAGCCGGGACTTGGCTGCCCAAGTTGCTGCGGGCACGTTCCGCGCGGATCTGCTTGCGCACTTAGGGCTGCTGCGGATCGAAATTCCGCCGCTTCGTGCCCGGGGCGAGGATATTGAGCAGCTTGCGGTGCATTTTGCTGAACGCCTCGCGAGCGTCAACGGACTACCGTTGCGCCCGCTTAGCGCTGAGGCCCTGCAGTGCCTTCGACGTCACGATTGGCCCGGCAACGTCCGAGAGCTGGAGGATGTAATCCATAGGGCTCTCCTGCTCGCGAGCGGACCAGTGATCGAGGCCGATGCGCTTGTGTTGTGCGACGGCTCGCAAATACTCGCGGCGGACCCCGTCGACGGCGCGGCCGCAAACGAGCTTGAGATTGGCCCGCTTGTCGGACGCAGTATGGCGGACGTGGAACGTGAACTCATCCTGCAGACGCTGAAGCGCTGTGGGGGCAATCGCACTACCGCATCGACCATCCTGGGCATTTCCGTTCGCACGATGCGTAACAAGCTCAAGAGCTTCCTCGAAGCCGGCATTTCCATCTCCCCTGCGGTCTGAGGGCAATCATGAACAAGTTCGCCGACCTCCTTCAGCGCCTGGGTGCAAACCGCGACATGGCGCTTGCCGGCGGCGTCATCGCGATCATCGCGATGCTGATCATGCCGATGCCGGCCTGGCTGCTCGACCTTGGCCTGGCGCTATCGATCACGTTGTCCGTGATGATCCTGATGACGGCGCTCTTTATCGAGAAGCCGCTGGACCTCTCGGCCTTCCCGACGATCCTGCTCATCTCCACCATGCTTCGGCTCGGCCTCAACCTCGCTTCGACGCGTCTGATCTTGGGTCATGGGCACGAGGGCGTCGATGCGGCAGGCGGGGTGATCGCCGCTTTCGGCGAGTTCCTGATCGGTGGCGAGGTGGTGATCGGTCTCACCATCTTCATCATCCTGATGGTGATCAACTTCGTCGTCATCACCAAGGGCGCTGGCCGTATCGCGGAAGTGGCCGCGCGCTTCAGTCTTGACTCCATGCCCGGCAAGCAGATGGCGATCGACGCCGATCTCAATGCAGGCATGATCGACGAAGCGAGCGCCCGCGCTCGCCGCTCCGAAGTCGAGGCGGAGAGTGGCTTCTACGGCGCCATGGACGGTGCCTCGAAGTTCGTGAAGGGCGATGCTGTCGCCGGTCTGCTGATCACCGGCATCAACGTGCTCGTCGGCCTGGTCGTGGGCGTGGTGATTCACGGCCTCGCGATTGGCGATGCTTTCCATACGTACACCATCCTGACGGTGGGCGACGGTCTCGTCAGCCAGATTCCCGCGCTGATCGTATCCACTGCAGCGGGCTTGCTCGTCTCCAAGGGCGGCGTCGTCGGAAAAACGGGGGCGGCGCTCTCGCAGCAGCTCGGTCGCTACCCGAAGGCTTTCGGTATGGTCTCCTTCCTCATGGGCGCGCTGGCGCTCATGCCGGGCCTGCCGTTCATACCCTTCGCCGCTTTTGCGGGCCTGAGCGGCTGGTTGGCGTGGAGCCTGAGCAAGAAGGCGGAGGAATCCGCTGCGCGCGAACGGTACCTGGAGGCGCAGGAGCAGTCCAAAGCCGCGGAGAGCGAAGAGCCGGTCTCCCGCACCATCGCTCTGGACGCCATTCGCATCGAGATCGGCTATGGCCTGCTGCCCATTATCAATGAGGCCCGCGCCGAACCGCGCCTTGATGACCAGGTGCGCGCACTGCGCCGCAATATGGCGACGGAATACGGCTTCGTGCTGCCTTCCGTCCGGATCATCGACAATATGGCGCTGAAAGCCAACGAATACGTCGTCTTCATCAAGGAGACCGAAGTCGCGCGCGGCGAACTGCGCCTCGACAAGCTGATGGTAATCAACCCATCTGACGGGCCGACCAGCTTGCCGGGCGAAAGCACCCGCGAACCCGTGTTCGGCCTCCCGGCTCTGTGGATCGACCGGGACCTGCGCGAGGAAGCGGGCTTGCGCGGCGTGACTGTCGTGGACTGCGGCACCATTATCGCCACCCATCTCACCGAGCTGGTGAAGGACAACATCGCCGACATGGTCTCCTACATGGAGGTCCAGAAGCTGCTGAACGAAGTGCACAAGGATGCCGAAAAGCTGATCGCCGACATCATTCCGTCGAAGATCTCGATCTCGGGCGTGCAGCGTGTGCTGCAGAACCTGCTCAGCGAAGGCGTCTCCATCCGCGACATTCCCACCATCCTGGAAGGCATCGCCGAAGCCGTGGCGATGACGTCCAACATCGTGCAGATCACTGAGCACGTTCGCGGACGACTGGCGCGCCAGATCTCGGCCCAGCAAAGCCATGACGGCGCGATACCGATCGTTACCTTGTCTCCCGAATGGGACCAGGCATTCGCCGAAAGCATCGTAGGAATGGGGGATGAGCGCCAGCTCGCCATGGCCCCATCGACGCTGCAGTCCTTTATCGCGGCGGTACGCGACACTTACGATCGACTTGCCGCCGCAGGGGAAATACCTTGCATCCTCACCAACCCGATGATCCGCCCGTTTGTGCGCTCCATCGTCGAACGCGTGCGGCCTGCTACTGTCGTTCTCTCACAAAATGAAATCCACACGCGCGCTCGTGTCCGGGCAATCGGGATGGTGGGCTGAACCGTAGCCGCGCAATCCGTCCTATAATGATGTTCGGCGATGCATTCGCTTGAAGGGGTCCGAATGGAAATTGCAGCAACCGGCATGCTCTCGCACAGTGCCGCGAACACTGGAGCCAACGTGAGCGAAGGCGGTCCCGCCTTCGCTGCGGTATTAGGCGAAGTTGAAACCGGAACATCTCCCGCTGCCGCTACGGTTGCAACCCCGGCGCCTGTGCCGGTCGCGCTGCGCACTGCCGCCGGCGCCACGAACATGCCGCTATTGGCGAGTGCGGCGACCGTCCAGACGACGTCCGCCGGTCTGGCGCACGGCGCTCCCGCAGCAGGGGAACAAGCACTATTGGCTATGCCCGGCGCAGTCGAAATGCAGCCCCAGCCTGATCTGGTGGCGAGCGGCAAGTCGGTTTCCCAAGGAACTGCAGAGGCAGCCGTGCTCGCAGCGGCTGCGGAACCTAGCATAATGCAGGGCAGTGAGCTTGCACTTAAGGGAACTGCGGGGCCGACGGTCTCGAATCCCGGTGCCACGCCTGCTACCAAAGCGTCGGGCAAGCCAGAGCAGAAGCAGGTGGCGGACTTGATCGGGTCTCTAACTGCTCTCGATAGCCAGAACGGCGACACTAAAGAGCCGATTACGGCTCCTCAAGTGTCACCCGAAACGGCGCTGGTGGAGCTCGTGTCGCCCGATCCTGCAGACGAGATGCAGACAGAGACGGCCGCGGTTCCGGCTGCCTTGCAGGACGCGGCCTGGATGCCAGTCGCTGCTCCCACGCATCAGGCTCAGGAGCAGGGCGCCAAGGCGGAAACCAAGTCCCCAGAATTGTCGCTGGGCGGTAGCCCGCAGGCTGAAGCTGCCTCGGGTGAGACAGCCACCGGCACGTCCACATCCGGAGACGATAGCGCCGCCACCACGGGCGAGCCTTTCGCTCGCATGGTGTCGAGCGCTGCCCCAGAACGTCCGCAGCAGCAAACGAATGCGCCGGGTCCGCAGCCTATGGGGCAGGCCGCGAGCCAAGCCGTCGGCCAGCAGGCCCAGCCAGCATTGCAGCCGCTGCCCACAATCCATGCCGCGGCAGAGAGCCATCCTACCATGTCATTTCGCGCCGATAAGGTCGCGCAGGAAATGGGATTGGAAATCGCCAGGCGCGTTTCCATGGGTAGCGACGAGTTGGTTATTCGGCTCGACCCGGCTGAACTGGGCCGCATCAATATCCGCATGACCATGAACGAGCAGGGGCAGCTTCGCGCAGTGGTCGCTGCCGATGCGCCGGGCGTGCTGGAGGCGATCCGTGCCGATATACCGGAGCTCAGCCGCGCGCTGGAGCAGGCGGGAGTACGCACCGACAGCCAGAGCTTCCGCTTCGATCGTGGCAGCGGCAACGACTCCGGCAACCAGTGGCAGCAGCGCTATCAGCAGCAGCAGGCTGGCACCCGTAGCGACGATAGCAGTGGTCTTGGCGGAAGCGAAGATCCCACGACGTATCGACCCATGGCCACGAACGGCCGCATCAACATGATGGCTTAAGGATTTCCGATGACAAGCGTAAGCAACGCGACCCAGCAGTCCAACGTGGTCGCTCAAACCGGCCAGGCCGCAGCCAGTATGACGGGTGCGGACTTCAACATGTTCCTGAAGCTGCTCACCACGCAGATGCAGAACCAGGATCCGCTCGATCCGATGGATACTTCCGAATACACGCAGCAGCTCGTGCAGTATTCGCAAGTTGAGCAGTCGATGCAGCAAACGGGTGTCCTGCGCGATATCCTCTCGCGCCTCTCCGCCGCTGATATGGCACAAGCCTCCGGCTTCATCGGGCGCCAGGCCGAGTTCGACACCAACGTAGCGGGACTGACCGACGCAGGCGCAGAGTGGTCGTACAGCCTCCCGCGCGAGGCGGCTTCAATTACGGCCACGGTTAAGGACGCCAAAGGCGGAACTGTCGCGACGAAGAACTTGGAGCCGGGCACTGATGGTCGTTTTGTATGGGACGGCACCCTGGCGGGCGGCGGCACCGCACCAGGCGGGCAATACACGCTCACGCTGCAGGCGCTGGACGCCAGCGGCAAATCCGTGGCTCCAGTCATCCGCAGCGTTGGCGTTGTGGACAGCGTGACCTCCGTTTCCGGCAATGTCATGCTTGGGGTCAACGGCATCGAGCTTCCCTCAAGCACGCTGGTCAGCGTTGCCACGAAGGCGGGGAGCTAAGGCCTCGCCTGGATGTGGGGGCAGCGTCGCTCGCCTCTGAGCGGACCGCCCCCATCCTTTCGCAGTGTAAAGAAGCGGCAGCCGGAAACTCCGGGTCTGCCGCTTTTTTGTTTGCGCCCGGATCTGCAGGTTGCCGACCCGTCAGGACAGTCGTTTTCTGCTGTGCCTGTTACGCCCTCCACTATGAGTAGGTTCGCAGGCAGGGGCGGTTGCAAGCTCCAGCAGGCTCTGAGCCTTGCATATGGTAGAAGAGGGCAGGTCGACCGTCTTCGAGCCTGGAGAACCAAGCCCGCCCGTCTCACGATGGCGCCTTGTACGTAGCTACTGCAGGCGCACGGGGACGTGCCAGGTCAAGTCGCGGGTATGGGCGATGATCAGGCAAAGCTCGGCGTAGAGCCTGTCCCAATAGCGTGCCGGAACCTGGAAGGGGTCTCCGCCAGCGCCTTGGGTGACTTCGATAAGCGGGTTGGGTGCCACGACCAGATGGAAGCGCCGTGCCAAGCCCCGCAAGCTGTCCTCGTCGGGAAGACCATGCGGCAGGGCAAGCCTTGCCGACATGATGAAGCTGCTCAGGAGCTCAGCAGCCAAGGGGTCAAGCGCAACTTGTGGCACATCCGGGCGATCCGGAAGCTCAAGAGTGATCAGCGCGCCACCCCTATCCGCGACGACGCTCACGCGGAGGCGATCTCCGTTCTCGTCGATGATTTCGCGAATTCTAGGGAACACAAAGCCTCGCCTGTTTTCTTCAATCATTATAGAATGGTAAACGGGCGTACGCAGGCAACTCGCCGCATGCCAGCCCCGTACTGCTTCGAAAAAGTCCTGTATATCGGGCAGTCGCAAAGAAATGGGGCCGGAGTGTCTCCACTCCGCCCCCACGTCTCAGACCATCAAGTCCGTCTACCGTCATCACCGGGGTATCTCGGCTGAATGGCGGCACCGTTTGCAGGGCCGTGATTAAAACGGAAACAGTGCGTCGTAGATCTGCTGTGCCCAGCGCGCCTGCTGCACATCGGTGAGCTGGCCGCGGCCGCCATAGCTGATCCGCGCTTCGGCGATCTGGCTGTGACGGATGGAGTTGTCACGCGCGATGTCCTGCGGACGCACGATGCCCGAGACGATGAGTTCGCGCAGTTCGAAGTTCACGCGCATTTCTTGCCGACCGCGAATGACGAGATTGCCGTTCGGCAGCACGTCGGTGACGACAGCGGCCATCGTCATGTTGATCGTTTCGCTGCGTTCTGTCGACCCGGCGCCGCTCGTTTTTGAGGTCGAGCCGGCATCCACCAGTGACCCGGTGTCAGGATTGCCCGGCAGGAGCTTGCTAAGGGGCCGCTCGAGACCGAATAGCGAGGTCAGGCCTGCATTCTCGGAACTCGTCCGACTGCGCGAAGTGGTATTGTCGACACTCGCACGATCGCGGACATCAATGCGAATGGTCACGATGTCCCCGGTGACGGAGGCTCGCTGATCGCGGAATAGGCCGCCCGCGCCGGAACGGAAAAGCGAGGCTGTTGCCGGTGCTTGCTGCGGCTGACCTACTGGCGAGCGGGTGCTGAGCGGGTCCACGATGTCGGGCCGTGCAATCGAACGCTCCAGGATGGCAGTTTGCACCTCAGCTTGCGGAGAGAAAGCGGGAGCCTTCCCCACATTGGATAGCCGCCCAGCGGCGCCGCACCCGGAAACGAGGGGCGCGACCATCATCAGCGCAACAACAGTTTTCATTTTCATGGAAAGGGGCTCCCGATTGAAGGCGAACGCGTCAGCGCGCGAGGGTGCGCACGGCGCCGGAGCCTTCGACTTCGGCATCAAGGGTGCGGTTGGTGGAGTTGGCGACGACGCGGATCCGGTCGCCCATGGCGCCGTTGTCGAGCGAGCGACCAGTGGTGCTGATGAGCAGCGCGCCCGAACGGACGTAGATCGTCACCGGCTCGCCCCGACGGACAAGCCGAGGCGCTATGACGTCGCTGGCGCGAACAACGGAACCGGCGCCGAGGCGGCGTGCGGCTTCCATGCCGTTCGCCGCCTTTGGGCTGATCGCTCCACGCCCTTGAGATGCAGGCAGCGCCTCGACCGTGAAGTCGTCGATCGAGACGATTTCCCCACGCTCGACGATGCGGGCAAGGACGGGGGTCTCGACTGCAGTCGGAACGGCCTGCGCGGCGAGGAGGGCGAGGACAGTGCCCAGCATGATCAGCGCATCTGGCTCGTGGTCGAGAGCATCTCGTCGACCGTTTTTACCACGCGGCTGTTCATCTCATAAGCCCGCTGTGCCGTGATGAGGGCCGTGATTTCAGACACGGGATTGACGTTGGATGCTTCGAGGAAGCCCTGGCGGAGCGTTCCCAGGCCCGGCTCTCCCGGCGCGGCAATGTTCGGCTGACCCGAGGCAGCGGTTTCGGCGAAGAGGTTTCCGCCCAGCGCTTCAAGGCCGGCTTCATTCACGAACGTGGCGAGTTGGAGCTGGCCAACCTCCTGCAGCTGCGGGTCGCCATCGACTTTGACCTGAACAGCACCCGACGCAGAGATAACCACGTCGGTTGTCTCCTGAGGGACGGTGATACCGGGCTGGACCGGGTAGCCATCAGCGGTAACCAGTTCGCCCTGGTCAGACACCTGGAACGAGCCAGCGCGCGTGTAGTTGGTCGTGCCGTTGGGCATGAGAATCTGGAAATAGCCCTGACCTTCGATCGCCACGTCATAGCGATTGTCCGTTTGGGTAAGCGCTCCCTGGGTGCCGATGCGGTAGACGCCGCCAGTGCGCACACCCGCACCTATCTGGATGCCCGAAGGCGCACGCGCCTCCTGCCCGCCGGTGGTCGCACCGGGACGAGCAACCTGCTGGTAGAGCAAGTCCTGGAACTCGGCACGCTGCCGCTTGTAGGCGGTGGTGTTCATGTTCGCGATATTGTTCGAAATCACGTCGACGTTGGTCTGCTGTGCCAGCATGCCGGTGGAAGCGATGGATAAGGAACGCATGAGTTTTTCCTTTTAAGAATCTGAGTGTCAGCCGACGCGGCTGAGTCGTTCAATCGCGCGCTTGCGCATGTCGTTCAGCGCATCGGACATGCGCTGGCTGGTCTGGTAGGAGCGCAGGATCTCGACCATGTTCGTGGTCTCGATGATCGGCTCGACGTTCGAACCTTCCAGGCCGCCACTGCGCAAGCGAGTTTCGGCGGCGGCAAGAACGCGGCCACCTTCTCCGGCCATCATCCCGTCGCCGCGCGGCGTTACGGCGGCTTCGTTATCGAAAGCGGTGACGGAGAGACGGCCGAGTGGTCCTGCGAGGCCAGTGACCGTCCCGTCCTCGTCGATGCGCAAACCGACGGTCTGATCGGACGGGATGTTGATGGGCTGCCCGTTTTCGCCAAGCACTCGCATCCCTGCCGACGTGGCCAAGTCGCCGCTCTCCAGGACCTTGAGAGATCCCCCGCGCGTATAGGCGGTGCCGCCGCCAGGCGCTTCGACGGCGAGATAGCCGTTGCCTTGGATCATCACGTCGAGGTTGTTGCCCGTGGTCTGGAAGGCGCCGGCGCGAGTATCGTGCACCGCGCCATAATCCAGGACAAAGGAGACATTGCGAGCCGCGTCGACCGCGTTTTCGGCCCCCTGTTCCACGAACTCCCGAAAGACGGGCTGCTCGCGGCGGAAGCCGGCTGTGCTCGTGTTCGCCATATTGTTGGCAACCACGTCCATGCGACGGCGAAGCGCCTGTTCATGGCTTAAAAGCACGAAGGAAGAGACGTCCATTCACTCGCTCCGAAAAATTCTCGGGAAAAGTTCACTAGGCAGAAATTGCCGCCCACCCGCTCTATAATAGGAGAAAACCAGGGCATCCGGCGTCACACCGCCAATTTTGGTGAGCCACCGGTTACAAGGATTGAAAATGGCAGAATTGCAGGAGCTCGATCCGGGCGGAGCCGAAAGGGACGCCGGGGAAGAGAAGCTGGCCGTGAAGCCGGCTAATTCCAAGAAGAAGCTGATCATCATCGGCGCAGCCGCGGCAGTCCTCCTGCTGGGCGGCGGCGGCGTGGGCTACGCCATGATGAGTGGCGGCAAGTCGGAAAAGGCCGCCGAAAGCCACGGCGCTGAAGGCGCGGGGGTAGACACCTTCATCGACATTCCGCCGATGACTGTGAACCTGCGCTCCGCTGATGGCACGCCGCACTTTCTTCGTGTTCATCTGATGCTGGTGCCGACTTCGGCAGACAGACAGGACGAGATCACGAAGAAGTTGCCTTTGATCATCGACGCTTATCAGCCATTCCTGCGCGAATTGCGGCCCGAGGACCTCGCAGGTTCCGCAGCCACGTTCCGCCTTAAGGAAGAAATGCTGATCCGAGCCAACCAGCAACTGGGCGACGGTGTTGTCGCCGACGTTCTTATCCAGGACCTTGTTCAGCAATGAGCGATGATTGGGATTTCGATCTACCCGATCCCAAGCCGATGGTTATTGGCGAGGATCAGGAACTCGATCAGTTGGATATCGACGCACTGTTCGGTGACGTCGGTGCGCCTGCTCCACAAAAGAGTGGCTTGCGCGCGGTAATCGAGTCCGACGTGATCAATCACGAGCGTCTGCCGATGCTTGAGGTGATCGGCGACCGGGTGATCCGCACGTTCGCGACCAACATGCGCAATCTCACTTCGGATGCGATCGACGTGAGCCTGGAGGCAACAACCTCCGTACGCTTTGGCGAGTTCATGAACCGGGTTCCGCTGCCTGCGATGTTCGGAGTTTTCCGCGTCGAGGAGTGGGAGAACTACGGGATCGTTACTGTCGATTCCGCGCTGATCTATTCTGTTGTCGACGCCCTGCTGGGCGGACGGGGCAACGGCGGACCGGGGCGAACCGATGGACGCAGCTTCACCACGATCGAGACTTCGCTCGTCTCGCGCATGGTGGAACTGGCTCTGTCGGACCTTGCGGCAGCGTTCGAGCCGATCGCGCCGATTACGATCAAGCTTGAGCGGATCGAGACCAGCCCTCGATTTGCTGCGATCGCCGGGCCCAGCAACGTGACGGCTGTCTCCACCTTCCGCGTCGACATGGAAGGCCGCGGCGGAATGTTCAGCGTGCTGTTACCCTATGCGACGCTGGAGCCGGTGCGGAACAAGCTCCTTCAGCGGTTCATGGGCGAAAAGATGGGTCGCGACGCGATCTGGGAGGCGCACATGCGCGGCGAAATTCGCAAAACAGAGGTCACACTCGATGCGGTACTCGCCGAACGCTCCTTCTCTTTGTCTGAGATGCGAGGCCTGAAGGTGGGGCAGACGCTCCCTCTCGCCAAGCACCCCGACGATCCTTTCGAAATTCAATGCGGTGGAGTTCGTCTCGGCCGCGCCCAGCTTGGACAGCGCAACCAAAATATTGCCGTCCGCCTGGTCACTGACATCACCAAGGACTGAACGTCATGGGCTTCGCTACTTTCGTGAACATCATCACGGTTATCTTCTGCCTCGCCGTGCTTGTACAGAGCGTGCGGATGATGCGCAGCCTTGAGGCCGTCAAAGGTGCGGGCGCGGCGCTGCCGCAGTTGATCGAGGGGCTGGATTCAGCCACCAGCAGAGCCAGCAAGGTGCTGGGCGAGCTCAAGACCACGTTGTGCACGGATGCCGCCGCCAATGCGCGCATTCTGGCACAGGCGGAAGAGATCCGCGATGAACTCAGCGTGATGGTGGGGATCGCCAACGTTACCGCCGATCGCCTTCTTGAGGCGAGCAGCAAGCGCGGATCCGAAGAGGGCGTGGAACCTCTCGACCTTGAAGAAGAACTGGCATGAACCTGCGTCCTTCGCTTCTGATGCTTACCGCGGCTGCGGCAGGTGCTTCTGTGCTGGCCAATGGCGTCAGTGCTGCCAATCCTGCGCCTAGTGCACCTGAGACTCGGCTCGGTGCTTCGATCAAGCAGGACTTTGCCCAACGCGACCAGGAGGCCGCGCGCCGCGCCCGTGCACTTGAGCTGCGCGAGCAAGCTGCCCGAGCGGCTGAGCAGCGACTGCAGGCCGGCGGAGGCGCACCGCAGCGCGCCGCGGCAAACAGCCCACCAAGGGATGCGAACGAGGAACGCTTCTCCGAATTGGCGCGCATCTATCAAGCAATGCGTCCGAACCGAGCGGCTATCGTACTCGAGCAACTCGAAATGGACGTGCAAGTAGAAGTCGCTCGCCGCATGCGCGAACGCTCTACCGGGCTGATCCTGGCTAACATGTCACCGCAGCGCGCGGCGGCATTGACGATGGCTATGGCTCGTATGCCGCAGCCGCAAGCGCCATTCCCCTCGGCGGGAGGGCAAAGGGCGAAGCCATAAAGCGAAGAAGGACCGTAAAACAAAAAGGCCTTGAAGCGCGTGTGCGCTTCAAGGCCTTTTTGTTTTGACCTCCTGAGCGGTACGCTCAGGCGGGACTGGCTACCACTTCCACCACCAGAGCTCTGGTCACGCCAGGCTCCTCGCTTTGAAGCGCTTCAGTTAAATCCTTGCTCAGCATCTCGGCGTCGACTGGGCGAAATGGTGAGGCGTGCAGTCGGGAAAATTCCAGTGCGGCCGCGAGGGAGGCCGAACGTAGCCGCGGCAGAGCGGCCTCGATTCGCTCTGCTGCCTCGGCATCGTCTGCAGCGAGAAATGTTTTCACGCGAAACGTGCCATCGAGGCGGTCGCCGTCGATAATCGGCACCGCGATCTCCTGCATTGGCACGAGATGTGGCTCGAGCGCGGCGTTTTCGGTCTTGTCGGCTCCTGCTGTCGCAGCGACCGTGCCGCCCCCGGCTAAGGTCAATGCGGCGCCTGCCATTGTGATCGCCTTGCGCATGCAATTGTACTCCTGCGGCGGGTTCGTTCGGCGTGGCGCCGACCCGGGCTTGTTTCTCCTATAATGGAAGAGTTGACAGGATATTGAGGTGACGGGCGGATGAGCCGCAATCAGAAGCCGGGCAAATTCAAGCTGGTGGGCTCCGGCGCGCAACCCAACTACGGTCGCCGTGCCGGCGATGCGATGCCGGGGGACCCGAAGGTTGCTCCCGGCGATCCGCAAGCTCCCGCTCCTATCGTTGCCGCCGAGGGATCCGGTTCCCCCGGATTGCTTCTTCCGTTGCTCTTTCTGGCGGCCTGCGCCGCCGGAGGGATGGCTACCGTGTACTTCGGGCTGGTCGGGGGAACACCTGCATGAAACTTTCGCTCCTCCTTCTGCTGGCGGGCGCAAGCACGGCCGGCGTTCCGCGCGGGTCCAGCCAGGCGCCGCTCGCGCCCGCTCCGCTTCACGTGCAAATGCCCAAATCCGACACAGCCGCTCGGTCCGAGGAGGCAAAGGCGGTGCGGGCTGCGCGCTTTCCCGGATTCGCGCCGGAGCTTGCCGACATGGCTCGCATCAATGGACCTCAAGGCTGGGGCGGGCTGACAAGGCAACAGGCGCTCGAAGCTTTGGGCCGGTCGCAGCCAACCACGCGCCAAGCTGCGCGGTGGGGTTATGCGAAAACTCTGATCGCTCAGGAGCGCTATGCGGATGCATGGGGCGTCCTCGACGTCATGTTGAAGGACGATTCCGATCTGGCGCTGGTTGCCAATTTCGAACTTGCTCGCGGCGTCGTCCTTGCCGCCTTGGCGCGACCGAAAGAGGCGCTGACGGCACTGAGCCGTGAAGAGCTTGGCAGCAATCCGGAAGCATGTTTCTGGCGAGCGCGGGCTCTGGCAATGTCCGGCCGGGATGAAGAGGCGCAACGCGAAGTGGGTTGTGCCCGCGCCGCTCTTGCGGCTCGCACGGGAGCCCAGCGGGTCCCCTTCCTTACAGAGCTGGCCAAGGCCGCGCTAGCGAGCGGGCAGCCAGAGCGGGCGCTGCGCTGGCTGAATGCCGCGCCCGATGCAGATGCTGCCGCCAACATCATGCGCGGTCGAGCCCACCTCGCGATGGATGACTTCGGCAGGGCCCGCATTCGGCTCGGTCGTGCGGAGCGCCACGGCAATGAGGAACAGCGCTATCAAGCTCGCTTGGCGCTGATAGACCTCGCTGTCTCGCAGAGAACCATGGCGTTGCCGCAGGCGCGCAGCGAAGTCGATCACATCCGTTTCGTCTGGCGCGGTGGAGCTATCGAGGAACAGGCCCTGCGCCTTAGCTATAAGCTGGCCAAGAAGGCGGGCGACGAGGGTGGAGCTATTGCAGCGGGCGCGACGCTCGTCCGCTACTTTGAACTGGGTCCCGACCTTCCGTCGCTTCTTGCCGAAATTCAGACGCGGCTATCTGGTTTGCTGGCCCCCCAGAACAAGATGCCTTTGGAAAAGGCTGCTGGAATTTACTGGGATTATCGGGACATGATGCCGGCAGGCGGGGAGGGGGACCGTTTGGTCGTCCAGCTTGCAGACCGGCTGCAGGCGGCAGGTCTCTATGCCCGTGCCGCAGAGTTGCTGGAACACCAGTTGCGGCATCGTGCACTCGACGTAGCACAGGGACCGCTTTCCGTGCGCGTCGCCACTCTCCACATCCTCGCTGGGCGCCCAGATCGTGCGCTCAAGGCGGTGAAAGACACTGAGAGAACCATTTTCCCGCAGGAGATGCTGTGGGATCGCGCCCGCATCGAGGCCGTGGCCCTGTATCAGACCGGCAAGAAAGAACAGGCGCTGGCGGTGCTCGAAGATGTACCGGGCGCGAGCGGCCTGAGGGCCGAGCTGCTGTGGAAGCGGCGCGACTGGAACCGCCTCGTCGCCGAGAGCGCGGCGGATCTGCCGCCTCCTGAAGGCCTCACCGAAGTGAGACAGGCGGTCGTGCTGCGACACGCGATCGCGCTGGGCATGCTGGGCCGGGAAGGGGAGCTGGCTCGCCTCCGCAGCCGCTATGCGGCCGGCTTTGCGGGACTACCGACAGCTCCTGCTTTCGACATGCTAACCCAAAACCCCACCAGTGTTGACGCGGATAACCTCTCCCGCGCAATGTCGGCAATACCCGCCGCCAGTCCGGCAGGGGCTTACGCGGATCTCCTCGACGTCGCACCGTCCGCACCGTCCGCGCCGCAGCGCAAGTGAGCCCTTGTGGCCGGCTCGGCTTAAGGCCGCGGCCGGCCTGCTGAACGGCACCGGTATGGGCACTCCGTTAGCGCGGTGCTAACCTGCGGAATGTTTGCTGCGGAAGAGGTCGGCAGGATCGCCCAGCACATAAGGTCCTGGCCCGCTGCGGCTGCCGGTGTCCGTCTGGCAACCGCACCAACGAAGATACCCCGCAAACCCGAGCTCGCCCTTCAAGGTAGGAAGCTTGCCCGTTTTGGGCCAGGTTTCCATCTGGCGCGGCAGGTTCACGATCCTGGTCGGGCATCAACGGGTGCTCCGAACCCGCGCGTTCGCCTGGAGCTTGAATGAAGAGGAGCCCGACCCTCCCGGCACTGCACGTGCGGGAAGGCCGGGCTCCAAAGGGATACTAAAGGAAAGTACTGGCTGCTTAGCGCAGGTACTGCACCAAGCTCAGGCCGGAGAGTTGCGAGAAGACCGAATAGGAGGCTTCCAGCACGGTTTGGCGCATCTTCAGCTCGGATCCCACTTCGGCCAGATCAGCATCCTCGCTGCGCGAGATCAGTTCCTTGAGGAGGATGGCGCGGTCCTCCGAGCGCGTGCCGAGCGTCTCGATCTGAGCTTGCTTGCGGCCGTTTTCGGCGTTGATCGAGCGAATATCTATCAAACCGCTTTCGATCTGCTTGATCGCGTCGGAAAGCGTTGCCTTCTGGGCGTCAGTCACGGTCTCGCCGATAGGCCCCATCTCGGCGAGCGTACGGAAGCCCTCCATGATCTTGGAGCCCAGATCGCTGGCGAGGACGCCGAACTTGACGTCGAGCCCCTCTGACACCCGCGCAGACGCACGATTGCGGTCGTTGATGAAGTTATCCGCGACGGGAACGCCGACCAAGTCCGATAGCTTTTCCGGCGTGAACGGAAGTTGGTCCGTGCGCGAGCCCGCGAAAAGCGGCACGCCGCCTTCGTCCGCGTTTAGAGCAGAGCGAACCTGCTGGAATGCAGCGTCGATCGCTTCCTGGAGACCAGCCGATCCCCCGGTGCCTACCGCGTTGAGCGCTGCCACCCGCAGCGATTCTGCAGAAGTCTCGATGCCGGCCACGTTGGCATCCTGGATGGACAGGGTCGTGCCCAGCCTTTTGATAACCGCAGCGTGTGCGTCCTGCCGAGCAAGAAGCGAGTGCGCCGAAAGCGTGCGTACTGCGTCTGTGCCCAGATCAGCATAATTCTGCGCCTTTTTACCGGACGCAAGCTGGAGCTGTGTCGCGGAGAGCTTCTGCTGCGAGCGCTGGATGGCATTGAACATCGTGCGCTGCATTGGGATGGAGGCAACCCTGGTCATCTTATCGTTCCTTTCAACCCACCATGTCGAGGAGGGTGTCGTACATCTGCGTAGCGGTAGACATCACTCGCGCCGCGGCTGAGTAGCTGTTCTGGAACACAATCAACTGCGACAGCTCTTCGTCGATGTTTACTCCCGAGAACGAGTCCCGGCGGTTAACTGCATCGTCCCGGCGCGCGGCTGCGTCGGTCAGCGATGCGCCGGCCTGCGCAGATTGCATGGCAGCCCGACCGATGACACCGCTTGCGAAGCGCTCGATCGTAGAGCTTCCTTCCTTGCCGAAGTCCGCCGCTTTGGACAGCTTGTCCACGAAAGCGGTGGCGCCGCGCACGTCGCCGGCGCCGACGGCCTTGGTGCCGATTGCAGCCGTCGTATCGAGCCGAGCCAATGGAAGCCGGCGTGGGGTTCCAACCAACACCGGCAGCACTTCTGCGCTTGCAAGGCCGTTGGCGGCTCCTGTCAGACCCGCGAGGGACGAAAACGACCGCCCGGTTCCATATCGACTGGTGGAGTCGGCAGGTATGCTCAGCGATGCTCCGCTCAACGCAGAGGTCGGCATGAACTGAAACCGGCCGCGGTCGTCCAGGGAGAACGATCCGTAGGCTGCAAGCGGACTGGCGTTGAGCTCCGTAACGAGATCGCCCATCGTCCCGCCAGTGGTCGGTGAAAGCGTATACCCGGTCAACGAGCGTCCACTTGCGTCCCGCAGGACGATTTCCGTCGTTTCCCCCGTCGTGAAACCATGCGGATCGCCCGCTGCCAAGCCGGATGGCACGAGCGCACTATCAGCGCTGCGGACGATATCGTTCAACCCGAAGTATTGGGAAAATCCGATGCCCGCTCGGTTACTTGGCTGCGTCGGGTCTTGTGCGACTGCCACGCCCTGCGCCGCATCCGTCGCTGTGATCGTCAGCTTGCCATCCACGAACGAAGCCGTGGCGGCTCCAGCAAGTCCTGCGTTGATCGCGGCGACTGCCCCATCGACTGTACTGGGGGTCAGCGTGCTGAAATCGATCGCGGTCTTTGCGACAAGATCGCCGTTCGCCTTCAGGACCGCGAATGTGGCGCTGCCGGTAAAGCCAAGCCGATCGGTCCCGATCAAGCCGGTTTGCCGACCTTCCAAGACGTTGGGAGCAGGAACGGAGGTCCCTTCGTTCGCCACCGCGTTGAGTGTTTCGGCAAGGCCGCCGAAAAGGACCCCCACCTGGTCGGCAAATTGAGGCAGGGCTCTATCGCGCAGGTCGATAAGACCGCCCAGCTTGCCCCCCACGGCAGCGGAATCGATACGATCTCCAGTGGAGGCGCCATTCGCAAAGCGGATGTCGACCGGCGGGTAGGTCGGCTGAGCAACGCCCTGACCCGCGACGGGGTAGGAAAGCTGCCGCAAGCGCCGATCCAGCAGAACCGTGCCAGAAGCGGTGTCGATGGTCACGCGGCCGTCCGGCTGGTCGCGCACCGTCACGTTCATCAGGTTGCTCAGTTCCTCCAACGCCGTCATGCGCTGGTCGGCTGCACCAGCGGAGCTGCGGCCAAGTCCATTTAGCTGCGCTACTGTGTCATTGAGGTCGTGAATGCGCTTGAGGAGACCGTTCACCGTATCGATGGTGTGGCCGACCTCGGTCTCGACATCCCCGCGCAGAGTTGCGACATCGGTGTCGAGCTGCTGCATGGTGTCAATAGCGTCGCCGATCTGCTGAGTGAAAGCAGCAAGCGTCTGCTCCGATCCCGGCGACCCTGTCATCGCGACAGCAGCGCTTGAAATGGCATCCAGACGGGCAGTCAAGCCGGATGGCGCTCCGGGAGCACCGAGCAGTGATTGCAGCCGGTCGAGATAGTTGGAGGTGATGTCGGCGCGGCCCATTTCGCCGGAACGGCGATAGACAGCCGTTTCCAGAAAACGGTCGGCAATCCGGTCTGGCTCGCTGACCACCACGCCGCTTACCCGGCCAGAGGTGACGCCTGTCGCAAACGAGACGCGCTCGCGGGCATAGCCGGGCGTGTTCACATTCGCGATGTTTGCGGAAGTCGTGCGCAGACCGGATTGCGAAGCGCCAAGGCCGGAGAGCGCTGATCCCAAGATATCGTTTAGTGACACGTGACTTCTTCCTGATGGAGCGGCGGGTGGTCAGTCGAGAAGGCGATCAGCGCTTCAGGTTGCCGAGCTCCTGCAGCATGTCGTCCACCGTGGTGATGATCTTCGACGAGGCGCTGTAGGCACGCTGGAAGCGGATCATGTTGGTGAATTCCTGGGCCAGATCGACGTTGGAAGCCTCCAGCGTTCCCGCTTTGATGTTACCGCCTCCAAGCTTTCCTGGCGCGTTGATCGCGAAGTTACCCGAGGAACCCGATGTGATGAACGCGTTGCCGGACAGGCGCGTGAGGCCATCCGGGTTCTGGAAAGTGGCAAGTGGAAGCTGGAACACTTCGCGCGCGGTTCCGTCCGAGAAGATCGCACTGACCTTACCTTCGGCCGAGATCTCGACAGAGGCAATCGTGCCAAGCAGACCGCCGTCCTCAGAGGACGAAATACGGCTGGACTGGCCCGAGAACTGGGACAGACCATCAAGCTGGCCATTGCTGCCAAGTTCGAGTTGGATCGGTCCGGCAGCCGCACCGTTGGTCCAGCCAACGTTAAGCGTATCGAACAGCGCCGGGCTCGACCCTGCGCGGTTCAGCGTGCCGTCAGGATTGAAAACAACGTCACCGCTGGCGAGTAGTCCGCCGGCTGCAGTCACATCAGAGGCAGGGACCGCGTAGATTTCGCCTTTCCATGTGTTGGCGCCGGTCTTCAGGTACGAAAGCTTCAGAGTGTGAACACTGCCCTGGGCATCATAGACGTCGACCGTATGCGTGAAGTGGGGCTGGATGGCCGTGGCGCTCGTCGGGTTCGTCGCGTATTCGGCCATGGTGCCTGCCGTGTAAGTCTTGGCGGGAGTAAAGGCAGCCGGATTGTGTGGGACCTGGTCCGAAGCAAGATTGGCGCGAAGCTGGATGCGGCCAGTCGCTGCAGCCGAACCGGTCAGTTCGCTTACTCGCACGGCTTCGAGGTTGCTCGTGCTGATCGGCTGGCCTTGAGCGTCAAGGCGCCAACCCTGAAGGTAAAAGCCGCTGGTGTTGCGCAGATAACCTTCGAGATCGGGCTTAAAAGAGCCGGCGCGGGTGAAGGCGAGATCAGCGTCGGGGCCGCTGCCGCTGCGCGTCACGAAGAACCCTGCGCCTTCGATGCCGAGATCCATTCCGCTCGCCGAAGCCTGTAGCACGCCCTGCTTGGATATCATCGCCTGTGGCGCTGCGGAGACGCCGCCTGCTGAATAGGAGTTACCCAGACGACCGTCGGTAACCAGTGTGCGAAACTCGGCGCTGACGCCCTTGTAACCGATCGTGTTGATGTTGGTGATGTTGTCGGCGACGATCGCCATCGCGGACGACTGGGCGCTGAGGCCGGACACGCCAGAGTAGAGTGCGGAGTAGAGGCTCAACAGGGGTCTCCCTTGGAGAGGTGATGCGCACGGCCGAATGCCGTTGCCTGCCCAGCAATTATAGGACGAAGTACGGCAGAGGCTGTGACTCAGTAAAAAATCGTATCACGGCGCCGGTGACTGTCAGCTTCGTCCTATAACGGGGCAAGCACCAAGAGGATCAGCCGCATGCTTCGGATTTCACTGCGCGAAGGCGAGAAGATCGTCGTGAATGGAGCCGTCATGAAAGCGGTTGGTCGCGAAAAAATCCTGGTCGGGAAAAAGGTCTCGATCGGATCGGCGAACGGGCTGCACGCAGCAGCTTGAACTAGCTCTTTGACCTGAACAACCTCGAGTTTTCACTATGCCGAGTATCGCTTCCGCAGCGCGCGCGATCCGCGAACTGACGCCTGATTGCCGTTTCGGCAAAGTGGTGGCGGTCCGCGGTGCCCTGATCGAAGTGGCTGGTCTTGCCGGAGCCGCTCAGATCGGATCGCGTGTCGAAATCTCGACCGAGACGGGGCAAGTCGAAGCCGAAGTCACCGGCCTTGACCACGACATTGCCCATTGCATGCCGTTTCGCGATCCACAGGGGGTGGCGTCGGGTGCCCGCGCAGACCTTGTGGCCACCAGTTTTGGCCTGCGGGCGGACAGTAGCTGGCTCGGCCGAATGATCGATGGCCTCGGCCGCCCGATCGATGGCAAGGGCCCGCTGCCTTTGGGACCAGTATCGCGGCCAATCAAGGCTTCGCCGCCGCCAGCTGCGGCACGGGGGCGCGTGGGCGAGAAAATCGATACAGGGGTGCGCGCACTCGATGTTTTTGCACCGCTTTGCCGCGGTCAGCGGCTTGGCCTGTTCGCAGGCTCCGGCGTTGGCAAGTCAGTGCTGCTCTCGATGCTCGCACGGTGGACCCAATGCGACGTGGCGGTGATCGGTCTGATCGGAGAACGTGGCCGCGAAGTGCAGGAGTTCGTCGAAGACGATCTTGGAGCTTCAGGCCTGGCACGGTCCGTCGTAGTGGTGGCCACGTCCGACGAGCCAGCGCTTATGCGTCGGCAGGCGGCCTGGACAACGCTCGCTGTCGCCGAACACTTTCGCGACCAAGGCCTCAACGTCTTGTGCCTGATGGACTCGGTCACACGCTTCGCCATGGCCCAGCGCGAGATCGGCCTCGCCTCGGGCGAACCGCCGGCGACCAAGGGCTACACGCCGACCGTTTTTGCCGAATTGCCACGTCTTCTGGAACGAGCCGGACCGGGGCTTGCCGGGCAGGGCAGTATCACCGGCCTGTTCACAGTACTCGTTGACGGCGACGACCATAACGAACCGGTTGCCGATGCCGTGCGCGGCGTATTGGACGGTCACGTCGTCATGAGTCGCCGCATCGCCGAGCGGGGCCGCTACCCCGCGATCGATTTGCTCAAGTCCGTGTCGCGCACCTTGCCGCGCGCCCACACCGAGGAAGAGAACACGCTTCGCCTCGGCGCGCGAAGTATCCTGTCGCTCTATGCCGACATGGAAGAGATGGTGCGCCTCGGAGCCTACAAGTCGGGCGCGAGCCCTGAGGTGGACCGCGCCATCGCGCTTGCGCCGCGCATCGAAGCGCTGCTGGGCCAGGGCAAGGACGACCAAGGGTTCCGCGCCGGAAGCTTCGCCGCGCTTCAAGAGATCCTTGAGACCACCGCCAGCCCCGTCGATATTGAGGAAGTTGTCGCATGAGGACACCCTACTGCTCGGCCATTGGACTTCAGCGCCGTGAAGTCGATCAACTCCGCATATCCATCGGTGTCGAAATGGGCCGGCTTACTGACGTCGAGCGGCGCCAGACGGAGATCGAGGCGAACGTATGCCGCGAACGCGTGATCGCGGCGGGCGCCTTGAACGTTCCGGCCACGGCATACTTCGCCCGGATGCGGGCAGAGCGGTCGCAACTTGAGGAGAATCAGCGAACCATTGACGCCCGCGTTGCTCGGCTTCGATCGCAGGCGCGCGAAGTCTACGGTTCGCTGAGCGCCATAGAAGGTGCCGCCACCCGCTATCGCGATGAAGAGGCCCGCCGCATTGAAGGCGCTGAGCAGTCAGCTATCGATGATCGAGCCGCGGCCGACTTCCTTTCGAAAGTGCGCGTTGTTCGTGCAGCAGCCGGTCGACGTCGATGATGGACAGGGGAGAGATTTCCGCACTCAGCCCAACACAGCGCGCTGATCTGATCTATCGCCAGGCGCGGTCCGAGCTGACCCAGGGTCTGTGGCGGGCGGCGCTGGGGGATGATCGGGCTCGGGATAGCCAAGCCACCTCCTGGAGCCAGCCAATGGGACAGGCGAGCGGGCTTGACGCGCTGCTCGCCGTGATGGCGCAAGGCGATGCGCCTCCCCGCTCATGCGAAACGGCGGCTCCCCGCCAAGCCGTCCTCGCGTCCGAGCCGCGCTCCGCCCTGCCGTCGAACGTCTCCAGCGCTGACATGCCGCTTCGCGCAGAGGCGCTTGGTCCTAACGCACGTCACGCGGATTCGATCACTCGGGCTGCCGAACGCACGGGAATTCCCGCGACTGCGCTGGCTTCCATCATCGATGCCGAAGCAGGCCGTGCGAGAGACGGCACCTGGAACGTGCATTCGCGCAACCCGCGTTCCAGCGCCGCCGGACTTGGCCAGTTCCTCAGTGGCACCTGGGAAGCCGAAGCAGAGCGGCCCGGCACTTGGCTCAACGCTGAGGCGAATCGGCGCGGATGGTTAAACGGAGCAGGGCAGGTGACGGCCGGGTCGCGAAGTTCGCTCCTGACGCTTCGCTACGATCCGGAAGCCTCGATCCAGACGATCGCGGATTATGCAAATGGTAACCTGCAACGGCTTAAGCGCGCAGGAGTCAAGGTTGATGGTGACGTCGAGAGCGTTGCCAAGGCCGCTTACCTGGGCCATCATCTAGGGCCCTGCGATGCTGCTAAGTTTCTGGATGGCGGGCTTAATCCCGCTCGGGCGCAGCGACTTCTGGCAGCCCAGGTCGGTCCTGATGAGGCGAGTCGCCGGCTTGAAGAGGCGGGAAATGCCACGGACGCGCATCGTCGCTGGCTGAACGCCTACGCTGATCGTCGGATTAACCCGGATCGCTTCGCCTAAAAAAGTTAGGTACGCGTTTTTACCTATGGGTATGGTTACCACGACTACAGAAGGTCTGGAGCAAAAGAGGTCTCACGGGAGGCGACGGGGGGTCGCCGCCAAGGAAGCCGGGATCACGCTCCGATGTCCAAGATCACCATCGCTTTGGAAGCCGCTGTCGCTACGGTTATCGAAAACCGTCCCAATGAGGGGGAGCGGCAAACTGCTCGCCAGCGCGCCAATGTCGATAAAGCCTTCGCCAGGATACTGAAGCTCATCGCACCGCGCATCCGCCACTTCATACGCCAGTATGGCTTGGTGGCTCACTGGGACGACGCTGAACAGTGCTGCGCCATCGGCGTGCACCGCGCCATCGAAGGCTACGATCCGACGAAGGCTCAGTTCACCACGTTCGTGAATTGGCAGCTTCGCGGTGAACTGCAGAGCTTGCGCTTCCGCCTGATGACGGATCAGCGCGCGTCGGCCAAGAAGGTGGAGGCGACGACCGTCTCACTTCATGCGGCAGCGAGCGGCCCCGAAGGGGAGGAGACCTCGCTGGAGGGCATGATTGAGGACGAAAGCGCACTGGAGCTCACCGAGAGCGGCGCCTCGGAGTACCTCGCGAAGCGGAGCACCAGCGCTCTTCTCGAAGAGTACGTCCGCCACAACCGGGCGCTCGGCCTTGAGCAGTTGCGTCGTCGCCCTCAGCCCAAGCGCGCACTGCGCCAGCCGACGGAGGCTACGGAACAGCGGTCTCCGTTCAGCCGTCTCGATCCGATTGAAGTTCAGAAGCTAGAGGACAAGTTGGCCCGCGACCGTCAGATCCTGGAGCGACGCGTATTCGAGGAAGCGACGCTTGACGAAGTCGGCGCTGGCACCGGGATCACAAAGGAACAGATCCGGCAAATCAGCAAGCGCGCGACTAAGGGGCTGGCCGAACTCGCATCCACTCAACCGCGCTTTGCCATCATGGCCGATTATGGCGTCACTGCAGCCAAGGCCGCCAAGGCGAAGCCGGCGCAGATCCAGGTGGAAGTCCCTCAGATCGTTGCGCACAGCGGTGTGAGCCTGCTTCCCGACCCCGCGCTGTCACACAACCGCGCCTTGCGTGTCGTTGCAGTCGATAGTGTCGACTCTTCCTCTTCGTTTGCCGACGCAACAGAGGTTCGTTCCGACGTCATGCTGAAGGCCGCCAGCGCCAGTGTTCTAGGTTCGCTGGCAGCCTGATTGGGGTAGTCGGGCATCTCAGCTAAATGCTGCGCCTCGGGGCGCGGCGTTTCTCTCTCTTGGCGCCGCGCCGGGCTCAACTGCCCGGCGCGGCTTTCCGTTGCGCCGGTCTCAGGCGTTGTGTCGACACCATCTCGTACGCCCGCCCGGCTCCCGCGAGGCTACATCTGAATAGCGAGGCATTTGCCTCCAGCGCTGAGGCTATGCATCAGGGGCGAGCACCACATCCCTCGTAAACTACTTGGAAATTGCGTGTGGGCGATGCAACATGCATAAAAGTGCCAACAAGGCGGCTATAAGCTGAAAAAAAGGGGGAAGAACATGATCGTAGTAGGGGCGTCCGCTGGTGACACCGACCTTTCAGGAAGTTCCCGTGCTACTCTGTTTGCGGCCTTAGAAGCGGCCTGCTCTTGCCGCTGCCGAAGCTTGGCGCTTTCTTTGCGCCGCCCTGACGAGAAGGTTCGCGGCGACAGGGTGCTGTGCCGTCAAGTTGAGCGGGAGCGAACCACCATCCGCTTTGCTGCACCGATCACCGTTCGGAAGAGGTAAGCAGTGCCCACTCGAACGATCTACGTTGTCGATGATGATGACGCCGTCCGTGACTCGTTGCGCAGCCTTCTGGCCATACATTCAAACCTTCTGATCCACTGTTATCGTTCAGGTAGCGCTTTCCTTGAGCAGGTGGACGAGCTCGAGCCGGGCGTGCTGCTGGTCGATTACCACATGCCGGGCGTCAGCGGCATCGACGTGCTTCGCGACATCGACCGAAGCAAGTTCATGACGATCATGCTCACTGGTCATGCCAGCGTGAGCCTTGCCATGGATGTGATCCGCGCCGGTGCCGTCGATTTCCTGGAGAAACCCTACGAGCCTAAGCGCTTGCTGGATATCGTTGATGCCACCTTCGAAAGGCTTGAGCAGAACCGCGCGGCCGATGCCCGCGTTGCGGCAGCACAAGCTAAGGTCGACCGCCTTTCAGCGCGGGAGAAGGCGGTACTTGAGGGGCTGATCCGTGGTCATGCCAACAAGGTGATCGCCCATGAACTCGATATCAGCCCCCGCACAGTGGAGATTCATCGGTCCAAGCTGATGGATAAGCTGGAAGTGAGCAGCCTTTCCGAAGCGCTACGGCTTTCCTTCGCCGCCGGTCTGGTTTCAATCGAATGATCGGCGGCTGCGCCACTCCTACGCATCAATCTAGAGCCGAAGCGCACGTCCGAGCCAACATCGCGAATCGAAAAAAATCGTTTTCCCTGCCGAGTGAGTGAACCAACTTTCCTATAACTTTCTAGTGCTTTGCGCTGCCTCCAGGCGGCGTTGCAAAAGAAATCGAGGACGGTTCATGACCTTTATCAGCAACATGAAGATCGCCGGAAAGGTTACGGCCCTGCTAATCATGCTGGGCGTCGTCACTCTTGGCCTTGCGATCCTCAGCTACCAGACAATCTCTTCCATTGACGCCGAGTACACGGACCTGGCGGACGAGACGCTACCAGCGACGACCGATCTCGTGCGTACCAATCGGCGCGCTGTCGAGATGGTTCTCGCAGGCTACCGTGCCATGAATGCGGAAGGCGCGAGCTCAGAAGCACGTGCTGCCGCCGAATTCGCGAAGGCGTCGAACGAAGCCGGACGCGGGAATCTCGATAACGCGGTGAAAAGGGACCCGGCTCTGGCTAGTGATATTGCAAAGTTTCGCCAGCGGTTTGAGCAGGTGAGCGGCACTGCCTTGAAGGCGATTGAGCTCGCCCTCGCGAACCGTGATGGAGAGGCCGCGCAGGTCCTTCGAGCAGCGGACCGGGAAGTCGACGATCTCTCCAGGGCTTGGACGGAATACAATAAGGCTCGTGTCGACGAGAGCGACCGCAGAACCGACGAACTCGCTGCAACGGCGGGATCGCGCGCTTTCTGGATGCTTGTGATGAGCCTTGTGGGCGTCGGCGGTGGTGTAGCGGTCGCGATATTCGCCTCCAACAAAGCAATCGTGGCACCCCTCAGCCGCCTTCAGGAAACAATGCGCCACCTGGCGGCTGGCAACAACAAGGTTGCTGTTGAAGGAGTTGAGCGTGGCGACGAGGTTGGCGCGATGGCCAAGACAGTGCTCGTGTTTCGCGATGCGGCCGTTGCCCAAGAGCGCGCCGCCGCGGATAAAGCCAAGTCCGACGCGGAACAGAAATTTGTCGTCGACACGGTTTCGGAGAAGCTTGCCAGCGTGTCGGAGGGCGACCTCACGGCTGAGATCAAGGCCGATTTCCCACCCTCTTACGTCGATCTGCGCACAAACTTCAACTCCGCGCTGACGAATCTGCGCGAGTTGATCGGCTCGGTGATCGAGAGTTCTCACAGCCTTCGCACCGGATCGAGCGAGATCGCCCACGCGTCGGAGGACCTTGCTCGCCGCACTGAGAGCAATGCTGCGAGCCTGGAGGAAACCTCGGCTGCGCTGGCGCAGATCGACGGCCGCATCAAGGCTACAGCCGAAGCCGCTGGCCGTACGGTAACGCGCGCCGATGAAGCCATCAGCACCGTGTCGGGCGGACGCGTCGTTGCCGACGAAGCAGTCCAGGCTATGAGCCGCGTGCGTGCAAGCGCGAAAGGCATCGACGAAGTTATCGAAGGCGTGGACAAGATCGCGTTCCAGACCCGCGTTCTCGCCATGAACGCCGCCGTGGAAGCAGGTCGTGCGGGTGACGCGGGTCGCGGCTTCGCGGTCGTGGCTGATCTAGTCAGTGCGCTCGCCATGCGTGCCGAAGAGGAAGCGAAGCGTGCCCGCGATCAGCTGACGGTGACTCAGACCGACATCGTTACCGCCGTCGAGGCGGTGCAGCGGGTCGACGGCGCCTTGGCAGGCATCTCCGAAGGTGTCGGCGAAGTTCACCAGCTGCTGGGCGGCATGGCATCTGACAACCAGGCTCAGGCCTCCGCGATCAGCCAGATCAGTGTTGCCGTGAACAACATGGATCAAGCTACGCAGCAGAATGCCGCGATGGTTGAGGAAACTTCGGCTGCCGCACGCAACCTGAACAGCGAATCTGAAGCTCTTGCGGGCAAGGCTGGTCAGTTCAGAATCAGTAATAGCAGCAAGTCGACCAAGGCAATGGCGAAATCCTCAGCCAGCTTCATGCCTCCGGTCGCAAACAACCAGGCTCCTCCGGCGAGTGTCAAGACCAAGCCGAACGGCAGCGGCAACGGCAGTCTTGTCACCGCATCTGCGGGAGATGACTGGACCAGCTTCTGAGGCGTGTCAGGTTTACCGGAAAGACACAGACTTGGGCGCTCAGCGCTAGCTGGTCGACCGCAAACGATCAGCAAAATGCAAAAGGAAGTGGGCGGGAGGCGCGGCAGCAAGGCTGTCGCGCCTCTGCGCATCCGCCCTCCCTTCGCTACACCCGAGCCAGGCTGCGGAAGGTGATCGACCAGCGTGTGCTGGCCATGGGCGCAATGCTGTGCTCCCATTCATGGCGTGCCTCGCCTGACAAGTGATAGGCCGACCGAGGAACAAGAGGGAGTGAAAGGCGGCTGAACGCGCGGCTGTTCCGCCGTCGCAAGCGCATCTCGGCCGGGCTTCCGAGGGAGACGCCGACCACGTGCTCGAAGACAGGCTTATCCTTGTGCCAGCCGATACCGGCGCCTGCGTCGTACCGGATCAACAATGCCTGGGCGAGTGCCTCCGGAGCCAACTGAGAAAAATCTGCAGCTCGGTCACGTAGCGGCAACAGCCAGCCAGGAATGGCATCGGTTTGTATGAAACGTCCGCTCTCAAAATCATAAGACCAGCCGAAGGAGCGAGTCAGGCGTTTGCCGAACCAGCCTTGGAAGCGAAAGGGTAGCAAGCTCTCTGATCTAATGTGATCTATGAGTGCTGGCTCCTCCTGCGTGCTGACAATGTCCAGGTGCGTTGCAAGTCCTGGAAGTAATGGAAAGCCAAACAGGTCTCGCTGAATGCTCATCCTGGCGGACGGCCTCTTGGGATGCTCATTGACTTCAACGCGCTGCGTCTGTGAGGGATGAACTCTCGTCGGGCCGCCCCGTTGCCAGAAACGGAGGATGAAAGCCGATGGCGAGATCACGTGATGAAGCGCGTCCAAGTCGCGGATGAAGCGCCGCTGACGAGCTCGCTGCCGTGAGTTTGATCTACCCTCATGGTGATCGCCTGGCCAGAAATCGCATGCGCCAAAGCAAATGGCGAGTTCGTCAGGTCGATGCGGGCCGGCGTAGTTTGCAAGATGCGCGGCCACCAATGAGGAGCGTCGGCCTATGATGCTGCGCAGCTGCGGTGATAAGCAGCACTGGTGTAAAGCGGTCAGTAGCAGCCGGATCCAGAGAGAACTGCTGGGACGGTGCGCACGATGATGGCAATATCAAGCCTTATGCTGCGGCTGCGCGCGTACGCTGTATCAAGTGCAACCCGGCGACGGTAGGTCGTATTGTTGCGTCCGCTAATCTGCCAAAGTCCAGTGATTCCCGGCTTCACGCTGCAGTACGCGGAGATATACTGGCGATAGCGGATCATCTCACCTTCCACGATCGGGCGCGGCCCTACGATGCTCATCTCACCACGCAGCACATTGAAGATCTGAGGCACTTCGTCCAGGCTGGTGCGTCGCAGAATGCGGCCTACGGGCGTCACCCGTGGATCGCTGCGCAACTTCTGGTCACGCGTCCACTCGGCGCGCGCTTCGGGACACTCCGCAAGGTGGCGCTCCAGCACCTCTGCGGAATTCGCGACCATGGAACGAAATTTATAGCAGGGAAACGCCTTTCCATTCCTTCCGATGCGGCGATGCGCAAAGAGCACCGGACCTGAAGAGGTAAGCTTGAGAGCCAAAACGATCAGCACGAGCAAGGGAAGCAGCAGCACGATGGCCGCCAGGGCCGCTGTTATGTCGAGCGCACGCGTGAGCGCCGCGTCGCGGGCGACTGAGCGGGACGCTGCAGTGCGCAGCATTTCCGTGGCTTCGAAGGGCACATGGGGAGTGGCGCCAAGTTGCATTGCCGTCCTCGCGTGTCGCTGAGATCAGAAGAGAGGCCCCGGGATTGCTCCCGAGGCAGGTATCAGAAGGCGTAGCTGACCTTGGCGTCAGCTTTGCGCTGGCGCATCGCAAAGCCGGTAAAACCTATGCCCGCGATCATCATGAGCCAGGTTGCGACTTCGGGAATGGCTGAAAACATGGCTGTGCCGGAGTAAGCCCCAGCTCCGCCCGACTTGCCTGTGATCGTCAGCACCTGGAGACCGGCATCAACTGACTTGCTGAGGCCGCCGGCGAAGAGGACTCCGCCTACCTCCTCGAAGGTGATGGGAGTGCCGTTGAACGAGGCGGCGAGATCCGTGATTCCCGCTACTGTCTTAAAGTAAAGCACCCCCACGTCGGAAGTGCCGGCGGAGCCCACAGAAAATTCGATTGTATCGGTAAACATGCCAGCTGGAATCATGCTGTCGTAGAAAGCACCAGTGCCATTTACGATACTTGACGAGCCGTCTCCGGCGAACGTGCTGGCGGCCTGCGCAGGAGCGCAGACGGCCAAGGCCGAGGCGATCACTGCAGATGTGATGAGAACTTGGCGTCCGGGCATAGCATCATGCTCCTAGATGGTTATAATTATTAGAAAGGCACGGGAATCAGAATTGATCTGTGCTCCTGAGTAGGTCTCATGAATTTGTACTGATCGCAACCTAAGGGTAAATGCGTAATTATTACGAAAATGGATGTAATTTTGCTGCCAGTAGAATCGGATTGTACGGGTATATATATTATTTTGCTTGATTGCGTTTGACTTACGCAGGGGTATTGACCCCTGAAAGTATAGCGAGAATGGACGTAGCTCGCGTCGGCCGCTTTGCTATTTGTCGCGTGATCTCACCAGATCAACACATAGGTCAGCGCGAAGGTGGCCCAGAGGGCCAGCCCGATCGCAACACCGATGAGAAGTCCTCGAGGTGCGCGCGGGGGGTCTCCATCCTCGGAGCTCGACGCCTTAACCTCTGGGTAGCGAGCCGAGGACGTCGGCGGGACATCACGATTGGATAGCACTTGCTCTTCCTGCCCGCTCCAAACTCATCCGCTCGTTGCGTGGCAAAATGCCACGAGCGGATGATCTGCTGCATCGATAACTCCAAATCGGCTTCAATGCACCTCATCCTCTGCAGAGCTCGTCGCCAGTTGCAAACCGGACGCTAAACAGCCGTGCAACACGCTTCAGATACTCGCCCTATGAGCGGTGAGGTCTGGGTTGCCCCTTGCGGGCTGATGATTGGTATCGAGAAAGGCGACGGTTTAGGGTCAGCATGGACCTGATCTTCGTGGCTGCGGCCATGCAGCGCTTTATGCTGGTGGAATGCAGCTTTCCATGCACACCGCCCCTTCCTGCCAAAGCGTACCGAAGGAAGTCGTCGCGTCTTGGTGGATGCGCCACTGGTTTATTCTTGTGGCCGGGCTGATTACCGTAGCGCCCGGGATCGTTGCGCTGGCGAAGAACTACTGGTCGACGGAACAGGGAGCTGCGGGGCCGATCATCCTGATGACCGGGGCATGGCTGCTTCTACACGAAGCGAGGGGAGTGCAAGCCGCGAGAGATCGCCAGGCGCGATGGCTGGTGCCCGCCAGCTTGCTGGTGTTCGGTGCCTTTACCGTCGCAGCTGCAATCACCGCCAAGCAGTGGCTACAACTGCTTGGCATCTATATTTGCCTGGTAACCGTGCTGTATGGCGCTTTGGGTTGGCGTCAGTTGCTGCGGTTGAGAGTGCCGGTGCTGTACCTCGCCTTCATCATCCCGCCGCCAGATAACATCGCTGTTCCCGCGACCCATGCATTGAAAGGACTCGTGGCGAGCGGCTCTGTCGGTTTCCTATCCGCCTTGGGTTATCCCGTAGCCCGAGACGGGGTCCTGCTGTACATCGGGCAGTATGAGTTGGTCGTAGCGGCCGCGTGTTCCGGCATGAACTCCATCGTGAGCCTCACCGCGATCGGGCTCTTCTACGTTTACCTGCTGCACCGTGCGCGCGTCCGTTATGCAGCTTTGCTGGCCGTGTTGATGATTCCGGTCGCACTGTTTGCGAACGCGGTGCGTGTCATCGCTCTGCTTCTGCTGACGTATTACGGCGGTGATGCCGTGGGGCAGGGAATTCTACACGACGCTGCAGGCCTGTTCATCTTCCTTGTAGCGCTCGGTACATTGGTCGCGTTGGACCGGATCTTGGCACCTCTACTACTGGGGCGGGAGAAGGCACGATGAGCTCGACGGACTCGGCCAGGCCTTGGCTCCCGACCTCCCTTCCAAGCCCCACTCGGCGCGAGTTGCTGACGGGTTCAATGGTTTTGGGGATTACTGCCGCGTCTGTGCTGCTGAAGCCCCGGCGCATCTTCGATGAGCTGACGCAGGGGGAACTGGAAGCGGCGATTCCCACCACTGTCGGCGATTATCGCTTCCTCACCACTTCGGGCCTCGTCCTGCCGCCTCGGGATGAGCTATCGGATAGGTTGTATGATCAGGTGCTTACGCGCGTTTACGCGGCGCCAGGCAAACCTGCGGTGATGGCTCTCATGGCGTACGGCAGCGTGCAGAACCTGTCGCTTGAACTGCACCGGCCGGACGAGTGCTATCCTCAGCAAGGTTTCACGATCACTGATCCTGAACCTCTTGTCATGGAACTGCACGGCCATAGCATTCCTGCCAGTATTCTGACAGCCCGGCGTGCCAGCGGGTATATCGAACAAGTCGCTTTCTGGTCGCGGATCGGGGCGAACTTCCCGCCAGATCGTGCCGGGCAGTCGTTGGTGGTTGCTCGAGAGAACTTCGCCGGGCGCATGCCAGATGGCATTCTCGTGCGCCTTTCGGTGCCGACCGCCAGCCGTGAGGAGGGCGCCGCAACCGCAAAGGCTTTCCTAGCGGACTTGAGCCGTGGCCTTTCACCGGTCGGGCAGCGGATTTTGTTTGGCGAGGCAGGAAGGGAGATATTCACATGAGACTGCTTCGATCGGGTGCCGGTGCAGCGCGTCTCCTCCTCGCGTTCGGCATGCTCGTGACTATCGCTGCCTGCGGAGAAAAAACACCCAACGGCCAGGTGGTAGCGGTGGTAGACGGTGAGGAGGTAACGCGCCGCGAGCTCGCCTTTGAGCCGGAAGCAGGCACGTCGGGGGAGGGCACGGCGCAGCCTGCCCTCGCTGCCCTGCTGAGCGGCGTGATCGATCGCAAGCTCGCTGTGGCAGAGGCTCGCCGCCTCGATCTTGATCAAACGCCTGAATACCTGGCGAGGGCCAAGCGGCTAGACGAGGTGATGCTCAGCCGCACCCTGTTCGACCGGTGGGCTGAAGACGCGCCGGAGCCGAGCGAGGGCGCCGTCGCGAGCTTCATCTCCACCAACCCTCAGCGCTTTGAGGGACGAAAGCTGTTTCTCGTCGACCGGATTCAGGCAGCAAGCACCAGCCCCGCTGAGGCCCTGAAGCCGTTGCAGAGCAATGATGCCGTCGCATCATACCTGGACTCGCATTCGCAGCCTTACGGGCGTGAGAGAACCGTATTGGACTCGGCAACTTTGCCGTTCGACCTATACCAGCAGATAGTCGCTCTCCCCGCAGAAACTCCGCTTGTGCTGGCACATAACGGTGCTTTGGTTTCGTTGGCAGTTTTGCAGGCAAAGGATGCGCCGCCTGCACCAGTAGACCGCACAGCGATGGCGATTACCGCGCTCAAGCAGGAAGCCGTTCAGGAAAAGCTCCTCGCGTTGCGCAAAGACGCGGAGATATCCTATCAGCCCGGCTACGCTCCGACGACGACGCCATCGGCGGAACTGGCGGCTAAACGGAACTGAGATAGCGCGGAAACCACTGGCCTTTCTGGCACAAACGTCGGCCGAATGGCGAGTTGCTGCCCAACTAGTGCAGCATAACGACGGATGAAGCTGCCGGTCAGCAAGTGCCTGCGACAGACTAGGCGAATAGAGAAAACTTCCTGCGGAGTCCGCCGCCCGCCGCGACGGAGCAGCTTGAAGACTGCTCAGTCGGGTGCGCTGCGCGCCGTGCTATCCGGCAGCCTGAGCACTTGCCGCGTGGGGCAGCGCGTGGGAAATGCTGCTGCGCATAGCGATCGCCTGCGTGTAAACCGCGTTCAAGGCCGTCGTTGTGCGATCGATGGTAAAGCGCCGGACGAAACGCTGCCGACCGGCGGCTCCGGCGTCCACGAGCTGGGCGTGGCTAAGTGAAAGCAGCACCGAGCGCAGTTCTGCAGGGTCCTCAGGACGAACTAGCCAGCCGGTCACGCCATCTTCGATCACCTCCGGCAAGCCGCCTGCTTTCGACGCGATGACGGCGCGACCAGCGCGCATGGCTTCCACCGCAACCAGCCCGAACCCCTCCCATCGAGAGGGGACGACGACACAGTCTGCCCAAGCGAGCTCTTCCTGTATGCCCGCCTCGTCGCACCAGCCAAGCAGATCGACGCCCGCACGAGGCGAGTGCGTGAGCGCTTGGTCTCCGACTACTGACGCGCCGATAATCCTCAGGGAGACTCTGTCGTGGAGTCCGTCGATGGCGCTGAGCAGAACGTCGATGCCCTTCTGACGGTCCAGTCGGCCGATGAAGAGCACTTTGCGGACCGACCCCGGCCGCGGAGGCGGCGGCGGTGGAAGGTCAACGATGCCGTTAAGCACGGTAACGATACGCTCGGGCGCAATCCCTACTTCAATGGCACGCCGTCGTTCATGTCCCGAGATGGCGATGATGCCCTCGCAGCCGAAGGCAAGAGCCCTTTCCGCCGATGCCATGATGGTGCGACGCGCCGCAGAGCCCTCCATATCGAAGGCCCACCCATGCGCGCAGTAGACTATGGAAGGTCGAGGGCGGCGGGACGCAAAGCCGAGGCGGCCGATCGCTCCTGCGAAAGTCGAATGCAGGTGAACGCAGTCGGGCCGGAACGTTTGCGTCACCTGCTGCACCGCGCGCCACAAGGCCATGAGCGACGCAGGTGAACGGCCTTGGCTACGGAATAGCGTGAGACGTTCTAGCGGAATATTCGCGAGTTGGCTGACGTGGGCGTCAGGAACTATGGCGTGGACATTCTGTATGGCAGAGTCCGCGAGTTGCGCGCCCACGAGCTGATCGAGGTAGGTGCCGCAGCCTCCCTTCACCGACTCGGCAACGTGCAGAATGCGCATGTCGGTCGCTCAGGCCGCCCGGGCCAGGCGAGCGGCCAGCACATCCTCGTAAAAAGCGAGGTAGCGCTGAGCGACGATCTCCGGCAACGTTTCCTTCAAGACATGGCCGAATGCCGTTTTGCCGGGCAGGCTCTGCCGACCAATGTTGATCGCGGACTGCATGCGGCTCGCAAGGTCCTCCGCAACGCCGGGCGTGAAGAGCCAGTCGGCGTTGGCATGTCCAACGAGGTCGGGGATGCCGCCGGATCGGGCGCCGATCGCCGGCACACCCATCGCGTAGGATTCAAGGATCGTGCGGGGTAGCGGCTCTGCCCAGATAGACGGAGCAACCATCACGTCGATGTCTTCGAAGAAGGTGCGGGGCTCCATGAAGCCCGGGAACGTGATCGGCAACCCGGCCGCCCGTTCAACAAAGGGCTGGATCGCATTGTTCGCCTTACCTGCGATGACGACCCGCCAACTTCCTGGTGCAAGCCTGCGGGCTGCGTCGATCAGCGTGCCCACGCCTTTCTCATCGTTGATGCGACCCAGGTAACCGAAGGTGAAGGGCTTGCCCGCACGTGAAGGGCGCACGTAACCCTCTCCTGCGCCCTCAACTACCGCGGGGTTCCAGATCACCTTGCGCAAGTGCTCAGGGAGATGATCGAACAGACCCGCTCGCAGGTGGATATCAAGTGTTTCGCGGCCGACGGCGGCGACACCATGGGTCAGCCGGTGGCGACCGATCTTGGCGAACGTCATCACCTTGCATTTTACCCCGCAAGGCTCGCCATCATGCCACATGGACGCGTCGGCGCAGAGCAGATCGTAATCACGCAAGGTGTGGACGATCGGCCGGTCGCGCGCGGCGGCTGCTTCCCACACCGTCGTAGAAACATCCACCAGTGAGTGGGTGTGGACGATGTCTGGTGCAAATTCGTCCAGAATTCGGCCGAAGTGCGCGCGAAGGCGGTAGTTGAATTGTTGCCTGAACTTGCGCCACCCACGTTCCAGCTTTCCGTGCTGCGGCCATTCCTCTGCCCAGAAAGAGGTTTCGTGCGGCATGCGAAATACGCTGACCCCATTGCGCTCCTCCCGCGCGAATTCGCCAGGCGTCGTGCAGGCCGCTGCTACTTGATGCCCGAGCGCTGTCTGTGCTTCCGCGAGCATAGCGACCGAGCGCTCTGCACCGCCGAGGACGTGTGGTGGGTAGAGCATGCTGAGGTGCAGAATACGCATGATGTCACCTGTGCGCTGCCGAGGGTGCGGCTGCGCCTGCTCCAACGGCCTTGTAGAGATCGAGGTAAGTCTGGGAGACACTGTCAGGCTCGAGTTCTTCGAGGAGCGCCTCGACGGCGAATTGCCGCTCCGCAGGAAGAGCGCTGTCGTCCCCGATGGCACGTGCCATAGCCGCCGCAAGTGCTTCAGCATCGTTGGGGGGAACGGACCAGCCTGGCTCCACGCGCTGCACCAGTTCGCCGATGACGCCTGAGGCGCTGCCGATGACTCGGCAGCCGGCGGCGTAAGCTTCAAGCGTGGTCAGTCCGAACGGCTCATCCCATAAAGGCGTGCATACCAAAACATCGATTTCGGACAAGAACTGCGCCGCGTCGACGTGACCGCCGAAGGTAACGGGAAGGTGGCGGGCCTGTTGTTCGAACGTCGCCCTGTCGCGTCCTTCCCCGGCGATGCGCAACGTCCAGCCGGATGCAGGAAGGCTGCTGCAGGCGTTCAGCAAGAGGCCCAAGCCCTTTTCTGTAACGAGTCGCCCAAGGAAACCGAAGCGTAGGGGAGCGCCGGACGCGCGAGGCTTCCGTCCATGGCTCCCACGCTCCAGTTGCGCGGGGTTCCAGACCACCTGCCTCGTCTCGGGCGCAAGATGGGTAAAAAGCCCATGAGCAAGGTGGACGTCGAGTACGGTGCGCGACACTGCTGCGACTGCAGAGATGCGGTCGTGCAAAGCCCGTTTGGGGGTGGAGAGCGCGCGGCAGGCGGTGTGGCGCGGGTGGCATTTGCGTCCGTCCTTGAACAATGCGGCGCGGATGCAGAGCAGGTCGTAATCGTGGAGCGTATGGACGATCGGCACGCCACGGCGGGCAGCTTCGTCCCATACGGCAGGGGGCAGTTCGACCATGGAGTGGGTGTGCAGGACCTCTGGGCGAATGTCGTCGAGAAGTGCCCCGAATTCGGAGCTAACCCGCCAGTTCAGCACCGTCGCCGCCTTGTTCGCCAGTCGGATCGGCGCGGAGTACCTCGCTGTGTCCTCAATCCACAGCGGATTGCGTGCGCGAAGCGGCCGAACGGCGACGCCGTGGCGCCTGAACTCTCCCGTCGGCCGACGTACAAGCGAGGAAGCGTAAACGCTGTGCCCCTGTTGCGCCTGCGTCTCTGCCAATATGGAGGCAACTCTCTCCGCACCGCCTACAGAAGCGGGTGGATAGAGGGAGCTGAGGTGAAGTATGATGATGACTGTTAATCCACAGATGATGGCAGAACGTCGGATGTCTTCACAACAAGTCGCGAAATGTATTTCCGTAAACGGAAGATTTTTAGGTCAGAGGTTGAGTGGAGTTCAAAGGTATAGCCGAGAGATGGTATCGGCCATGGACCGTTTGATCCAGTCTGATCCAAATCACCTTGGTCGGCATAAATGGCGTCTTCTTATCCCCAATGGCGCCGATACAGATTTGCAGTTGGGCGCCATCACGGTCGAGGCGGTCGGTCGCCACAGCGGTCACTTGTGGGAGCAGACGGACCTCGCTCGTGTAGCGGCCGGTACTCGACTGCTAAACCTTGGGAACTCCGGTCCACTGCTGCATCGCGACAAGCTGGTCATCATCCATGATGCCGCGGTGTTCCGCACCCCCGCGAATTTCAGCTGGCAGTATAGAGTGGCTCACAGCGCGCTGGGCCGCGGACTCGCGCGCACAGGGAAAGTCGGCACCGTTTCCGAGTTTTCCCGGCGAGAGCTCGCTCATGTGCTCGGTATGCGTGAGGAGGCAATTGTCGTGGCCAGCAACGGCTGCGACCACTTCGTGGACCGGTCTCGGGACGAAAGGATCCTCAGTGCCTTGGGTCTGGAGCAGGGGCGCTATTTTCTTTTTGTCGGCAGTCCTGCGCCAAACAAGAACTTAGGCGTGCTTCTGGAAGCCTTCGCACGCCTTGATCGCCCTGGCGCCAAACTCGTTATCGCGGGATCCCTGGACCGAAGTGTCTTTAGCGGCATGGGTGCAGCGTCCGGAGAGGGAGTAATTGTTGCGCCGGGCCGCAACGACGCCGAAGTCGGAGCACTCTACGCCCATGCCACCGCTCACGTTTTCCCGAGTTTGTACGAAGGCTTTGGCATCCCTCCACTGGAAGCGATGGCAAGTGGCTGTCGCGTGATAGCTTCCGACATTCCCGTCGTGCGAGAGGTATGCGGCGAAGGGGCCACTTACTTTCCCCCGCGCGACGCCCAAGTGCTTGCCGATGTCATGCGGCGGCATTGGGATGATCCTCAGATGGGAGCCGGGCTGCGATGTGCGGCCGCTGCCCGCGTTGCTCACTTCCGCTGGCAAGACAGCGCCCGCGGCTTGATGGAAGCCTTGCTAGCCCCTTGACCGACTGTTCAGGCCGGCAGGAGCTTGTGCATTGCGCGCAGTATCGGCCGGCGCCCGCACGCATTTACCGCCAGAACCGCGCAGGCATAAGCGAGTGTCATCGTGCCCCATTCTGCCCAGCTCGCCGGGTGCAATTCATAGCTTGCTGCAGCGGCGCAGCCGGCCAGCGTCGCGAGCAGCGGAATAGCCAACGCGCGGGCGTAAGTCGCAAGCTCTATACCCGCTCCCCACAGCTTTGCCCCGACTTGCCCTGCGGCAACGACCGAGCCCACCGTGAGGTACATCAACGCGAACGCATGGATGCCGAATGGCAGCGAAGCTATGAAGCCGGCAAGGAGAGCAAGGCTGCTGACGAGATTGACGTGAAATTGCAAACGCGCATGGCCACAGGCGATCAGCACGGCGCCATTGTAAGAGGCCAGCGATTGCAACGCGCCGAGAGGGGCAAGCACGGAGATCAGCGGCAACGCACGATGCCACGCCGGGTCGAGCAGCATGCGCACTGGATAGTCCAGACCTATGGCAGCCCACGCCATCACCGGGAAGGTGATGGTTGCTGTAAGCAAGCTGAGGGCCATAACCGGTTGCCCGAAGGCGCTTGGTTCCGCGTGATCCTCATTTGGGGCGGCCAGGCGGCTCAGGGTGGCGAGCAACACGCCAGAGGCTGGCCAGGCTAGCGCCATCAGCGGCAAGATCATGACCTGATAAGCTATGCCATAGAGGCCGACAGCGGTTGCTCCCAGAGCTGCGCCGATCAGGAGGCTTTGCGCATTGCGCGCAGCGAAGTTGATAACGTTGCTGGCAAGCACCCAGCTTCCGAAGCCGATCATGGGAAGCACGCGGCGCCAGTCACTGTCGAGTCTGTAGTGACGTTGTGTCATAGCCATGAACGCCAAGGCGCGCGCGGCTTGGAGAGTTACATGAAAGGCGATTACCCCCCATATCCCCGCATCCGCGAGGCCAATAAGGATGCCGCATACCAAGGCGCCGGTGAGGGTGGAGGCCCCCTCCACCAACGCGATATGCTGGTACCGCAACTCGCGCTCTAGCATCGCGCGGGGGATGGCTGCGGCGATTGTGAAGGTGACTGCTAGCGCGAGTGTTGACAGCACAGGTGCAAGTCCGGGCATGTCCGCCCAATGCTGCACCGGGGCGGCGCTCAACGCCAGAACCAACCCGGCTGCTGCTGCGAGGCTCATTGACAGAACCAGGGCCGCTCCGGCGTCCCCTGGGCGCAAGTTGCGCTGTCGTATGATCGCGCTGCCCAGGCCCAGATCCGTCATCAGCGCGATGAGCTGGATGATTGGCAGCGAAAAGGTGATTAGACCATACTCGGCTGGAAGTACGAAAAGCGTGACGAGTGTGCCAATGCCGAACTGCACCGCTGCCTTAAACAGGTTCAGCGACGACATTGAGGCGAGATGCTTCAACATGCGATCTGCCCTTGCGCTCTGCTAGACCATTGGTTCCGACCGCATCGTACGCGGACGTCTTTCGCTGCTCTTGATGCTATTCGTAAAATAAGTTGGGCTTCAAAAAAGCTCTCTCTAGTGTCGCGTTAGTTCAAGGCTTGGCGATTTTCAATTCAGCGGATCCCAAAGATGTCTCGACATTCGAGCATTGTCATACGTCACGCAATCCATGGCCGATGTCTCCTCGAAAGTGTTCGCCTTGTGTCACTCAAGCAGCCACGTTGCGCGGGCGCCTAGTGCGTCTTGGGAGTTTGCCCATCATCCTTTTGCCCGGAGGTAAGGGGGCGGCGCTTCGGCCAAGCATCAGAAGGGCCAATTCAAAGACCAAAATGACGCAGAGCCACCGCATCGAGTAGATGCTGCCGATCACCCATGGGGTCGCCTGCACGATGGAAGCACGGAGCTGCACATTGATGTACGCGGCGAAAATCCCGCTCGCGATGGAGCGGCTCTCGATGGCAAAGGCGATGTAGGCGCTCGCCAATCCTACTACCGCGCCCACAACAAACATCATGACCCCCAGACCGAACCATCCAAAAAGGACCAGTCCCATTGCTTCGGTGGCCGCGGTGTACGTCACCGATCCGGCATTACGATGCAGGGATGCCCGAAGGTAATCCGGAGCATACCTGTTGGAAAAGTAGTGTGGTCCAATCGAGTTCTGCAGCGCGAACAGATCCACCTCTTTGATCGTGAACGCCTCCGCATAGCGTTCGAGAAGGGGCCGATTCCAGTGCAGCATGGGGGCTCCGATGCTCGCCTGAAGGAACCACAACTCGCCTTGACCCACCATACGGCCGCTTAGTCGGTCAGTCGTGGCGGCCGCCGTCTCAGTAAAGCCTCTTGAGTAAATGTACGTGGTGACCGTTCCCGCGAGGGACAATGCAATCACCCCGCCAACCGCATAACGCCAGGCATGCCGGCCAAGTCGACGGTAGTTAAGATAGAGGTAAGGGCCAAAGAAGGCGGCAAAAGCTGCAAGCTGGGTGAAGAACTTATCACCGAATAAGAAGTACAACACGACTGTTGCTACAAACATCACTCCGGCCGAAACCCTAAGAGGCCGGGTAACCGGCAATACAAAGGCCACAAAGCCGAGTGCATAGCTAATCGCGGATTTGAAGTTCAGCGCATAGAGCGTCACCTTGTCTGCGGCAAAGCGGCGAAAAAAGAACCGATCAGTACCTGCGAGTAGCGGGAATCCTGCCTGCAGGCCTCTTACTATCAGTGCCAAAGCAATCAGAGTCGCCAAGCCCAGCACCAGCCATGACAGCAGGTTGGCGTAACGGTCCCAGATAGCCGAAAGCGGATAGTCGCGTCGACGGTCGAACATTCTGCTGATGGGCTTGAAACTCGCCACCAGCCCCAGGCAAAACAGGCAGTGATAGATATTGAGCGCGTTCGACCATGGGCCAGGCCTCCCCACCAGCCCGAGTTCGAACATTTCGGCCCCATACTCGATCATAATCATGGCCACCATTGTGGACAGTCGGCTGATCAGAAACGGTAGGGCCAAGATAACGGCACGGGGTTCAATGCGGAAAAGCAGCAGGCAGAGCCAAATGTAGTTGCCAAATGCTACAAACGACCAAACCGGATGAACCCAGTAAGACGAGCCTAACAGTGCTCCCGCCATCGATAGTGCGAGGCAGGCGACTTCCAGCGCTGTCGTGCTCTTCCGCCAAGGCGCCGCTATAGTTGGCAACGATTTTGGATGTCCAAGCGAAGTGGAGCGGATCATATAGTCGCGGATTCCTGAGGCTCGTGAGAAGGCTCGCTCTTTTTCGCTTGCCGCACTTCGAGCCCCGTCAGAAATGGCGCTCGGGAATGCGGATCGTATCTCCTGGCGCAACGGCCGTACCTGGCGCAAGCTTGTAGGAGACCTCGGCGGTGTCGCCCCAGCGGGTGACCATCGCAGTTCCTTCTTGCGCGCGATACGTATAGCCCTTTGCCGTTGCAATCGCCTGGCGCACAGTCATACCGGGGATGAACGGATATTGGCCGGGCGCGTTGACTTCTCCGAGAACGAAGAACGGACGGTAGGATATGATCTCGACGGCGACTTTCGGGTCGAGCAAGTATCCCCCACGAGCGTAGGTGGCGCCGACGGCTTTCTGCAGTTCTGCTACTGTCTTGCCGGCAGCATCGACACGGCCGATTAGCGGCAACGCCAAGCCGCCGTCACTGCCAATGCGGTATTCGCCGTTCAACTTGTCTTCGCCATAGAAAATTACTCGCAGAGCATCTCCGGCGCCGAGCCGGTAATCGCGCGCCTCTGCCACGGTGGGAGCGATTTCCTTCTGTCCCCCGGCGCAGCCACTCAAAGCCGCACATAGCGCCAGAACGAACCCACTTATCCGGCTTATCTTCATTCTCGGCCCTCCTCCTGATCGGGTGTTTCAGAGAATAGGTGAAAACGCGAAGGCTGTATCTCTCTTGACACATCCATAATGAAGCTACTTATCCCCTACCTCACTCGATGTAATTGGGGTTATCCCTGAGGATAACAGTGCGTATTCTGCGTTCGAGATGAGTACGTATCAGGATGTTTTGGAGCCTCAACGCGAACAACATCGATCATCGTTGTAATTGAAGTTGCGGCACTTGGTCCTCTCGATATGACCGCCGCCTATGCGGTTTATGGCAATCAGGTGTGTATGCGGGATGGGTGCGGTTGCGGCGGCCGGGGCAGCGGCGCATGCTCAGGATGTCTCGGCGTCACCGGTAGCGGGTACACAATTCGATCGGGGGCGCAGCATCGCTGTCTCTCAGCGCGTGCAGCCTGGATACGAGGAAGTCGGCACGCGCTTGGACGGGTTTATCGTCTATCCCCGGTTGACCGTGCAGGCGTCCTTTGACGACAATGTCCGCGCCAGTTCGAGTTCAGGGGGAGACCAGAGCGACGTCGCGTTCTCCCTTGCGCCGGCCTTGCGCGCCATCTCGCAGTGGCGCCGCCATGAGTTGGGGCTTTCCGCTTCCGCAAACGTGACGCGCTTCGCGAGCTTGAAGACTGAGAATGCGGAGACTTTCGCTGTCCGCGGCGAGGGGCGTTACGACGCCGGAGATGAAATCAAGCTTTACGGCTATGCAGGCTATCGCCGCGATGTCGAACGGCGCACCGCGCCCGGAGCGTTGCGGGGCACACGACGGCCCGCCAGGTTCAACACGGCGACGGCGGGCGCGCAACTGACGTGGCAGAACAATCGCCTACGCGTGTCCGGGAGCGGCAGTGCAGCCCGTATCAACTACGCTGACGTGACCACTGTCGAAGGGCGGGTCATCGACTCTCGCGAACTCAGCCGAACGCGATATGAGACCTCTGTTAGAGCGGACTACGCGATCACACCCAACATAGCTGTTCTTCTCAGCGGTACGCTGGGCAAGGTCGACTTCGATGAGACAGCGCAGGCTGTTGCGCCAGATCGCTCCGCGCGCAAGGCGGAGTTGCTGGGCGGTGTCAGCTTTGAATTCACCGACCTGCTCCGGGGCGAATTCGCGCTCGGTTACATAGACCTACGCTTTCGTAATCCAGCAATTCGCGGTTTCAGCGGCTTCGGCGGGCGAGCCGAGCTTGAGTACTTTCCGACGCGGTTGACGACAGCACGGATAGATGCGTCTCGCACTCTGCAGGATGCGGGTAATCCGCTCGCCCCCAGCTATCAGCGTTCGCATATAGGCTTACGGGTGGACCACGAGCTTTACCGCCACGTCCTGGTCTCCGCATTCGGAAACTATGAGGACGACCGCTTTCAACTTCCAAGGCGGACGGAGCGGCGATGGCATGGCGGGGTAAGTGGGCAGTACCTGGTCAGTCGCCATGCAACGCTCTTCGCGCGTTACGACTACCTTCACGTAACAACGCGGCCATCAGAGTTTGGCCGCCAGCTTACCGACAACGTGATCAGCGTCGGTGTTCTTCTCAAACCGTGAAGAACATCGCCAGTCAGCGCAGCGCTGCGCACCAAACGAGCCAAGTATCAGGCCCACTTTTCGTCATGGGGACTAGAACGTGAGCAATGAGATGACCGCCGGACACCACTACGCGCTGGCCGAGCGTGCGCGCCACTCTGCCTCTGAAGACCCCCCGGGCTACGCTTCGGGTGCGCACGCGGCGCAGCTGGACGGCAGTCGCTTCGGCCGTTTCGTGCGGGAAAACTATAAGCTGTTCCTGATTGTCATGGCTGTCGTGCTGGGTCTCGCTGCTCTGTACACGTGGCGTCAGGATCCGGTCTACGAGACGAGCGCAAGTGTCCTACTCGATCAGCGCAAGAAGCAGGTGGTGCAGGGACTTGAGGAGGTGGTCTCGCCGCTTCCTGCAGATTCCAGCGTAGTCGACACCGAAGTCGAGCTACTCTCTTCCTCTGGTATGGCGTTCCAGGTCGCCCGCAAGGCTGGTCTCATTCCGAACACTCCCATCCCGCAGATGTCGCATGAGCAGCAGGAGGAGGCAGCGCTGGTCGTCCGCGAGTTGCTTGAGAACCGCACGATCAGGAGAGTCGGTCTGACGTATCTTATCGAGATACGCTATCGCTCAACCGACCCGGAACTGGCGCAGCAGATCGCCAACCTTTTCGCGACCACGTACCTTGAATCGCAAGTCGGCGTTCGGGTCCAGGAAAACGAACGCGTTCGCCGCCACCTCGAGAGTGAGATTGCGGAACTCCGGTCGCGTGTGAAGAACGCCGATGCAGCAGTCGCCGCCTACAAGGCGCGGACGGGACTGAACGGGAACACGGCCGCCGGCACTCTGACCGAGCAGGAGATTTCCAGCTATAACCAGACGCTGGCGCTTGCACGTGCTCAAGCTGCGGAGGATGCCCAGCGGCTCAATGCAGCGCGGTCGCAGATGGCGGGCGGGGCCGATAAGCTGGGCGAACTCAATACCCCTAGTATGGCAAATCTTCGAGCGCAGCAGGCAACCGCCAGCGCCCTCGTCGCGCAGTTGGCCAGCCGATATGGTCCCAATCATCCTGAACTAATTACCGCCCGTGGGCAGCTGGAAGACATCAACCGCCTGATTTCGGGCCAGGGGTCGCGGGTGGTTTCCGGCCTTGAAGCCCAGGCGCAGGCCTCAGCGGGACGTGCCGCCGAGATCGCGGCCAAGCTCGCCTCGACGCAGAGCAACCTTGCTGGCGCAGGTACGGCCGCCGTGCGCCTGCGCGAACTGGAGGCGGAATTGGCCGCTCCCAAGACCTTGCTGGATGCGTACATGGCGCGGCTGGCGCAGATATCGACGCAAAGCGGCCTTGAGCAGCCGGACGCGCGGATCGTCGCCTTTGCGCCGTTCCCGGTCGATCCATCCGGCCCCAGTTGGCTGGTTAACATGGTCATAGGCGCGGTGCTGGGGGGAATCCTGTTCGTGATCCTCGCGCTGGTCCGGCAGGTCTTTGCGGTAGGGGTCGGTTCCCCGGAGGAAGTGGAATCTACCTTCGGTGTGGAGTTCCTGGCTGCTGTGCCACGGCTGCGCAACGACGATGACATGGCGATCATCAATCATGTGGTGGAAGCGCCCAATTCACCTTACGCCGAGTCTCTCAGGGCGTTGGCGGCAGGCTTGTTCGTGCCGGGTCAGGAACAACCGCGGGTAATCGCCTTTACTTCCCCCCAAGCCAGCGAGGGTAAGTCAACCACTGCGATCGCCTTCGGTCGCAGCCAGGCTTTGCGGGGTCGCAGGGTTCTGGTTATCGACTGTGACCTGCAGCGGCCGAGCTTTCACAGCCGGTTTGGTCTCGGCCAGCTTGGCAAAGGCCTTGTCGAGGTGCTGCGGGGCGAAGCCAGTCTTGCAGATGGTCTCGTGAGCGACAGCCTCACCTCAACCTGCTTCTTGCCTGCAGGCGAAGTCATCGAGCCGGGAGAATCCATAGCTTTTGATCAGCTAAATGCGCTCATTGCGGACGCTCGTACGCAGTTTGACCTTGTCGTACTCGACCTTCCGCCAGTGCTTCAGGTCGCGGAGGCTCGCGTGATCGCTGCGGTGAGTGACGGTGTCGTCCTGCTTACACGCTGGAAGCACACGTCCCGCCAAGCGATCGAGTTCGCTATCACGCTTCTGGCGCGAGCGGGCAACACGGTGCTCGGACTTGTCCTGACCGAAGTGCCCGTCACCAGTGACATACTTATGGGCAGTTATGGAGAGGCTGGGAGTTCTAACCTGCGGCTTGCAGAATCCTGAGCATGAACCGCGCGGTCACTATCAGCGGCCCTGCACATGCGCTTGGAAACGGCCGCGGTCAGCAGGAGGCGCATCGTGCAGACCGTTTTTGACTGGCTGACCGTTGCGATCTTTGCTGGGCTGGCCGTGGTGTATCTTCAGCGTTCGGTGGGTGCCCGGCCTGAGCACGACGCAGTGTGGAAGTACCTTCCGCCTGCAGCCGCGTGTATGGCGGCGAACCAGATTGGGAATGCCGGCTGGTTGATCCCCGCAACTGTCCTGATGTGCGCGACACTTGCTTATGTCTGGTTCGTCATTCGGCCTTTGGATCGCGCATGAGCGGCCAAAGCCTTTCATGGCCGCCTTTGAGAAGGCCTTCCGTTCGAAGGGGACTTCGCGGCGCGGCGCCCGTGGAGACCGTTCTCCAATCTTGTCAGCGCAGGATGGCGAGAATAGCCAGCCAGAGCACTACAGAAAGGCAAGCTGCGTCAAAGAGCGCGGCAGCGACCCGCAGGCGTTTGCGTGAAGGGAGCTTCGCTTTCCCATCCTCGCCCGCAGGCGGCCAGGGATCGGCAAGAGAGCCGATGGTCATATCCAGCATCCTCATCTTTTTTTGTTGGCGACACGATAACACACGGCAGCATGATCTGGCGCTCCATTCCAGCGGCAAGTTGATCCACATTGAAGAAATCCTCGGGGCGGATTGGATAGGTTCGTGGCCGCCGGAGCAGGCTTCGGGAACGGGCAAATAGTCCGATGCGGATGCAAATCTTACCGGAGGCCCTGCAGGGCACAGCTCCGAACAGAAGGCGTTCGATGCTTCTGGTTCACTGCCTGGCACTTCTTTCGAGCCGGCGAACGCGAGGGCCCTTGCTCGCGCTAGCATGCCTGACCATTGGCTTGGCGGCTTTCGCAACATGGCTGTTGGCGTTCTATTCGACGGAGGACGGTTTTGCTCTCGAGCCTGAGATGTTCGTTATGCCGAACACTGGAGAGTTGCCGGGCAGCCCAGGGGCGGAGGAGCAAGGCGCGCAGCCGACGCCCGCACCGCTGACAGGGAGTGTGGCTGCGCAAAGCAATGACGCCGTGCCCTTTCACCCTGTAGGTGCAGCCGCCAGGGCTTTCCGGTTTACCGGCGCCTCGGAGGATCGATCACGTGCCCGCGCCTGTCTCGCGGCAACAATGCTGTACGAGGCCGGCGACAGTGGAGTGGATCAACTGGCTGTCGCCCAAGTCGTTCTCAATCGCGTGCGACACCCGGCATTTCCTGGGAGCATCTGCGGTGTGGTCACGCAGGGGAGCGAGCGCAGGACCGGATGTCAGTTCACCTTCACGTGCGACGGAGCACTTGCGCGCCCTTGGAGTGCAAGCGCGCGTGCCAGAGCGCTGGTCCGAGCGGACCTCATGCTGGATGGCCTTGTGTTCGCGCAAGTGGGGCACGCGACCCACTATCACACGCAAGAGGTCTACCCCTGGTGGAGTCCGCAACTCGAAAAGATCGCGCATGTCGGGTCGCACCTCTTCTTTCGCTGGCCGGGCGATTGGGGGTCAGGGAAGGCGGCTGTCGGCAAACGGCAGGCGCCTGAGCCTGCGGCGGCCCTGTTTACCCAATTCGCGGCGGAGCCTCCCTCATATTCGCAGGCGGACATTGCTGCCGACACTCCCAAAATTGAGGTGCAGCTCGCTGCGCTGGAGGATGGAGGAAGGGAGAGCGAGCAAGTTCGAAGGCGGACGCGGGAGAGCGAGGCGCAGCTTAGGGGGGCGGGCGCGATCCCGCCCTCAAGGCGGCTCACGCCACTGAGTGCCGACCCGCAAGGCTCGCGAGCATTGGTCGTCGGGTCCAGCGCACTGGGTGGGAGCCGTTTGCTACGGATGTTTGCAGATGAAGCCGTCTTCTATCTCGAACTGCCGCCCGGCTCCGCACAAGCGGCAGGACAACGAGCAGCGGACTTATTGTGCGGCGGGCGCACGAGATGCGCCGTCTATGGCTGGAGGGAGGCTGGCTCAGCACCTGCTGGGCCGCGACTGGACGATGCCGCGAGGAAAGCTCTCGCATTCAGCTACTTGAAGCCAGCAAGTGAGGAGAAGCGCCCAGCATCGTCCGCTGCTGCTGCCTTGTGATCGGTTCACAGTGGCAAGCAGTCGAGAAGCAGTAGGCGAAGCATGTCGAGGCTGGGGCGATGATCTGGAAAGTGCCGCCTGCTCCAACTTTGCTGAGCGCCACTTGCAGGGTCGCCACACCTGACCGCCCAATAACGGCACCTGCGTTAACGTTCTTTTGAGCGTGATTGGCCACAATCAACCCGGAGACGCCGACTTGTCTTTGGAAAGGATGATTTCAGCATGGAGTTGCCTGCGTGAGCTGCAGTCCTTCGCTGAATCGGCCGCCCCAGGGTAAGCCGTTCCGTGTGCTAGGGGCAGGCGGTAATGTGGCTGCGCGCACAACCCCGGATATCCGGTGACGCTGCTACAGCCCATCCCGCCGGTCACGTCAGCGGGCATTGCGCGCGCGCTGCCGGAGGTTCTTGCCGTCGACCTTGACGGCACGTTGCTGCGCTCCAACATGCTGCACGAGACGTTCTGGTCTGCCTTCGGTGCCGACTGGCGCACGCCGTTTGCGGCTGCGGCGCGGTTCAGGCAAGGCAAGGCGCCATTGAAGGCGTTGCTCGCCGAGCGCTCTTCTGTGGACGTCAGCGTGCTGCCTTATGACGCGCAGGTGATCGCCTACATCCGAAGGTGGAGGGCTGAGGGAGGCAAGGTGGCGCTCGTCACTGCCGCCGACCAGCGGCTCGCCAATGCTATCGCAGCGCATCTCAGCCTTTTCGACGATGTCTTCGGATCGAATGGCGTTCGAAACCTCAAGGGCCCCGCCAAAGCACGGTTCCTGGTGGAGCGCTATGGCGCTGGTAACTACGCCTACATGGGTGATACGTATGCAGATGCCGAAGTGTGGCGCAACTCAGGCCATGCCGTGGTCAAAAGCCGGTCGGCCCGGGTCCGCGCCACGGCCTCCGCGCATCACAGCTTTCATGCGATCGAGCCGCCCGCCGGTAGCTTGCACGGGGTATTGCGCGCCTTGCGGCCGCACCAGTGGCTTAAGAATGCGCTCGTATTCCTGGCCATGCTGGGCGCACACCAGTTCGATGGCGAGACCGTGCTCCGGGCGCTCGGAGCCTTTGTGGCCTTCAGTCTCGTTGCCTCCAGCGTGTATCTCGTCAACGATCTGCTCGATCTCTCGGCAGACCGAGCCCATGCCCGCAAATGTAACCGCCCCTTCGCTTCGGGCGCGGCAGCGATAGAACTGGGGCTGCCGGTCGCGGCCATGCTGCTGCTGAGCGGCACGATCATCGCGGCCTTGCTGGGGCCGATGTTCCTGCTGGTGCTGGGAATCTACTATGTGACGACGACGGCGTATTCGCTTGCGCTGAAACGGCATACGATCATCGACGTCTGCGTTCTCGCGGGCCTTTACACGATCCGCGTACTCGCAGGAGGTGTCGCGACCGGAGTGCCGATTTCCGTGTGGCTGCTGGCCTTCTCCTTGTTCATTTTCTTCTCGCTTGCTGCTGTGAAGCGGCAGGCCGAACTTGTGGATGCAGTGAAGGACGGAAAGCTCAAGATCCATGGGCGCGGCTACCATCCCGATGATCTGGCGCTTGTCTCGCAGATGGCGGTTGCTTCCGGTTTCGTCTCGGTGCTGGTGATGACACTCTACCTGAGCTCCGATGACGTGATGCAAATTTACCCCCAGGCCGAGTTGCTGTGGGGGGTGACGCCGGTCCTGCTGTTCTGGATCAGCCGCGTGATTTTCAAAGCCCATCGCGGCGAGATGCATGATGATCCCATTGTCTTTGCTGCGAAGGACCGGGGCAGCATTCTTTGCGGAGCCTTGATTTTCGCTTTCGCCGTCGGAGCTTCGATGCCGTGACGTTAGCGGCGCTCATCGTGCGGTATGGAGCTTTTGCAGTGGTCGCGACCGTGGCAAACCTCGGCACCCAACGCCTGGTAATGCACATGGGCGAGGGGCTCTTTGTCTATCTTGGGGCGATTTTCGCGGGTACTTTGGTGGGCCTAATCATTAAGTATGCGCTTGATAAACGCTGGATCTTCTTCGACGCGGAAAGCGGCGTGAAGCAGCATGGGCACAAGTTCACGCTCTACACTGCCATGGGCATCGTCACGACCGCGATCTTCTGGGGAACCGAGAGCTTTTTCTGGTTCGTCTGGCATACGCAAGGCATGCGTGAACTGGGTGCAGTGCTGGGCCTCGCGATCGGTTACGTGGTCAAGTACCGGCTCGACCGCCGCTTCGTTTTTACCAATGCCGTGCTGCACCATCAGGCGGCTCGGACAACGGTGCCGCGGTGATACTTTCCGGCTGGGGGCGCTATCCTCGCGCGGAATGCTCGGTTTACCGGCCCCGCGATCAGGAGGCTGTACGGACCGCCTTCGCGGCTGCGGAGGCTCACGTGATCGCTCGGGGGAACGGGCGCGCCTACGGCGACAGCGCGCTCAATCCGACCTGGACCTTCGACATGCGCGACCTGCGGCGGCTCCTGGCATTTGATCCCGCAAACGGGCAAGTTGTGGCGGAAGCAGGTGTGCTGCTCTCCGATGTTATAGACGTATTCCTGCCTCGGGGGTGGTTCCCCGCTGTGACGCCTGGCACCAAATTCGTGTCGGTAGGCGGCGCCATCGCGGCCGACGTTCACGGCAAGAACCATCACAAGGTTGGGTCCTTTGCCGCCTTCGTCGACTGGATCGACGTGCTTTGCCCTGATGGCGTTGTCCGCCGCGCGAGCCTGGAGGAGGAGAGCGAGCTCTTCGCCTGGACGATCGGCGGCATGGGCCTCACTGGTATTATTCTGCGCGCGGCGTTCCGTATGGTGCCGGTGGAGACCGGATGGATCCGGCATCTCACGCTACCCGCACCGGATCTGACGACAGCGATGGCTCTGTTCGAGCAGAGCCAAGCCGCTACTTACTCTGTCGCCTGGATCGACTGTTTGGCGGGCGGCCCCGCGACTGGCCGTTCGCTGGTCATGCTGGGCGAGCATGCGACGCTCGAGCAGCTTGGCCCCGCTCAACTAGACGATCGTTGGCTGGAAACGCGCAAGCGCAAGAAGGCTGTCCCACTTGATTTCCCCAGCGCGGCGCTGAACCGTTGGTCGGTGCGAGCCTTCAACAGGCTCTACTACGCTAATGGACGGCGACAGGCGGGCGAGACACTGATCGACTTCGACAGCTACTTCTACCCACTGGACGCGATACTTGAGTGGAACCGTATCTATGGACGAAAGGGCTTCGCGCAGTTTCAGTGCGTGATCCCCTTGGAGGCCGCGGAGAGGGGCTTGCGAGCACTGTTGACGGAGATCGGCCGTTCCGGGCAGGCATCATTCCTGGCAGTGCTAAAACGCATGGGCGTGCAGCAGAGCCGCTTCTCCTTCCCCATGGAGGGTTACACGCTCGCTCTCGACTTCCCCATGCGCCGCTCGACGCCTCAGCTATTTGCCGAGCTTGAGCGGATCGCAATCGACCACGGCGGCCGCTTCTATCTTGCCAAGGACAGCCAGCTCACCGCCAAGCGCTTGCGCCTTGCCGATCCTCGCGCGCAAGCCTTCGCCACCATGCGCGCTCAGACCGGGGCTGCGACGCGCTTCCAGTCGCTACAATCTGAAAGGCTCGGCCTATGAGCACGTCCATTCTCGTGATCGGCGCTCGGTCCGACATTGGCATGGCGACGGCCCACGCGTTTGCCGCCAGAGGTTTCACGGTGCAGCTTGCCGCCCGCAACGTCGCAGCTCTGCGAGATGATGCGAGGGATCTTGAGATCCGCCACGGCATCAGCGTTACACTCCACGAAGTGGATGCGCTCGACCTCGCCAGTCATCCGGCTTTCGTGGACACGCTGCCGGTGCTGCCCGGCGTGGTCGTCTGTGCAGTCGGGTACATGGGCGAGCAGAAGCAGAACGAGAACTCTCTAGACGAAATGGTTACTGTCCTGCGCAGTAACTTCGAGGGACCGGCCAGCCTGTTCACTCTGCTGGCGAACCGGATGGTGACCCGCGGCTCCGGCACACTGGTGGGCATCAGTTCGGTAGCGGGCATTCGCGGACGGGGCGCAAACTACGTTTATGGCTCGGCGAAAGCGGGTTTCAGCACCTTCCTTTCAGGCCTGCGGAATCGGCTCGCCCGAGATAAGACGGGCGTGCATGTCGTCACCGTGCTGCCAGGCTTTGTCCAGACGCACATGACCCAAGGGATGGATCTGCCGGCGAAATTGACAGCTCAGCCGCAGGAAGTGGGAGCCGCCATCGTGCGTGCGGTCGAGAAGCAACGGAACGTGATCTACGTGCGGCCGATCTGGCAGCTTATCATGCTGATCATTCGTCACATCCCGGAAAGCATTTTCAAGAAACTGAGTCTCTGACGGCGAAAGAGGCTGGCAGCGGCGTTTCCTTTGGTCTGAGCGCCGGTTTGCAGGAGCGATGCGGCGCAAACACGTGGTGTGCGTTGAAGGAGCGGAGCGACTATATCGTCTGTTCAGCACACTGAGGCAGCGGCGGCGAATGGGGCGCCGCTGTCAGCGGAGAGACAGATGAGCGCAGACAGCAAGGCCACTTCCTTAAGCTCAGAGGCGGGTTCGCCCGACGTCCTGGAGGCAGAGATCGCCGCGAGGATCACGGACTCGCTGCTGCCGGGTGACGGCCCCGTGGAGCAAGACTGGGTCGAGGATGCTGCTGCCTTCGTGCTGACGGCGGCGCGCCAGCGAAAGCCGGGCGAACCGGTGATCGAGATTGCTTCTGCAAGCGAAGGACGGCGCTTTCTTCGGATCGCGCTGATCAACGACGACATGCCGTTCCTTGTCGATTCCGTGGCGGCGGCAATTACGGCGATGGACGTGGCTATCGACCAGCTCGTCCACCCGATCATTGCGGTGCGCCGCGACGGGGCTGGGCAGCTTGTCGCATTGCCCGGGCGGGGGGCTCCAGACGCGCAGCTGGAATCCATGATCTACATCGAGACGGTTCGGGTCGACGCCCGCCAGCGTCGCGCACTGGCACAATCGCTTGCGGCGACTCTAAGCGATGTGCGCTCTGCCGTGGCCGACTGGCCTCGGATGGTCGCGCTTCTCCAAGAAGACGCTGCGGGCATCGACGATGAGGAGAGTGCCGAGCTGTTGCGCTGGTTTGCCGATGGTAGTTTGACGCAACTCGGCCACGTCATGCGCAACCGCGACGGTAGCCAGTCGCAACTGCTCGGCATCTGTAAGCGGGGCGGCAGGTCAATCCTGGCCGACCCGAGCTATGAACGCGCCTTCGCAGCGTTCGATGATGACTTGGCAAAGGGCAGGGGGCGCACGCCTATCATCATCAAGGCCAACCGCCTTGCCACTGTTCACCGGCGCGTACCGCTCGACTTGTTCCTGCTGCCGGTTATCCGGGGTGATAAAGTAAAGGCAATTTCGGTCCATGCGGGGCTTTGGACCAGCGCTGCGCTCAACGCGGCCCCCAATCACGTGCCACGGCTGCGTGAGCAGTTGCGTATGCTCGGAGAGCGGTTCGGTGTCGATCCGAGTGGACACACCGGCAAGGCATTGCGCCACGCCCTTACCGCACTTCCGCACGATCTGCTCGTCAGCTTCAGCGATGCCGATGTCGAGCGGGTCGCGACGACGATGACGAGCCTTGTCGATCGGCCGCGACCGCGCCTGCTGCTGGTGGAGGCTCCGCTGGCTCGGCACGTGCTCGCATTCGTGTGGCTCCCTCGCGACCAGCTTTCCACGCAGATGCGCGGGCGGATACAATCGCTCATCGAGCAGACCTCCGGTGTGGAAGTGCTGGACTGGTCCATGCAGGTCGAGTCAGGCACTTTGACGATGCTTCGCTATGTGCTCGACACGCGTGAGGCCGAAACACTGCCGGATGAAGGGGAACTCGACCAGCAGTTGCGTATACTGCTTCGCGGCTGGAGCGAGGCTGTAGAAGCCGCTATCGTGGCACACGGGGAGGGCGCAAGGGCGGCGGCGATTGCGGCCCGCTATGCCGACGCGTTCCCGATGTCATACCGGAGCGATTACGGCGCGGCGGAGGCGGCCATCGATATCCGTCATCTGCGGCGCCTTGCCGGGAGCGAGGCCGAGGTTCGGTCCGGGCCGCACCGTTGGCGCGACGTGCGGCTCTATCGCATGCTGAATGACGGACAGGAGCGCCTGCGCCTCAAGATATACCAGAACGAGGGGGCATTGCCCTTGTCGGACGCGGTTCCTGCGCTCGAGAACTTCGGCTTTCGCGTGCTGGAGGAGATTCCGACGCCGCTCGACCGTGGGCAAATGGGCACCATCCACGATTTCCTTCTTGAGATGCCCAGCGGGGAGTCCGCGGAGCCACTGCTCGACCGTGCCGACGCGATCGAGACTGCTTTTGCCGCCGTGCTGAACGGGGCGGCGGAGAATGATGCATTCAACCGCCTGGTCATCACAGCTGGCCTCTGCGCAGGCGAAGTGGACTGGCTGCGCGCCTTCTATCGCTACTTGCGCCAGGCTGGGGTCAGCTACACGATCTACACCGTCGTCGATGCACTGGGGCGTTCGCCGGCCATCACCTACGCGCTTGTCACGCTGTTCCGCGCGCGCCACGACCCCGCCTTCTCGGGCAACAGGGACGTGGCTGAACAAGAAGCTTCCGACGCGATCCGCACCGGCCTTTCAGGTGTTGCGGCAATCAACGACGATCGTGTCCTGCGGCTTTTCCGCAGTCTGGTGGAGTCTATCCTCCGGACCAACGCGTTCGCTCCGGCCTCGGCGGAAGCGCTGGCCTTCAAGATCGATTCCGCGCTCGTACCCGGATTGCCCAAGCCTGTGCCGTGGCGGGAGATCTTCGTGTACTCGCGCCGTGTGGAAGGTATTCACTTGCGCGCCGGCCCTGTCGCGCGCGGGGGGCTCAGATGGTCAGACCGGCGGGACGACTTTCGCACTGAAGTGCTCGGGCTGATGAAGGCGCAAAGAGTAAAGAACGCGGTGATCGTGCCCACTGGCGCCAAGGGCGGTTTCTATCCCAAGCTGTTGCCCGACCCGCAGCGCGACCGCGCGGGCTGGGCCGCAGAAGGGCAAGCCTCGTACGAGATCTTCATCCGCACGCTGCTTTCCGTCACGGACAACATCGTCGATGGTGAAGTGATCCACCCGGAAGCGGTGTTCGTGCGCGACGGAGAGGATCCTTACTTCGTGGTGGCTGCGGACAAGGGAACCGCACGCTTCTCGGACGTTGCCAACGGTATCGCGCAAGAGCGGGACTTCTGGCTCGATGATGCCTTCGCCAGCGGCGGCTCCAAGGGTTACGATCACAAGGCGATGGGCATCACCGCTCGCGGTGCCTGGATATCGGTGCAGCGGCACTTCCTCGAAATGGGCATCGACGTGCAGACCGATGCGGTGCGGGTCGCCGGATGCGGGGACATGTCGGGCGATGTCTTCGGGAACGGCATGCTGCTTTCTCAAACGATCGAACTGGTGGCGGCGTTCGACCATCGCCACATCTTCATCGACCCCAAGCCGGATCCGGCCAAGAGCTGGGCCGAGCGCAAGCGGCTCTTCGAGCTGTCGGTCTCAAGCTGGGAAGAATATGACAAGTCGCTGATATCCAAGGGCGGCGGCGTGTTCCCGCGGGCGACAAAGCGCATACCGGTTAGCGATGAAATGCGCAGGCTGCTCGACGTGACTGCCGACGAGATGGAGCCGGAGGCTCTGATCGCGGCTATTCTGAAGGCGCCCGTCGATCTGCTGTGGTTCGGTGGCATCGGCACTTATGTGAAGTCATCCGCCGAGAACAACGCAGTTGTGGGAGATCCCACCAACGATCCGCTCCGAGTGGACGGCGCGATGGTGCGGGCCCGCGTGATCGGCGAAGGAGCGAACCTGGGCGTCACCCAGGCCGGCAGGATCGAGTTTGCCCAGCGCGGCGGCCGCATCAACACGGATTTCATCGACAATTCGGCGGGTGTCGATTGCTCGGACAACGAGGTCAACATCAAGATCGCACTCGCAGCGGCGAAGCGGGCGGGTAAATTGACCGAACCGAAGCGCGTGGCTCTGCTGCGAGACATGACTGACGAAGTGGCGCAGATCGTCCTGGAGGATAACCGCCTCCAGGCGCTCGCGCTTTCGATCGCCGAGCGGGGCGGCAGTGCTGCGACGCCTTCCTACATCCGCTTGATAGAGGCGCTGGAGGAGACCGGCAGTCTGGATCGCCGCACCGAGGGGCTGGCGGACTCAGAGACGCTGACGCGCCGCACCATGGATGGTCAGGGGCTGACTCGCCCAGAGCTGGCGGTCTTGCTCTCGAGTTCCAAACTCGTGCTGCAGGACGCTATCGAGCAAAGCCCGTTGGCGCTGGCCCCCAGTATGGAAGGGATCTTGCTGGCTGCTTTCCCCAAGCCGATGCAAGCCAAGTTTGCTCCTTTCATCAGGGAGCATCGGCTCGCCGGCGAAATCGTCGCTACCAAGCTGGCGAACCAGATCGTCAATCGGCTGGGCATGATCCATCCGTTCGAGCTGGCTGAGGAGGAAGGCGCGACGCTCGGGCAGGTCTCTTCCGCTTTCGCGCTAGCTGACGGGTTGTTCGGCCTGGAGGCTCTATGGGAGCGGATCGAAACGACGCCGATGTCGGAAACCGCTCGGTTGGCACTGTTCGACGGGATGGCGCACGCGGTCCGCGGCCACATGGCCGATCTGCTGCGTGTGGGTGCGGGCAGCATGGCACCGGAGGCGCTGGCGGAGCGGCTGACCGACACGGTCGCAGCGCTTGCGACCGATACAGCGGAAATGCTCGGCGATAGCGCACGAGAGCACTCCGGCCGCATCAGCGCGGCCTTGATCGACGAGGGGGCGCCTGAAGCCGAAGCGCTCGCTGTTACGAAACTATACGACCTCGACGGTGCCGTCGGTATCGCAGCGCTTGCCAAAGAGACAGGCATTCAGCCGCGCAAGATGGTGGCGGCGTTCACCCGCGTAGGCTCGGCTCTCGGGCTCGATTGGGCGCAGAACAGTGCCGCGGTGATGAGCCCGTCTGATCCGTGGGAGCGCTTGCTGGTGGCGGGCCTCGCCCGCGATTTCCAGCAGATGCGTCTGGAGTTCCTGGCCGAGCTGGCGAAACGCAAGGCAGACCGCGAGGACCCGGTAGCAGCGGTGGAGCAATGGACGGATTCACATAAGACTTCCATTCGCACCTTCCGCTCGATGGTCGAGCGTGCGGAGAAGTCGGTGCCCCCGGCGCCTGCGATGCTCGCGCAGATCGCCAGCCAGGCCCGAAATCTGCTATCGCGCAGGGGCGACGGAGCCTAGCCCAGGAGGCCGCCGGCAAAAGAAGCAGCTGTCGGAGGAGCGGCCTCCGGCGGCTACTCCAAAGGCAGGGCGCGCGTGTTCTTGATCGTCTCCAGCACGATCACGGACTGCACGTCCCGCACCCCGGGCGTGCGAACGATGGACTTGAGTGTGATCTGGCCCAGGTGCTCCACGTCGCGAGCAATGACGTGGAGCAGGTAGTCTCGGTCGCCGGTAACGGCATGGCATGCGATCACATACGGGTTGTCAGCAATCGCCTGTTCGAAGCCTGCGATGTTTGCGTCACTGTGGGCGTCGAGATTGACGAGTACGTAGGCGTCGAGAGCGAAGCCGAGCTTACGTTCGTCGAGCAGCGGCACATAGCCACGGATCAGGCCCTCATCCTCCAGGCGCTTCAGCCGTCGGCTGACCGGCGTAGCAGATAGCGCCGTACGCTCTGCGATGGCGGCCACCGGCATGCGGGCATCCTCCTGCAGCGCCGCTATGATTTTTCGATCAAATTCATCCAGCTGCATGAAAGCACCACCGTAACCAAAATCCTTGAAGGAATTCACTAGCTCGGCTTGTCAGCGCAGCCAAGTTCGCACGGAACTGAAGCGACCGATCTGGCATTATCTATCCATGAAGACCCCTGTGACCAAAACAAGCACGAGCGGGCTTCGGGGAGAGTACGGCAGCGCTGCGGAAGACTTCACTGTTTCGCAGGACTGGGGCCGCTATTCACCCGAAGCGCACGAGCGCTGGCGCCGGCTCTATGCTGCGCAAGGTGGTCTCGCGCGGCGCTACGCCGCATCGCAATTCGTGGAAGGGCTGGAGCGGCTCGATTGCGCTGAGGGCATCCCGCGCTTCGAGGACGCGAACCGTGTGCTCGGTGCGGAGACCGGATGGAGTCTCGTCGCGGTTCCTGGCTTCATCCCTGACGCCGTGTTCTTCGATCACCTCGCCCATCGCCGCTTTCCTGTGACCCGCTGGCTCCGTGAGGAGCACGAGCTGGACTACCTCGTAGAACCTGATGTGTTCCACGACTTCTTCGGCCACGTACCGATGCTGCTAAACCCCAGCGTTGCCCATTTCCTCGAGCTTTATGGCAAGGCTGGCGAGCGGGCGATGCAGATGGGCGCGCTCGACATGCTGGCACGCATCTACTGGTACACGGTCGAGTTCGGGCTGGTGCGGGAGGACGGTGCGCTCAAGGTGTTCGGCGCAGGCATCGTCTCCTCGGCAGGAGAGACGGTCTATGCGATCGAGGACAGCAACGTCCTGCGAGTGCCCTTCGATCCCATCCGCATCATGCGCACGGCGTATTCGATAGACAGCTTCCAGCAGAATTATTTCGTGCTCGAGAGTCTCGATCAATTGATCGATGGCTTGGTTCAGCTCGATTTTGGTCCTCTTTACGAGCGCTGGCGCGATGAGGCGCCGCTTCCCGCCGGGCAGTTGCTGCCGGGCGAGCAGGCGCTCGACCTTTCCGGAGAACGCAGATCATGAGCGACTTGTTCGAAAACCCCATTGGCCTCGACGGCTTCGAGTTCGTTGAGTTCTCAGCTCCTGAAAAGGGCGTGCTGGAGCCGGTGTTCACCGCCATGGGGTTCACCCGCGTCGCACGTCACCGCAGCAAGGACGTGGAGTTATGGCGCCAAGGCGACATCAACTTCATCACCAATTACGAGCCACACTCGCCGGCTTGGTTCTTCAGTCGCGAGCATGGTCCCAGCGCTTGCGGTATGGGGTTCCGGGTGCGTGACGCCAGGAAGGCTTATGCCGAGCTGCTCGCGCGCTCGGCCGAGCCGGTGCAGGTGGAAACAGGTCCGATGGAACTGCGCCTGCCGGGTATCCGCGGCATCGGCAACTCGATCATCTATCTGATTGACCGCTACGAGCGGGAGAGCAACGGGGGCTTGTCGATCTACGACATCGACTTCGAGTATTTGCCCGATGTTGAGCGCCATCCCAAGGGGGCAGGCCTCAAGCTGATCGATCACCTGACGCACAACGTCTACGGCGGCAGAATGGCCTTCTGGGCAGATTACTATGAGAAGCTCTTCAACTTCCGCGAGATCCGCTACTTCGACATCAAGGGCGAATATACCGGCCTCACGTCAAAGGCGCTGACTGCGCCTGACGGTAAGATCCGTATTCCCCTCAACGAGGAAGGTGAAGGAGGCAAAGGCCAGATCGAGGAGTTCCTGCGCCAGTTCAACGGCGAAGGCATCCAGCACATCGCGCTGATCTCGGACGACCTGCTCGCTACCTGGGATCATCTGAAGCAGTTAGGTGTGCCCTTCATGACGGCGCCGCCGCAAACCTACTACGAGATGCTCGACGAGCGCTTGCCGAGGCATGGCCAGCCAGTGGAGGAACTGCAGGCGCGGGGAATCCTCCTAGATGGTTCGACGGAAGGCGGCCATACGCGGCTCCTGCTCCAGATTTTCGCGGAGGCGAACGTGGGTCCGGTGTTCTTCGAGTTCATCGAGAGGCGGGGTGACGAGGGCTTCGGCGAAGGCAACTTCAAGGCGCTGTTCGAAAGTATGGAGCGCGATCAGGTGCGGCGCGGAGTGCTGAAATTAGAAGAGCCCGTCGCATGAGCCCGCTCGAAGGGAAAACGCTATGAGTCTCGCCGATGGTCCTCCGGTGCTCTCAGGCATCCATCACGTCGCCTATCGCTGCAGGGACGCGAAGGAGACGGTCGAGTTCTACCGCGACGTGCTCGGCATGGAATTCAAACTTGCCATTGCCGAGGACAGGGTGCCTTCGACCGGGGCGCCGGATCCCTACATGCACGTCTTTCTCGATGCTGGTGCCGGCAACGTGCTCGCCTTCTTCGAACTACCCAACGCCCGAGAGATGGGCCGCGACGAAGCGACCCCTGCTTGGGTGCAGCACATCGCCTTCAAGGTCGCCGACTACGATAGCCTGCTGACTGCGAAGGCGAGGGTCGAGGCACGAGGACTTGAGGTGGTCGGGCCGACGCACCACGGTGTCTTCAAGTCGATCTACTTTTTCGATCCAAACGGGCATCGCCTGGAACTCGCATGGGACTTCGGCACCGATGAGCAGATGCAGCGTTTGAAGGACGTGGCCGAGGATATGCTGGACGAATGGTCTCGTACCCGCAAGGCGCCGCGCCATGCAGCGTGGCTGCACGAAAAGATTGCTCAGGAGAGCTCGGGAGAAACCAGGGTTTGATGCGACTTCACGCCTATCACCGCAGTTCCACGAGTTATCGGGTGCGGATTGCGCTCAACCTGAAGGCGCTCGAGTACGAAACTGTGCCGGTGGACCTGCTTAAGGCGGAGCAGCGCAGCGAGGCTTACCGTACCCTCAACTGCTTTGCCGGAGTGCCGGCGCTGGAAGTGGATGGCCGCGTCTATGCCCAGTCGCTCGCCATCCTGGAGTGGCTGGATGAACGCTACCCTGAACGCCGCCTGCTGCCGTCCGCCATCGAAGAACGCTTTGCCGCGCGCGAACTCGCTTATGCGGTAGCCACCGAGTTGCATGCTCCGCTCAACTCACCGGTGCTGACTTATCTGGAGCAGGACCTGGGCCTGTCCAAAGAGGCAGTGCGCGTCTGGTATCACCGCTGGCTCGGCAAGACGTTGGCCGGCGTCGAGGCCAAGCTGGAGGAACGGCGCAGCGGCGACTTCCTGTTCGACACGCCGGGCCTGTTCGAGGCCGTGCTGATCCCGCAACTCTATAACGCGCGGCGCTTCGCTTTCGATCTGGCCGTCATGCCGCGGATCACGCGCATAGAGGCAGCGTGCCTGGCACTTCCCGCCTTCGCGGCCGCTCACCCCGACAATCAACCTGACGCTCCTCAGAAAGTCCCTGCATGAAACTAGCCTCGCTCAAGCACGGCCGTGACGGTCGTCTCGTCGTCGTTTCTCGCGATCTCACGCGTTGCATCGAAGCCGCGGAGGTCGCGCCGACCCTGCAAGGAGCGCTAGACAACTGGAGCGAGGCCGAAGCCAGCCTGCGAGGAATTGCGGAGCAATTGGATAGCGGCGCCTGGCCCGGCGAACCGTTCGACCCTGCCGATTGCGCATCGCCTCTGCCGCGAGCCTTCCAGTGGGCCGACGGCAGCGCCTACATCAATCACGTGGAGTTGGTGCGCAGGGCGCGGGGCGCGGAAGTGCCGGAGAGCTTCTACTCCGATCCCCTGATGTACCAAGGCGGCTCCGATGCGTTTCTGGCGCCCCGCGATCCGATCCCGCTGCGCGATGAAGCCTGGGGATGCGACATGGAGGGGGAGATCGCCGTCATCACCGACGACGTGCCCATGGGCGTCAGTCCTGCCGATGCGGTCGAGCACATAAAGCTCATCATGCTGTGCAACGATGTGTCCTTGCGCAACCTCATTCCGGGCGAGCTGGCCAAAGGGTTCGGCTTCTTCCAATCCAAGCCGCCTACTGCTTTCTCGCCCGTGGCCGTGACGCCCGACGAACTGGGCGGCGCCTGGCGGGACGCGCGGGTGCACCTGCCCTTGCTCATCGACTATAACGGGCAGCCATTCGGTCGCCCCCAGGCGGGAGAGGACGCGACCTTCAGTCTCGCCGATCTCGTGGCCCACGCCGCCAAGACACGCCCTTTGTGCGCGGGCACGATCATCGGCTCCGGAACCGTGTCCAACAAGGATGAGAACGGCGGACCAGGTCGCCCCGTCTCGGATGGCGGCCTAGGCTATTCCTGTATCGCCGAGATCCGCATGATTGAGACCATCCGCGACAGCAAGCCAGAGACCGCGTTCATGCGCTGGGGTGACACCGTCGCCGTCGAAATGAGGGATGCAGAAGGCCAGTCTATCTTCGGGCGGATCGAGCAGGAGGTGGTGCGCGCCTGATCAAGGCATTGGAACTGCCGCATGGCAGGCGCATATGGACCGAATATGTCTACTTCCAAAGCAAAGCTCATCATCCGCCCGGCCACTTTGGCGGATGCCCCGGCAATCACGCGCCTTTCCGCTAAAGTCTATGGCCCGGCTGATGCCTTCACCCGTGCCGAAGTGCGCGGGCAGATCAACAACTTTCCCGATGGCCAGTTCGTGGCCGAGTACGAAGGCAAGGTCGTTGGCCACTGCGCCACCATGATCGTGCCGGAGGGGCTGGCCTTCAAGCCGCATACCTGGGAAGAAATCAGCGCTGGCGGCTATGGCCGCCCGCCCGCTGCCGACGGCGATGTCCTCTACGGTTTCGAGATTTGCGTGAACCCGGATTTCCGGCGGCTGCGCATCGGGCAGCGGCTCTATCGCAAGCGGCGGGAACTCTGCCAGGATTTCGAGCTGAAGGGCATTGCCTTCGCCGGACGGATGCCGGGATACTCGCGGCGCCGGCGCCACTATCCCGATCCCAGCGCCTATGTGGAAGCGGTGAAGGCCAAGAAGGTCCGCGATCAGGTAATCGAGTTTCAGATGAGCGAGGGCTACGAGCCACGCGGCATCCTACCAGAGTACTTGCCCAACGACCGTGAGAGCGGCGGCAACGCCGTCTTGATGTACTGGACCAATCCGCTGGCGCCGCAGGATACCGGCAATCGGGTTCCCGGCCTGAAGGAGCGGCTTCCCTCCTCTGTGCGAGTGGCCACCGTGCAGTTCATGATGCGCAAGATATCCGCCATCGACGAGTTCGAGGAGCAAGTCGAATACTGGATCGACGTTGCTTCCGACTACGCAGCGGACTTCGTGGTTTTCCCGGAACTGTTCACGCTGGAACTGCTCTCGATCGAGGAGAGCAAGCTACAGCCTGCCGAGGCAATCGCCAAAATCGCTGAATATACGCAGAGATTTACCGCGTTCATGGAGCGCATGGCAGTCAGCTACAACATCAACATCATCGGCGGTTCTCACCCCACTCGAGTGGGCAAGGACGAGATCCGCAACATCAGCTACATATTCCTGCGCGATGGCTCCACGCACACGCAGGAGAAGCTGCATCCCACGCCTTCGGAGCGGCGCTGGTGGAACATTCGCGGCGGCCAGGGCGCCAGTGTCATCCCAACAGACTGCGGCCCGATCGGTGTGATGATCTGCTACGACAGTGAATTCCCTGAAATGGCCCGCCACCTTGTGAACCAGGGGGCGCTGCTGCTGTTCGTGCCGTTCTGCACGGACGAACGTCGCGGGTATCTGCGCGTTCGCTACTGCAGCCAGGCACGCGCAGTTGAGAACCAGTGCTACGTCGTGACCTCGGGCGTGGTCGGCAACCTGCCGAACGTCGAGAACATGGACATCCACTACGCCGAAAGCGCGATCCTGACTCCATCCGACTTCCCCTTCGCGCGTGATGGCGTCGCGGCCGATACGGCGGCAAACACCGAGACGATCGCGATTGCAGATCTCAGCATCGATGCGTTGCTCACAGCGCGCCAGTCCGGTGCGGTGCAGAACCTGCGCGACCGGCGGTTCGACCTTTACAGAGTGGACTGGAAGTGATGCGAGTTGTGCAGCAAGCAGGCGGCGCAACTTCCGGGCCACGCCTGCGCACCGTGACAAGAGGAGCGAGCTTGGTTACTCCAGAGGCAACCGCTTCCCGTCAGGGCGCCGGTCATGCGCAAGGGGCCAGATGACGAAGGACCAGTCTACTGTAGCAAGTCAGCGCGTTGCCGACCTGCTTGCCGAACGAATTCTATCCGGCGAACTGGCGCCCGGCGCCCGGATCAAGCAGGACGAACTGGCTGACGAATTGCGGACCAGTCGCATCCCGGTGCGCGACGCCCTGCGAATGCTGGAAGCGCGAGGCCTCGTCACCATGCGGGCTAACGCTGGCGCCCGCGTAACCGAGCTGACGAACCGTGATCTGGTCATCTCTTACGAAATTCGAGAGAGGATCGAGCCCCTGCTGCTGGCCGAGAGCGTCCCCAACCTCACAGATGAGGATTTCGCGGATCTGCGGCGTGTCATCGCTCAGAACGAAAGCTGCACCGACCTGGATGAAGCCATTGCTCTCGGCCGAGAGTTTCATTGGATCAGCTATCGTCGTCACAACACTCCGCTGCTGGCGCAGATCGTCGAACGGGTGTGGGATACGACCCAGAGCTACCGCCGCGCCTATCTCAAGCTGGTCATGAGCGGCAGCGACCGCACTCACGACCTGGAGCATCGGCTGATGTATAATGCGATGGAGCGCGGCGAAGTGGAGACAGCGCAAGCGGCGCTTGTCCTGCACCTCCGCCGTACCCGTATCGGCCTGACTCGTTATGCCTATCGTCTGGCTGGCAACGGCAAAGACGCGGCGACACCCGACAACCAATTTGTAGCGGCGGCCGAATGATGCGTGCGACTCCCGATTTCGATTTTGCTCTAGGTGAGAGCGCGGACATGATCCGCGAGACCGTCGCGCGTTTTGCCGACGAGAGGATCGCGCCATTGGCGGCGAAGGCCGATGCCGAAGACTGGTTCCCGCGCGAACTCTGGCCACAGATGGGTGAACTGGGCCTGCACGGCATCACGGTGGAGGAGGAGTGGGGCGGCATCGGCCTTGGCTACCTCGAGCATGTCGTCGCCGTGGAAGAGGTGAGCCGCGCTTCCGCCTCTGTGGGGCTGTCCTATGGTGCGCACTCGAACTTGTGCGTCAATCAGATCCGCCGCTGGGGCTCTGCGGAGCAGAAGGCGAGGTATTTGCCCAAGCTTATCTCGGGCAAGCACGTCGGTAGTCTTGCGATGTCGGAGGCAAATGCGGGTTCGGACGTGGTGAGCATGAAGCTGCGGGCCGAGGCCGTGCCCGGTGGTTTCCGCCTGAACGGCACCAAGTTCTGGATCACCAACGGCACCTGCGCGGACACTCTCGTCGTCTACGCCAAGACGGGTGAGGGCTCCCGCGGGATCACGGCATTCCTGATCGAGAGCGGGTTCGAGGGCTTCTCGATCGGGCAGAAGATCGACAAGATGGGCATGCGCGGCTCGCCGACTTGCGAACTGGTGTTCGACGATTGCTTCGTGCCCGAAGAGCAGGTCATGGGCCCGCTCAATGGAGGCGTCGGCGTCCTGATGAGCGGGCTGGATTACGAGCGCGTTGTGCTGGCGGGCCTGCAACTCGGGATCATGCAGGCGTGCCTCGATACGGTCATTCCCTATGTCCGGGAGCGCCAGCAGTTCGGAACGGCAGTCGGCAGTTTCCAGCTCATGCAGGCGAAAGTGGCGGACATGTACGTCGCGCTCCAGTCCGCGCGTGCCTACGTCTATGCAGTTGCCAGGGCCTGCGATGCAGGGCGGACCACGCGCTTCGATGCTGCGGGCGCGATCCTGCTTGCGAGTGAAAGCGCCTTTCGAGTGGCTGGGGAGGCGGTCCAGGCGCTTGGCGGTGCAGGCTATACCAAAGATTGGCCAGTGGAGCGGTACCTTCGTGACGCGAAGCTGCTCGACATCGGCGCCGGGACCAACGAGATCCGGCGGATGCTTATCGGCCGAGAGCTAATCGGCGCGAACACCTAAGTGGTGTATACATTGCAGTTGCCTTTGCGAGGCATCGGCCGCTAGGCAGGTGCCTTGTTTGGTACGTCGCAAAGGATCTCGCACATGTTCAGCCTCGAACAGGCTCGCACTGTCATCGCCACTACGCGTGCGAAAGGGCGCGAGATGGGGCTCAACCCGCTGACAGTCGTCGTGCTCGACGCCGGCGGGCACCTGGTCGGTATGGAGCGCGAGGATGGCGCCGGTTTCGGACGGCCCGACGTTGCCAGCGGCAAGGCGGCAGGCGCGCTTGCCATGGGCGTATCCAGCCGCAAGCTGGGCGACATGGCGGCGGAGCGGCCGCAGTTCATGGCTGCACTCTCGGTCGCCTGGTCAGGCAAGATCATTCCGGCCGCGGGCGGGGTGTTGATCAAGGACGCGCAAGGCATGCTGCTCGGTGCCGTGGGCGTCAGCGGCGATCTCTCCGACAAGGACGAGGAAGCGGCACTGGCCGGAGTTGCCGCCGCGCAACTCGCCGCCGGCTGACGGCGAGCCGCCGACGCTCGATCGCTTAGACCGAGGCGGGATAAATTGGACGCCCCGCCACCGGCATCGCCGCTTTGTAGACGGTGCCGGTGCTGGATTCCGTAAAGAACAAGGTCCTGTTCCCCACCCCGCCGTAAGCCGCGTTGGTGGTGTAGCGCCCCTCCGGCACGTCGATGCGCAGCATGGGCTCACCACGATTGCTAAAGAGCCAAACTGCGCCGAACCCGACGTGGCAGACGACGAGATTGTCGTTCTCGTCGATGGCTAACCCATCTGGTCCGTTCCCGCCAGACATCTGGATGAAGGTGCCGACTTTGCTCACCACTGCGCCGTCCATCAGTAGCGGCAGGCGCCAGATCGCGTTGGCACGCGTCACGGCCAGGAACAGGGCAGTTTCCGCCTTGTTCAGCACGAGCCCGTTGGGGCTCGGGATGCCATCCAGGAGGAGTTCGAGTTTCCCGGTTCCGTTCTTGACGCGGAACAGCCGTCCGTTGGGATTATGCCAGCCGGACTGTCCTTGGTCGGTGAAATAGATGTCGCCGTTGTTGGCGATCGTCAGGTCGTTGCAGCCCAGGAACGGCTCAAGCAGATAGCCCTCGAACCAATACTCCCATTTTCCATTGGCGGGGTCGCAGATCACCATGCCTTTATGGTGGTCGGTCACAAGGATGCGGCCGTCGGACAGGAACTTCATGCCGTTGGGCTGGCCATCGTATTCGAAGCCGACTTCGCAGTCCCCATCGGGGCTGATCTTGAAGAGGCGGCCCCAAGGGATATCCGTGACCCACAGGTTACCGTCTTTGTCGAACGCCGGCCCTTCGAGGAAGGCAGGCGCGGCTGCACCGTGCAGTTGCACGCGCGCCCATTCGCTCATCTCGTGGCGCCGGAACTTGTCGGGGATGCGGCAGAAGACTTCGGCCTGGATGGTGGGCGGGGCGGCGAACATCACACTCTCCTCGACTGCACAGCTGTGCGTGAGGCCTAATCGCAGTTGACCGTCGCGCAAAGTGCTTTCAGGAGACGGGGCGGGCGGATGGTATACATCCGACCCTAAAAGGAGGTGCCAGTGAGCTCAGGCGAAGTCGTCTGCATCATCGATCCGATCCACCCTGCCGGTGTCGAGGCGGTCGCTGGCAATGGACATACCATCATCCAGGGGGAGGGTTGGCGGGATCACCCAACGCTGTCCGAGACGAGCGTGATCGTTGTCCGCACCAGCCCGCTGGGGTCGGATACCTTCGCTTCGATGCGGAAGCTGAAGGCCATCGTCAAGCACGGTGCCGGGGTCGACAATATCGATATTCCCGCAGCATCGTCGCAAGGCGTGATGGTCGCCAACACGCCCGGCGGCAATAACTCGACCGCCGTCGCCGAGGGCGCAGTTGCTCTGATGCTCGGGCTGCTGCGCCAGGTGCGCGAAATGGATGCGCTGGTGCGTGAGGACCGCTGGGGGGAGCGCTGGGGCATCCGCTTGGGCGATCTGACCGGCGCGAAAGTGGGCTTGATCGGTTTCGGCCGGATTGCACGGTATGTTGCGAAGATCTGCGGCGCAGGCTTCGGAGCCGAAGTCACTGCCTACGACCCGATGGTCTCGGAGAAAGACATGCGGACCGCCGGAGTCGAGCCCCTGCCGTTCCCCGAAATCCTGAAGCGGGACGTGATCTCGATCCACACTCCGCTCACGGAAGGCACGCGCAATTTGATAGGCGAGGATGAGCTGGCGCAAATGCACGCCAAGGCGATCATCGTGAACTGCTCGCGCGGCGGGATCATCAACGAGGCTGCTTTGGTAGCTGCTTTGAACGCGCGCAGCATAGGTGGCGCAGGGATAGACGTGTTCGACGATGAGCCGCCTGCCGCCGACCACCCTCTGTTCAAATTGCCCAATGCCCTGCTTTCCCCGCATGTTGCGGGTGTGACCGAAGCCGGTATGAAGGACATGGCCTTGCACGTCGCCAAAGTCATCGAGGCCGTTCACCGAGGCGAGAGGCCTTCCACGCTGCTCAACGGCTTGGCGCTCGTTTGATCGCCTGTCCGCATCATGCAATCCGTTGCGGCGGCCATGAAGTCTGTTGCCGAGGATATGCGCTACGACCCCGAAAAGCTGGCGAGGAGTCGCCTTGGGTGGAAAGGCTCGTAGGGCGCCTGTAACGGCTCTTTCAGATTTCTCCTGCATTGCACGATCCGGGGCTTTGCCGCATGGTTAAGGCCATCGTAGCCAAGTCAAGCGGGCGCAAGGGGAGCTACAGGCTCCGTGAGAGACGCCCGGTGTCGCCAGCTGGCGCTTGGGCCGGCAGTCTAATCGAAGCAGGAGTTCACCTTGGCAACCTCAAATGCCATCACTTCGGAAACAGACGCGCATATTGTGGACGTCTTGCGCCACCGTATCGGCAAGGACGAGCCTGCGGCTAAGCTGCATGACTGGTACAAGGCTTCGATCCTTGCCTTGCGTGATACTGTGGTCGATCGCTGGATCGACTCCACGCGTCGTACTTACGAGGAGGGCGGCAAGCGGGTCTACTACCTCTCGATGGAGTTCCTGATCGGGCGGCTCCTGCGCGATACTCTCTCCAACCTGGGGATGACGGAGGAGATGACGCAGGCGCTTGAGAGCCATGGTCTAAATCTGGCCGACCTGGAGGAACTGGAGCCCGACGCAGCGCTTGGAAACGGCGGCCTTGGGCGGCTGGCGGCCTGCTTCATGGAGAGCCTGGCCACTCTCGACATTCCCGCGCACGGTTATGGCATCCGTTATGTGAACGGCATGTTCCGTCAGCGTATCGACGAAGGCTGGCAGGTGGAACTGCCCGAGACCTGGCTGGCTCATGGCAACCCGTGGGAGTTCGAGCGGCTGGAGAGCACTTATCGCATCGGCTTCGGCGGTGAAGTTGTTGCAGATGGCGACAGCGTCGTCTGGCACGCGGCCGAGGAAGTTGAGGCGACCGCAATCGACACGCCCGTGGTTGGCTGGCGCGGCAAGCGCGTGAACACGCTGCGGCTGTGGACCGCAACGGCGGTGGACCCGCTCAAGCTGGACGCTTTCAACGCGGGCGACCACGCGGGCGCCTTGGCCGATCAGGTGCGTGCAGATGCGCTGGTTCGTGTGCTCTATCCAGCGGATTCGCATCAGGCCGGACAGGAGTTGCGCCTGAGGCAGGAGTACTTCTTCTCAGCAGCTTCCATCCAGGACATCGTGCGCCGGCACGTCCTGCATCACGGCGATATCCGAACGCTTCCGGACAAGGCCGCTATCCAGCTCAACGACACGCACCCGGCTGTCGCCGTGGCCGAGTTGATGCGCGTCCTGGTTGATCTGCACGGCCTTGAGTTCAACGATGCATGGGCAATCACGCAGGCTACCGTATCCTACACCAACCACACGCTTCTGCCTGAGGCGCTCGAATCCTGGCCGCTTCCTCTGTTCGAACGGCTGCTGCCGCGGCACATGCAAATCATCTACGCGATCAACAGCCGCGTCTTGAGGGAGGCGCACAGGGCGGGGCTGGACGAAGCAGCCATCGCGGCCATCTCGCTGATCGACGAGAACGGTGAGCGGCGAGTGCGGATGGCGAACCTTGCGTTCACCGGCGGTCACTCGGTGAACGGGGTAGCAGCGCTGCACACCGAGCTGATGAAGAAGACGGTGTTTGCCGACCTCCACAAGCTCTATCCAGACCGGATCAACAACAAGACCAACGGCGTGACACCGCGCCGCTGGCTGCAGCAGTGCAATCCGGGCCTGACGGCAGCGATCAAGGATGCGATCGGCCCCGATTTCCTGGACGACGCGGAAAAGCTCTCTGCCCTGAACGCGCTTGCCGATGATTCCGCGCTCGGCGAAAGGATCGCGCAAGTGAAGCGCGCCAACAAGGTCGCGCTGTCTGATCACATCAAGCAGACAATGGGCCTTCGTCTCGATCCCGATGCCATGTTCGACGTTCAGATCAAGCGCATCCATGAGTACAAGCGCCAGCTGCTCAATCTGATCGAAACGGTTGCGCTTTATGACCAGATCCGGAGCCATCCGGAGCGTGACTGGGTGCCGAGAGTGAAGATCTTCGCGGGCAAGGCCGCGTCGAGCTATCACAACGCCAAGCTCATCATCAAACTGACCAATGACATCGCCAGAAGGATCAACGCCGATCCTTCGGTCGGCGGGCTGCTGAAAGTCCTGTTCGTTCCGAATTACAACGTGAGCATGGCTGAGCGCATCATTCCCGCAGCGGACCTTTCCGAGCAGATCTCCACCGCCGGAATGGAGGCTTCTGGTACCGGGAACATGAAGTTTGCTCTCAACGGCGCGCTGACTATCGGCACGCTCGACGGCGCGAACATCGAGATCAAGGACCGGGTGGGCGATGAGAACATCGTCATCTTCGGGCTTACGGCCGAGGAAGTGGCGGCACGCCGCGCCAATGGCTACGATCCACGCGAGCTTATCGAGAACTCGCTTGAGTTGAGCCAGGCTGTTTCGGCCATAGCGAGCGGAGTGTTTTCGCCCGATGATCCGCACCGTTATGTGGACCTGATGGCAGGCATCTACGAGCATGACTGGTTCATGGTGGCGGCCGATTTCGACGGTTATACCCAGGCCCAGCGTGCTGTTGATTTGCGCTGGCAGGATCAGCTGGGCTGGCGTGCCACGGCTCTCAGGAACATTGCTAACGTTGGGTGGTTCTCCTCCGACCGGACGATCGGTGAATATGCGAAAGATATCTGGAAAGTGATGTGAAGCCGCCGCAAGGCGCCATTGATGCGTTGCTTGAAGGCACGCACACCGACCCGTTCTCGCTTCTGGGCGTGCACGAGGGGCCGGAAGGAACGATGCTCCGGGCGATCTTGCCCGGCGCGGAGCAAGCGGAGGCGTTCACTCTTGAGGGCAAGCCGCTTGGCCCCCTCGGGCTCGTGGACCCCCGCGGGCTGTTCGAAGGGCGCTTTTCGGGGAAGCGCGAGCCGATCCGCTATCGCTGTTCAGCGCAGGGGCACGATTGGCTCGTAACCGATCCGTACAGCTTCGGCCCGGTGCTTGGTCCTCTTGATGATCTGCTGATAGCGGAAGGCACGCACTTTCGCCTGTTCGACAAGCTGGGTGCGCACCTCATCGAGCATGAGGGCGCAGATGGCGTTCACTTCGCCGTCTGGGCACCGAACGCGCGGTTGGTGAGCCTGGTGGGTGACTTCAACGATTGGGATCCCGCTCGGCACCCCATGCGGCACCGCCAGGATGTTGGCGTGTGGGAAATCTTCATACCGGACATCGGCGAATACCGCGCCTACAAGTACCACATAGTCGGTGTGGACGGGACTGTGCAGCCGCTGAAGGCAGACCCCTTCGCCTTCGCCAGCGAGGTGCGCCCCCACACCGCTTCTGTCACGGCGTTACCGGCGAAGGCCGATTGGGGCGATGCGGCACACCGCGATCACTGGGCCTCTGTGGACCCGCGCCGCGTGCCGATGTCAATCTACGAGGTTCATGCCGGATCTTGGCAGCGCGACCGCTGGAACTGGTTTCTGAATTGGGACGATCTGGCGGACCGTCTGATCCCCTATGTCGTCGAAATGGGTTTTACCCATATCCAGTTTCTCCCGATTTCCGAGCATCCCTACGATCCCTCTTGGGGGTACCAGACCACCGGGCTTTACGCGCCGTCGGCACGCTTTGGTGAGCCGGCCGGGTTCGCGCGTTTTGTTGACGGTGCGCACCGGGCAGGGATCGGCGTCCTGATCGACTGGGTGCCGGCGCATTTCCCGATCGACGAGCACGGCCTTGTTCGCTTCGACGGGACTGCGCTTTACGAGCATGAAGACCCCAAGCTGGGCTTCCACCCGGACTGGAACACGCTGATCTACAATTTCGGTCGGCGCGAAGTGAGCAGCTTCCTTCTCAACAACGCGCTGTTCTGGGCAGAGCGCTACCACGTCGATGGGCTGCGGGTGGATGCCGTCGCCTCAATGCTTTATCGCGATTACTCGCGCAACGCTGGCGAATGGATCGCCAATTCGGAAGGCGGTCGTGAGAACTGGGAGGCAGTAGAGTTCCTGCGCGAAGTCAATCGTGCCGTCTACGCCGCGCATCCCGGTTTCCTTACAATCGCGGAGGAATCGACAGCCTGGCCCGGCGTTAGCAGCCCCGCCCATGAGGAGGGGCCGCGCGAAAATCTCGGCTTTGGGTTCAAGTGGAACATGGGTTTCATGCACGACACGCTGCGCTACATGGCGCGCGATCCGGTGCATCGGCGCTATCACCACGACGACATCACGTTCGGGATGGTCTATGCCTTCAGCGAAAACTACGTGCTGGCGCTTAGCCACGATGAGGTGGTCCACGGCAAGGGGTCGTTGCTCACCAAGATGGCCGGCGACGACTGGCAGAAGTTCGCTAACCTTCGCGCCTACTATGGGATGATGTGGGGATATCCCGGTAAGAAGTTGCTCTTCATGGGGCAGGAGTTCGCTCAACGCCGTGAGTGGAGCGAGGAGCGGGCTCTCGACTGGAATCTGTGCGAGGCTCCCGCACACCGGGGTGTCAGCAATCTGGTGCGAGATCTGAACCGTCTCTACTGCGGGAAGCCTGCTCTCCATGGCAGGGATTGCGAACCTGAAGGTTTCGAATGGCTGGTGGCTGACGATGCGGAGAATTCTGTCTTCGCCTGGTTGCGCAAGGCTGCTTCCGGCGCCCCGGTAGCGGTGGTGAGCAACATGACACCGGCTTCGCTCACCCATTATCGCCTGCCGTTGCCGCAAGACGGCTACTGGCGCGAGGTGCTGAACACCGACTCCCGGCACTACGGCGGCGCGGGTGGGGGGAACCTGGGGCGCGTCGAGGCTAAGGGCGGGGTCGCCGAGATCACGCTGCCGCCGCTGACGACCCTCATGTTCGAATATGCAGGCTGATCCTAGGAGAGGACCATAAAATGAGAAAACCAACAGGGCAGCCACTCGCACGTGACGCGATGGCTTATGTCCTTGCAGGCGGGCGCGGCAGCCGCCTCAAAGAACTGACGGACAATCGAGCCAAGCCGGCCGTGTACTTCGGCGGCAAGGCCCGGATCATCGACTTTGCGCTTTCGAACGCCATCAACTCGGGCATCCGGCGTATTGGTGTCGCCACCCAGTACAAGGCGCACTCGCTGATCCGTCACATGCAGCGTGCGTGGAACTTCATGCGTCCGGAGCGCAACGAAAGCTTCGACATCTTGCCGGCAAGCCAGCGCGTGTCGGAGACGCAGTGGTATGAAGGCACCGCGGACGCGGTTTACCAGAACATTGACATCATCGCGGCGCATGCGCCGAAGTACATGGTGATCCTGGCGGGCGACCACATCTACAAGATGGACTACGAGTTGATGCTGCAGCAGCACGTCAACTCGGGTGCTGACGTGACGGTGGGCTGCCTCGTGGTGCCGCGGATGGATGCAGTGGCATTCGGCGTCATGCATGTCGATGAGACCGATCGTATTACCGCATTCATCGAAAAGCCCGCCGATCCGCCCGGCATTCCCGGTCAGCCAGACATGGCGCTCGCCTCGATGGGCATTTACGTGTTCGAGACGAAGTTCCTGTTCGAGCAGCTGCGCAGGGACGCCGCAGATCCGAACTCCCAGCGCGATTTCGGCGGCGACATCATTCCCTACCTGGTCAAGCACGGCAAGGCGCAGGCACACCGCTTTACGGATAGCTGCATCCGCGCAGCCGACGAGATGGAGGAGTACTGGCGCGACGTCGGCACGATCGACGCATACTTCGATGCCAATCTCGACCTCACGGACACAGTGCCCAAGCTCGACCTGTATGATCGGGACTGGCCGATCTGGTCGGACGCTGTCGTGGCCGCTCCTGCCAAGTTCGTGCATGATGAGGAGGGCCGGCGCGGAAGCGCGATCTGCTCGCTGGTCTCGAATGACTGCATCGTCTCCGGGGCAACGGCCCGCCGATCCCTGCTGATGACCGGCGTCAAGATGGGCAGCTTCTCCAGCTGCAATGAGGCGGTGATCTTGCCTCACTGCAATATCGGGCGTGGAGCGAAGTTGGACAGAGTTATCGTCGACTCCGGCGTGCGCATCCCGGAAGGACTGGTCGTGGGGGAGGACCCGGTAGAGGACGCTCTCCGCTTCCACCGCAGCAGCAACGGTGTGTGCCTCATCACGAAGCCAATGATTGAGCGGCTGAGCTTCTAATCATGCCGCTTCGGGTATTGTCGGTAGCGTCTGAGGCCGTGCCATTCGTAAAGACAGGGGGCCTTGCCGACGTGGCGGGAGCATTGCCCGCTGCCTTGGCGCCGCACGGGATCGAGGTCACGACGCTTCTGCCGGGCTACCGGTCCGTACTGGCCCAATTGCCCCAGCGTCGCGTGGTCCATGCCTGGGACAGTCTGTTGGGAGAGCCTGCCCGTTTGCTCGCAGGGATGCTCGGAGACGCACCGCTGGTGGTTCTTGATGCACCCGGCCTGTTCGATCGCGAGGGCGGCCCTTACGTTGATGCTTACGGCATAGACTGGAACGACAACTGGCGCCGCTTCGCTGCCCTGAGCCGGGCTGCCGCAGATGTCGCCGGCGGCGCCATGGTGGTGCGCGGCAAGGCGCGCAAATTCGATCTGCTCCACGCCCACGACTGGCAGGCGGGACTGGCGCCTGCATATTTGCGCTGGGGCATGCCGGAGGGCTCGCAAGTCATCCCGTCGGTGATGACCATTCACAACATGGCCTTCCAAGGCTGGCAAGGGGCAGAGATCTTCCCAGGCTTGTGGCTGCCTCCTGAAGCCTGGTCGATAGACGGCGTTGAGTATCATGGCGGGGTAAGCCTGCTGAAGGCCGGCCTTGTGGCTGCCTCGGCAATCACGACGGTAAGCCCGACCTACGCTCAGGAGATCCGCACTCCGGAATATGGGATGGGCTTGCAGGGCGTGATTGCCGCGCGCGGCCGTGCCGTGACAGGTATCCTCAACGGCATCGATAGCGGCGTCTGGAACCCGGAAGTCGACGAACACCTCCCCAAGACCTTTGCGGCCCGAACGCTAACGGCGCGGGTGGCAAACAAGCGCTCACTCGAGGCTGAATTCGAACTTGAGCCCGGGCCAAGTCCGCGTGCCGGAGGGCCGATCTTCGTCGTCATCAGCCGGCTCACCTGGCAAAAGGGCATGGACGTCTTGCTTGATACTGTGGACGAGCTTGTGCGACTGGGCGGACGTCTGGCGCTGCTTGGCTCAGGCGATCCCGATCTCGAGGCCGGCTTCCATGCGGCTGCGGCGCGCCATTCTGGCAGGGTCTCGGTGCGGATCGGGTACAACGAGGATCTTTCTCACCGCATGCAGGGCGGCGGAGACGTCATTCTCGTTCCCAGCCGTTTCGAGCCTTGCGGTCTGACCCAGCTTTACGGTTTGGCGTATGGCTGCGTGCCTGTGGTATCAAGAACCGGTGGGCTCGCGGACACGGTCATCGACGCCAATCCCGCGGCCCTCATGGCTGGGGTCGCGACCGGAATTCAGCACGGTGCCGTTTCCGTGGAGGGTCTCTCCACGGCCCTGATGCGCGCGATCGCTTTGTACGACCAGCCGAACGAATGGGCGCGGCTGCAGAGGAACGGCATGGCTTGCGACTTCTCGTGGCAAGCCAGCGGCAAGGCATATGCCGAACTCTACCGCTCGCTAGTGCAATGACCAGAGAACTTGGAGCTAACGTAAGAGGCAACGAGACCTGCTTTCGGGTTCGCGCGCCGCATGCCTCGCAGGTCTGGCTTTGCTTCTTCGACGGAGCGTTGGAGGCGCGGCACCCGATGACCCGGAAAGGGGATGCGTGGTCGATCGAGATCGCAGGCGATCTTTCGGGTGCGCGCTATGGCTATCGCGCCGCCGGCCAATGGGCTCCTGAGCAAGGCCATTGGTTTGACGAGAGCAAGCTGCTGGTCGACCCCTATGCGCAGGAGCTGGATTGCCGCTTCGTGCAGCACCCATCGCTTGCCGAGTACGGTGTGGAGACGGCTTCGATCGTCCCGAAGGCGATCGTCCCGGCTCCACGCGAGCCGCTCGGCGCTCTACCGCCGCTCTTCGAGCGAGGTGGGCTGATCTACGAACTCAACGTCCGCGGGTTCACGAAGCTGCATCCGGACGTGCCGGAAGCGTTGCGGGGAACGGTGGCCGCGCTCGCGCATCCATCGGTGCTCGCGCACTTGAAGGCGCTTCATGTCACCGCCGTCGAGCTTATGCCGATCGTTGCCTGGATCGATGAGCGGCACTTGCCTCCGCTGGGCCTTGCAAATGCCTGGGGCTACAACCCAGTGGCGATGATGGCACTCGAACCCGGTTTGTGCCCGGGCGGGGTCGCGGAACTGCGCGACACGGTCCTTGCTTTGCACGAACAAGGCATCGGCGTGATCTTGGACCTGGTGTTCAACCACAGCGGTGAGAGTGACGTTCATGGTGGTGTGATCTCGCTGCGGGGGCTGGACAATGCGATGTATGCCCATGCTCCCGACGGGCCGCTGATCAACGATACCGGCTGTGGCAACACGCTCGACTTCGCAAACCCCCATGTCCGGCGCCTTACATTGGACTCCCTTCGCCATTTCGTGGCGCAGTGCGGCATAGACGGGTTCCGCTTCGATCTTGCACCTGTGCTGGCCCGCGGGCCCGGCTTCGCATCCGACGCGCCTATTTTTGAGGAGATCGCCTTAGACCCGCTCCTGGCTGACCGCGTGCTGATTGCAGAGCCGTGGGATATCGGGCCGGGTGGCTATCAAGTGGGGCAGTTTCCGCCTTCGTGGCTCGAATGGAATGACAGGTTTCGCGATGACGTGCGGCGGTTCTGGCGCGGCGATTGCTCTATTGGTGCTCTGGCGACGCGGCTCGCGGGATCGTCGGACCTATTCGGGAATGGCCCATGCCGCTCGGTGAACTATCTCGCCTCCCACGACGGCTTCACCCTCGCTGATACGGTCACATATCGCGAGCGGCATAACTGGGCGAATGGCGAACAGAACCGCGATGGGCACGGAGATAACCACTCGTGGAACAATGGCGCTGAGGGTCCGACTGAAGATCCCGTGATATGCGCTGCCCGGAATGCTGATGCCAGGGCGATGCTGACGACGCTCTTCGCATCGACTGGCACCATCATGCTGACCGCCGGGGATGAGTTCGGCAGGACGCAGCAAGGCAATAACAACGCCTATGCGCAAGATAACGCGGTGACTTGGGTGGACTGGGAGCATCGTGACTGCGAGCTTGAGGTCTTCGTAGCCGGGTTGGCTGCCTGGCGCGCGGAGCGAACTGGGTGGTTCACCCAATTTCCCGAGCACGGCACCTGGTACGGGGCGCACGGGGCCATGTCGGCGACTGACTGGGAGAGGCCGGGAGCCGGTGAAATAGCGTTCCGGTCGCACAATGCGTCCGCGCCCTATTGCTTTGCAATCGACCGGTCGGCACGAAACGTGTCACTTGGCGAGGGCGAGTAGACCGCCGACTGCTTGCGAGGTGACAGCCTGGGGCCGCAGGGGTATGGCGCGCGGGCATGAGGTACCTTCGCCAGATCCTGCTAAGCTGCCGGTGGCGTGCTCTCTTGCTCATCGCAATGGCGTTGTTGGTGAAGGCGGTGGTTCCCGCAGGCTACATGCTCGGCTCCGATACCCAGGTGCTGACCGTCTCGATCTGCGCCGATACCAGCGGAGCCCATCTCACGCGTGAGATCATTGTTCCGCGTCAGCAGACGCCGGAAGATCGCGGAACCCAGCACGCGAAGAGCGTCGTTTGCCCATATTCCGCGTTGGGAATGGCCGGCACTGGCGGAGCGGACCCGATCCTGCTGGCGCTGGCGCTCGCGTTCATTCTGGCGGTGGGTTTTGCACCGCTCGTTGCTCCGGAACTGGCAGCGCGCGCTTACTTGCGTCCACCGCTGCGTGGACCACCCCTCCGCGCCTGAACTGCGGCCGTGAGGCTGCTGCCTCAGTAGATACGCGCTTCGGCAAGGCCGGAACGCCATGTTCAGGACGAACAATCCCATGAAGAGTTCACTCACTGCGCTCGCTTTCGCGAGCCTTGTTTCCACGCCTGCATTCGCCGACAGTGCAGGGGATCAGACGATTATCGTGACCGGCCGCGCCAGCGCCGATGCCGCCGAGGAGCGCGTGCGCGCGACGCCCGGTGGAGCAGACCTGGTCAGCTACGAAGACTATGCCGACAAGACCGTGGTTTCCCTTCGCGATACGCTGGCCTTCTCGCCCGGCGTCTACACGCAGCCGCGCTATGGCCAGGAGGTTCGCATCTCCATACGCGGCTCCGGGCTGTCGCGCGGGTTCCATATGCGCGGGATCACGCTGCTGCAGGACGGCGTGTCCATCAACCTTGCCGACGACAACGGCGACTTTCAGGAACTCGAACCGATCTTCTTCGATCATCTGGAGGTCTATCGCGGCGCCAATGCGCTTCGCTTCGGATCGGGCACACTCGGCGGCGCGATCAATGGCGTGACGCCCACCGGCGCGAGCGCCAAGGGCATCTATGCGAGGCTGGACGGCGGCTCGTTCGATTTGCTGCGGGGCTTGGTGTCCGCCGGCTTTGGCGACGAAAACGCTAGCGCGTGGGGCGCGATCAGCGCCGATACGCACGACGGCGATCGGGAACACGCGAAGCGTCATTCGCTGCGTGTTCATCTCAACATCCAGGCCAAGTTGTCCGATGCCGTGACGACTCGCTTCTACGGCAGCGCCAACCACATCGCTCAGGAGCTACCGGGCGCACTGACAGAGGATGTGGCGCTGTCCCGCCCCCGAACCGGAAGTAGTTTGGGCGATCAGCACCGCGACGTAGACTCGATCCGGCTGCAGAATCGCACTCGCGTCGACTTCGGGAACACCACCCTGGAGCTGGGCGCTTTCGTGAACTCCAAGGACCTTTTTCACCCCATCTTTCAGGTCATCGATCAAAAGTCGGAGGATTACGGCGGCTTCGGACGGCTGGAACATGAGGCCGGCCCCCTGTCCCTCACGATCGGGGGAGAAATCCGGCGGGGCAGCACACGCGCGCGGCAGTATTTGAATGTGAACGGCAAGCGCGGTGCGTTGACATTCGATGCGGATCAGGATGCGCGCACTGCCAGCATCTATGGCGAGGTCCGGCTCAGTCCATCGAGTCAGCTGACGCTGATTGCCGGCGGGATCTACGCGGATGGCTTTCGCAAACGGCAGGTGAACTTCTCCGTGAACCCGACGCAGGATGGGCGCATTCACTTCGATCAGTTCTCGCCCAAGTTCGGGCTGCTGTTCGAGCCTGCGCCCGACATCCAGTTCTACGGCAATTACAGCCGATCCGCAGAATTCCCGGGCTTCGGAGAGGTTTTCCAGACAGTATCCGGCGTCAGCACTTTCATCGGGCAAATCCGCCCTCAGACGGCATGGACCGCCGAGGTCGGGACGCGTGGCAATTTGGGCCGCGTGAGTTGGGACGTCTCGCTCTATTGCGCGAAGCTGAAGGGCGAACTGCTGCAGTACAACGTGAATGTGAACGGCGGCATTCCGGCAACGACCTTCAACGCAGATCGCACGCTTCACCAAGGCGTCGAAGCGGGACTGACGGTACAAGCGGCCGATTGGCTGCGGCTGCGACAGATGTGGCAGTACTCGGATTTTCGCTTCCGCGGCGATGCCGACTTCGGTGACAACCGCTTGCCCGTCGTACCCCGGCACGTGCTGCGAAGCGAAGCCCGCATCGGCAGCGACAGGCTGCATATCGCGCCGAGCGTTGAGTGGGTGCCGCAAGGCCCATGGGCAGATTACAAGAACACATATCGGGCGCATGGCTACGCTCTTCTCGGCGTCACCGCTGGGGCAACCGTCGCCGAGGGATTCGATGTCTTCCTGGACGCGCGTAACCTGACGGCGACGAAGGCGATCGGCGATGTCTCGGCCGTTCTGGAGGCCACGTCGAACTCGGCAATCTACTATCCGGTGGAACGACGCGCCGTCTATGGCGGCGTTCGCGCGCGGTTCTGATCTGGGGGAAGGGCGGATGCTGGAGCGTCCGCCCTCATTCGTGGGAACCGATGCGGCTCCATGTTCGTTGGAGAATGGAAACAAAACAAGAACTAACGGAGTGACCATGTCCAACCAGCTGCACAATCCCAAACTCGATGAGCACCCGGCCTCCAACGCCGAGAAGGACCCGGACGACTGGGTCTCGGGCGATGAGCCGATGACCGGAGCGCAGGCATCCTATCTCACCACCCTGTGCGAGGAAGCCAAGGTTGAGCCGCCCTCAGGCGATCTGACCAAGGCGGACGCATCGAAGATGATCGACGAGCTGAAGGCAAAGCTCGGACGCGAGTGACCTGGCCGCTCAGCGACAGGATCCCTTGGGGCAGGCCTTATCGACGAGAGTGCCGGGGGTGAGCATTTGGGGCAGTTTCTCCGGCTGGCCGCGTGCGGGATACCACATGTAAAGTGGTACGCCTGCCGCTCCTTGCCAGGTCAGGTAGCGGGTGATCTCGGGATCGCGGCGCGTCCAGTCGCCCCGTAGTACGGTGACTCCCGCCTGCTCGAAGGCACGCCGGGTCTCCTCACGCTCAATCGCGACTTCCTCGTTCACCTTGCAGGTCAGGCACCAATCCGCCGTGAACCACGCGAATACCGGCTTTCCCGACGCGCGTGCCTGCGCCAGAGCGGCTTCGCTGAAGGGCTGGGGATCGAGCAGGCTTTCGGAGGCGGCGGCGCGGTCGCGCTCTGTGAGCGGAAGAGCGACGAGCGCGATAACGCCGAGGATGGCGAGCCCTACGGCGGTCGGGCGAATCGCAGGACGGCCACGCCGCTGGCGATGCCCCGCGACACTCAGCAGCCCCACCAGCAGAGCCGCCAATGCTATCGATGCGATTGCAAACCAAGGGCCTGCGATGCGTGTCGCCAACCATGCAAGCGCCAGCGCGGTCAGGCCCATCGGCAGGGCCATCCAGCGGCGAAACGTGTTCATCCAGGCGCCAGGGCGGGGCATGCGCCTGCGAAGTGCGGGGATGAAGGCGATGGCAAGAAACGGCAGCGCGATCCCCAAACCAAGCGTCGCGAAGAGCCCGAGCGCCGGCACGACCGGCAGTAGCAGGGCCGCTCCCATCGCCGTCGCCATGAAGGGGCCGGTGCAGGGCGTCGCTACAAAGGCAGCGAGCAGCCCGGTGGCGAAGGCACCTTGTGGCGAGCCGTCGCTGGCGAAGCCCGGGACGCCGAACTCAAACACGCCAAGTAGATTGGCCGTAATCGCGCAGGCCAGTAGCAGCAGGACAGCGACGACGCTCGGCTCTTGCAGTTGGAAGGCCCAGCCGACTTGTTCGCCCGCCGCGCGGAAGCCCAGCAGCATCGCTCCGAGGCCAAGGCAAGCCAGGACCACCCCTGCAGTGTAGGCGAGGCCTTCGGTGCGTGCCTGGGCTTCACTCTCGCCGGCACGGGCAAGGCTCAGCGCTTTCAGGCTCAGGATCGGGAAGACGCAGGGCATGACGTTGAGCAGCAGGCCGCCCACAAGCGCGCCGAGCAACAGCAGCGGCAGCGCCGACGGAGCAGATGCGATCTCGGTCGCCAGCGGTGTGCCGCCAGCGGGAATGGCACCCGGCTTGGCAAAGAAAGCGATGCCGTTGCCTTCCGCGTCCAGCCGCAGCACCGCTTCAACGCGATCAGGCGAGGCAGGCGCGAAGCGCGCGCGTGGAATGGTGACGAGGAGCATGTCGCCCTCGCGAGAGAACACTTGCGGCGCCGCGTAGTCGACGACCTTGTCCTGCGCCACGAACAGGTGCGGCTGGGCAAGCGAAGCGGAAGCCGGCAGGGGGATAGCAAAGCGGGCACTGTCATCATTCAACGCGAACGTCGCTTCCGACCCCAGAGGTGCGGGTAGGCGTCGAGCCCACTGCTCGAACGCCTGAGTGGTGCGCGGGTCGCTCGCCCCGATCGTCATTGTCGTGGCGAGTTCGGCGCTCTCAGGCACGCAGATCTCGTCGGTACAGGCCAGCCATTGCGCCTTCACGCGAACTGGAAGGCGAGTCCCTGCTGTTGCGCCCGAAGGTGGCGTGAACGGCACTAGAACTGCGTACTCGCTTTCGTACACGTGGTTCATCAGGCCTGAGATCAGGAGCGTGTCAGGAACAGGATAGCGCGGCTGCCCGACCTCGGCTCCGGCGGGCAAGGACCAATCCAGCTGCATGCCGAGGCCCGCGTCCCCCGGATTCTGCCAGTAGCCATGCCAGCCGGGCTCCGGCCGCATTCTCAAAGCGAGTTGGGTTTCACCGTCTGCCGTGATGGCGGGACTGGCGACCAGTTCCGCCGCGATGTGGTTGGGTGCGGCCGCTGCCGGGAACGCCAACAGCAAAGCGCAGGCATGCCATAAGGCCGCAATAAGGAGGCGATAGCGGCGCAAGTTCATCGCATCAGTGTCTGTTCTGGCCTTTGCGGACGGCTCTTGCGCATCAAGGGCAATACGGTCATCGACGCCTCTGCGCCTTCTGCAAGGACAATTCAAGGAATCCAACATGCGTCCCGCGCACTTAGCATTCACATCGGTTGCCAGCATCTTTTGTCTGCCTCTTGCCGTGCCCGCCGCTGCTCAGGCTGCAGGCCACAGCGCGCAGACGGCGCCGGTTGCCGCAGCGGCCCCGGCCACCCCGGCGACCCCAGCGGATAAGCCCGAGTTGATACTGGCCATCTCGGTCGACCAGTTCTCCGCAGACTTGTTTTCGCAGTACCGCCAGCACTTCACCGGCGGCCTCGCGCGGCTGACCACAGGCGCGGTCTTCCCGCAGGGTTTCCAATCGCACGCGGCCACCGAGACTTGCCCGGGGCACTCCACGCTGCTCACGGGAGCCCATCCGTCGCGCACCGGTATTATTGCGAACAACTGGTACGACCCGAGCGTTGACCGCGTGGTCTACTGCGCGGAGGACGAGCGCGATCCCGAAAGCTCTGCGAAGGCGCCTGTCGTCTCGAACTTGCACCTCAACGTGCCGACGCTTGGCGATCTGATGAAGAAGGCCAACCCTGCCGCCATGAACGTTGCCGTGTCCGGCAAGGATCGAGCCGCAGTGATGATGAGCGGCCACGACGCTGACGCTGCCTACTGGTGGCTCGGCAACGGTTTCGCGACGTACAAGGGGCGTCCGCTCTCAGCCGCTGCGAGCGCGCAGAACGCCGCGACGCGCAGCCTGATCGAGGGCGGGGCTCCAGCATTGCAGGCGCCGCAATGGTGCGAGAACGTGGCGCGCGCCGTACCGATCAAGAACTTCACCATCGGTACGGAACGCTTCCCGCTCAAAGCAGGCGACTTCAAGAGCTTCGGCCGCACTCCCCGCGTCGATGCTGCGACCGGCGAATTGGCGGTCCGGTTGGTGGACGAGATGGGTTTAGGCCAGGACGAGAACACCGACGTGTTGTCGGTCAGCTTCTCGGCGACGGACTACGTAGGGCACGCCTATGGCCACCAGGGTGTCGAAATGTGCATCCAGTTGGCTCAGCTCGATGCGTCCATCGGCAAGTTGCTGGAGGCGCTGGACGAACGCGGGATCGATTATGTCGCGGTTCTCACGGCCGATCATGGCGGTATTGATGCCCCCGAGCGCCTGCAGCTTCAGGGTTATCCATCGGCGCAGCGTATCGATCCGGCGCTCTCGTCAGAGGCTTTGTCCGCTGTCGCATCCAAGGATACCGGCATAACGGCGGCCTCGGGGCAGTTGCTCTATGGCGGTGGCTCTTCCGGGGACATTTGGCTGGCCCCCGGGCTCTCGGCCAAGCAGCAGAAGAAGGTGGTTGAGGCGCTGCTCAAGCGGCTTGCCGCGCACCCTCAGGTCGAAGCCGCTTATACAGCCGATACCTTGGCCAAAGTTTCACCGCCGACTGGCAATCCGCAGGACTGGACGCTGATACAGCGCGTGCGGGCATCGTTCGATCCAGAGCGGTCCGGACAAGTCCTGGTGATGACCAAGCGCGGGGTCGTGCCGGGAGATCCGCAGCCCGGCTATACCGCGACTCATGGTAGCCCTTGGGACTATGACCGGCGCGTGCCGATCCTGTTCTGGCGCAAGGGCATGGCTGGTTTCGAGCAGCCGAACCCGGTCCAGACAGTGGACATCGCGCCGACGCTCGCCGCCACGGTCGGCCTTGAGCAGCCGGTGGGGACGTGGGACGGTCAGTGTCTCGACATCGACGGCTCTCAGGCCGATACATGCAGGCGATGAATCAACAACCAGAGTCGAACACAGCTGCGGCCTCGCGCCGCGACCTCGTCATCGTCGGGGGTGGCCTTGTCGGCATGACGCTGGCGCTGGCTGCGGCGCGGCAGGGGATCACCAGCCACGTTGTCGATCGCGCCGACCCCGCCGAGTTGACGGCAGAGGGCGCTGATGGGCGCGCCTCGGCCGTTTCGACAGCGAGCTGGAACCTATTCAACAATATTGGCCTTGCCGAAAGGCTTGAACATCTGGGCTGCCCGATCGAGTCGATCGCGGTGACCGATGGCATGAAGCCGGGACGGATCGATTTCCGGCCGGAGCCCGAAGAGGGTTCGCTCGGCCGGATGTTCGCCAATCGTGACTTGCGCCTGGCCTTGTTTGAGGCGGCGCGGGAAGAGCCTGCGATCGCCTGGCATACGCGCGCCGAAGTGACGAGCCGCGATCGGGATGTGCACGGCGTATCCGTGGAACTGGGTGATGGTCGCAGATTGTCGGGCAGCCTGCTGGTGGCAGCCGAGGGGCGCCAGTCGCCCACTCGCGACGAAGCGGGAGTGACGTTCGCCAAGTGGGATTACCGCCACAATGCGATGGTGACCGGCCTGACGCATGAGAAGCCGCACGATGGTGTCGCCTGGGAAATCTTCTACCCCGACGGTCCCTTCGCGCTATTGCCGCTGCTGGACACGCCGGAAGGTCAGCATCGCTCTGCCCTCGTCTGGACGGTTGCGCAGAAGGATGCCGCGGCAATCTCCAAGTTGCCCGATGCGATCTTCCTCAATGAAGTGGCGGCGCGAATGCACGGTGTCTTCGGTGCGATCGAACTGGCTGCGCCGCGCATGTCCTATCCCCTACGCTTCCACCATGCCAGCAAGGTGGTCGAGGATCGCCTGGTGGTGGTTGGCGATGCAGCGCACGGCATGCACCCGATCGCGGGTCAGGGCCTCAATCTCGGCCTGCGTGACGTAGGCGCCCTTGTGGAAGTGCTCGTCGAGGGTATGCGCTTGGGGCTGGAGCCCGGCGATGCGCAGCTTCTGGCCCGTTACGAGAGGTGGCGCAGCCTGGATGCATTCATGGTGATGTCGGTGACGGATGGGCTGAACCGCTTGTTCGGCATTCCGGGGCGCCTGCCGTCCGCCGCGCGGCGGCTCGGGATGGGCGCCGTACAGCGCCTTCCTCTGCTGAAACGCTTCTTCATGGACGAAGCGCGCGGCGTGTCCGGGCGGCTTCCGGCGCTCTTGCAGGAAGTCTGAAGGTCAGGCCCCCGGCGAGGATGACGGCGCAGGGAGCGTCGCATCCCCTGCTTCTGCGGGCGTCGATAGCGGACTTGGCTGTTGCACGTCCTTGCCCGTGCCGTCTTTTAGGCGGCGCGGCTCGAGCATGGCGGTGGTCTCTATGAGATCGAGCGCCCGCTGCACGTTCTGAAACCGGCGGGCGTCCGCAATCCAGTTGTTGGCCAGCTCAGCACCCGGCAAGCGTTCTACTTCGTCGATCGCGGCCCCCATGCGGCGTGCGGTCAACATCAGGCGCGCTCGCTCGATCCGTGCCGCCGGTGCCACCAACGTGGGGGAATCACGCCGTACGACGAACAGGCTGGACAGTTCCTGGCGGGTGCGCTGCCACCAGCTGAGGTCCTGTGAATTGTTCGTCAAATCCGGCGCCAGTGCCTCGAGACGGGCGCTCAACTGGTCGAGCGTGACTGGCCGCCGTGCAAACTCGGTGATCGTTGCCACCGCGCGCGGCTGCGCGTCTGCGAAACGCAGGCGCAACTGGTCGGCGACGTAACCAAGTGGCTCTCCGCGCTCGATCATGCGACGCGCGGCGTTGGCGATCAGCAGACCTTCCGCTCGTGCAGCATTCCCCGAGGCGGCGTCGGCCTGGAAATCGAGCCGGGAGAAACGATCCTCCAGCAGCGCCAACCGGGTTTCCAGCGAAGTGACGGCTGCGCGGGAACTGGCAGAGCCCTCGGTACGCTCGTTCTCGTCGGCGGGCGGTGTCGCGACACCGGCATCTGCTTGTGCTGGCGTCGTTCGCGCCGGCAGGAGGCGCTCGAAATCGCCGTGCCACACCAAGGCACCAAGGCTGGCGGCTCCAAGCAGGAAGGCGGCCAGCCCCACGATAACGTATCCGCCGACTCTCGTACGAGGGCGCGGCGGTATGGCCATGGTCGAGAAGTCGTCTTGCATTGAGCCTTTCACGGGCAAGTCATTAGGCCCAGCGTGCGTCTTGGCACATCTCGCGAGCCAAGGCCAGAAGCGCTGCGTCGCTGGGCTGAGCGGCCACCTGCAACGCGGCCCATCCCTGTCCGCCAAGGGGCGCGACACGGGGACCTATCACGGCGAGGGCGATGCGTGCGCGATCAATCCCGGCCTCGGTGCAGATGGTGTCCAAGTGGGCTGCTGCTTCACCGGAGTGAAGCAGCACAACCGCAGGGCTCTGCAGCTTTTGCGCAAAAGCGTTGTCCATCGGCACGGCAACGCTATCGTAGACTACGCGGGTGTCTATCATCGCGCCTGGCGGAAGCGCCAGCGGCACGTGCGAGACACCAGCGAGGCGCAGGAGGCGGCGATGCTCGGGCGCAAGGGCACTCAGGACTTGTTGCAGGCCGCCGGTGCCGACTTGCGCGACCGGGAATCCCGCTGCCTGTGCCGCTTCAGCGGTAGCCCGACCTACGCAGTAGGCAGGAAGGCCGCGCAAGCCATCCAGCCCCGCCCCGCCTTGACGGATCGCGTTGGCGCTGCCGAGCAGGACAGCATCCACGCTCTGCCGCGGGGGTGGCGTCCATGCGACCGGCCGGATCGTGAAGATCGGATGAGCTTGCGCTTCCATTCCCATCGCCCGCGCCGCCTGCAAGGTGGAGGAAGCGCCAGGCTCAGGACGCACGATGATGAGAGGTATCATCGGGGAGTTGTCTAGGATGCGGAGAAATGCACCGCGATCGCAGGCACAGCTCGGGTGAGGAGATCGCTTGCGAGTTGCGCGGGAGCATCGAGGTCGCCCGGCGTGAACGTCATTTCGCCGTCGACTCGCTCTGCGCCATCGGGGCTGAACAATGCGACACTCATCACCAGCTTGCCGCCTTCCATCCGCGTCAGCACTGCGATCGGGCTGTGGCAGTTTCCGCCCAGCGCCGCCAACAACGCTCGCTCGGCCAGTACCGCATCGCGGCTGGACGAATCGTCTACGGCCTGCAGGAAAGCGCGCGTGCGTTCATCCTCGGCGCGACATTCGATGAGAATGGCGCCCTGGCCGGGCGCGGGCAGCCAGTCCTGTGCATCGAGGGGATGGCCGGTGCCGGTCTCGCCCAAGCGGTTCAGGCCAGCGAGCGCGAGGAATGTCGCGTCCGCCTCTCCAGCAGCCAACTTGGCGAGGCGAGTCGCGACGTTACCGCGGAAGGTGATGACGCGGCAGTCGGGCCGAGCGTGGAGAAGCTGTGCCGCTCGTCGCGGTGCGCTGGTGCCGATGACGGCGCCTCGCGGCAGGGCGGTGATAGTGGCGGCGCCAATCAGCACGTCGCGCACATCCTCACGCGGGAGGATGGCGCCGATGGCGATTTCCTCTGGCCGGATGGTCTCGACGTCCTTGGCCGAGTGCACGGCAAAGTCGATCTCACCGGCCAGGAGCCATGCGTCGAGCTCTTTTGTCCACAGTGCCTTGCCGCCGATTTCCGCAAGAGGACGGTCCTGCATGCGATCGCCGCTGGCGGTGACCGGCACGATCTCTATATGCGCGGCTTCGATGCCGTGCGCTGTCGCCAAACGCGCGCGCGCTTCCTCCGCTTGTGCCATGGCGAGAGGGGAGCGGCGAGTGCCGAGGCGGAAGTGAGGAGTGCTTGGTGAGCTCATGGACGAAATGTGCTACCCCGCATTGACGGTGAGGGAAAGGTGGACCTGAAGGGAATGCCCAGCGGTATGAGCGGGACGAGGACGGTTCTCGGTATCGAGAGTTCGTGCGACGAGACGGCCGCCGCGCTCGTCACGGACGGACGCGTCATCCTGGCGCAGCGCATCGCTTCGCAGGATGAGGCGCACCGGCCCTATGGCGGCGTTGTGCCCGAAATCGCCGCACGCGCGCATGCCGAACGACTGACGCCGCTGATCGAGGCAACTCTCAGTGACGCCGGTATGACCTTGGCCGACGTCGACGCAATTGCCGCGACGGCAGGACCGGGCCTTATCGGGGGAGTCATGGTCGGGCTCGTCACCGCTAAGGCGCTGGCAATGGCGAGCGAGAAGCCGCTCATCGCGATCAACCATCTTGAGGGTCATGCGCTCTCACCTCGCCTTGGCGACGCCTCGCTCACCTTTCCGTATCTGCTGCTGCTGGTTTCCGGCGGGCATTGCCAGTTGTTGCTGGTTGAGGGTGTCGGCGCCTACCGCCGGCTCGCGACCACAATCGACGACGCATTGGGAGAGGCGTTCGACAAGACGGCCAAGCTGCTCGGCCTCGGCTATCCCGGCGGTCCGGCGGTGGAGCGCTTGGCGCGCGAGGGCGATGCGCGCAAGGTGGCGCTGCCGCGTCCGCTGGTCGGCAGCAAAGAGCCGCATTTCTCGTTCGCTGGCCTCAAGAGCGCGGTGATGCGGGCCAAGCAGGCCATGGCTGCTGGTGCCGACTATACCGACGCTGACATTGCAGCATCATTCCAGCGAGCGGCCATCGACTGCCTGGCAGATCGCACACGAGGGGCGCTGCTAAGCGCTGGACCGGTGACGGCGCTCGTCGTCGCCGGTGGCGTCGCCGCAAATGAGGCGATCCGCACAGCGCTGGAAGCTCTCGCTGCGGCGCACGGTCTGCCCTTCGTCGCACCGCCGCTGCGGCTGTGCACTGATAATGCGGCGATGATCGCGTGGGCAGGGGTGGAGCGGCTCGGCCAGTCTGACCCCCTCGACACTCCGGCGCGCCCGCGCTGGCCACTCGACCCTCAAGCGGAAGCCGTGCGCGGTGCGGGAGTGAAGGCGTGAGCGGACCTGGAGCAAAGATCGGCGTCGTCGGCGCGGGTGCCTGGGGCACGGCTCTGGCGCAAGCCCTCGCCAGTGATGGCACCGAGGTGCTTCTGTGGGCGCGCGAGGCCGAACTCGTACGCGAGATCAACGAGCGGCGGCGAAACAGCCCGTATCTGCCAAGCGCCGCGCTGGCCGATACCATCCACGCCACGGCTGACCTGGCGCGTCTGGCGGCGCTGCCGGTGCTGCTGATCGTGGTTCCCGCCCAATTCCTGGCGGGCGTGCTCGAACAACTCCCCACAGGGGAGCGCGACCTTGTACTCTGTGCCAAGGGCATCGAGGCAGGCACTGGCCGGCTCATGGCGCAAGTCGCTGGCGATGCTGATCGACATGCGCGGCTGGCGGTGCTGTCAGGGCCCACGTTCGCCCACGAGGTTGCGGCGGGCCTTCCCACCGCAGTGACGCTCGCCTGCTCGGGAGCAACCGAACAGTGGGAGCGTCTCAAGCCGCTCATAGCGCGTCCGGCGCTGCGGCCCTATTACTCCGACGACGTGATCGGGGCCGAAATCGGAGGGGCGGTCAAGAACGTGCTGGCGATAGCGTGCGGCGTGGTGGAGGGGATGAACCTCGGTCAGAACGCTCGCGCTGCGGTGATTGCGCGGGGCTATGCCGAAATGCTCCGGTTCGGCCTCGCACGCGGTGCCCGTGCAGAGACTTTGTCTGGCCTGTGCGGACTGGGGGATCTGGTGCTGACGTGCTCCTCCACCTCGAGCCGGAATTTTTCGCTTGGTTTGTCGCTCGGGCAGGGTCTTACCGCAGCCGAGGCGCTTTCGGGCAAGAGCAGCGTCGCGGAAGGCGCTGCGACCGCGCCGGTCCTCGCCAAGCTTGCCGCGCGCGCAGGCGTGGCGATGCCGATCGTGGAAGGCGTATGCCAGCTGCTGTCCGGTGAGAGCCCGGCGAGTACTGTAGTCACGGCAATTCTCTCGCGCCCGCTCAAGGCCGAACTCGAGGGTCATGAGCAGGCACAGGGACTCGGCGCTTGAACGACTCTCCGTCGCGCGAAGACCAGCGCTCGCAGGAAGACATCGCCGCTATCGCCCGAGGTGGGCGGACGAACCTGTTCGGCTTCTTCCTGCGTCTTGCCGCGCGCATCCCGTTCCTGTTCATCGCTGGGCGGGCGCCGGGCTATGGTCCTGCGGCTCTCGGCGTCTTCGCATCGGCGCTGGTGCTGATCGAGCTCACGGCGATGATCTGCACCCTGGGTGAGAAGCGAGGGCTGGCGCAGCGGCTTTCCGAATCCGACGAGCACCCTGCGAACGTGATCGCGGATGGCTCGCTGATCGCGTTGCTGGCCTCCAGTGTGATGGCGCTGGTCTTCTGGTTCTTTCCGGCGCCGCTTTTTCCTGCCGGGGACTTTACCCAGATCGACCGGATGATGGTCTTCGCGATCCCGCCGCTGGCGCTGACCGAGATATGGCTTGCCGCACTGGCTTACCGTTTCGATGTCGGCGCAACTGTGCGAGCGCGTGCGATCGTGGAGCCTTGGACGATTTCCATCGTCGCCGGAGTCATGGCGCTACTGGCGCCCACCAGCGGTCTGGCCGTTGCGTACCTGGCTTCGGTCTATGCCGCTGCAATTGCAGCTCTCATTCCTTTCCTGCGCGCCTATGGCCGGCCACGTGACTGGCGCCCGTCGCTGGGTAGCATGGGCAAGCTCACCTTGCGCAGTCTTCCGATTGCAACGGCGGACGCTATCGAGTGGGGCACGCGCCGGCTCGACATCTTCATCCTTGGCCTTTTCGCGCCTCCGGTGGCGGTGGGCGTATATTACGTCGCCCAGCAAATCGCGAGTTTGCCGCAAAAGCTGAAAACCAGCTTCGAGCCCATCCTGGGACCAGTCATCACGCGCAACCTCAAGACACGCGATTACGCGGCTATTGCCCGGCAGGTGCGGCAGGTCGGCTTCTGGATACTGGCGGCACAGCTTGGCGTGGCCTTGGCGCTGGGGATTCCGGGCGAGGGCGTGATGGGCCTGGTCGGGCCACAGTTCGTCGGCGGCACCGGTGCGCTCGCTTTCCTGCTGACAGCCGAGGTCGTCGCGGCGACGGCTGTCGTGAGCGAAGCGGCGCTGATTTACGTAGCCCGCATACGCAATCTGATCGTGTCCATTGCCACGATGGTGCTGCAGGGGCTGCTCACTATCGGCGGCATCCTGCTCATGCAGCGGCTTGGGTACGACGAACTGTATCAGGCTGCGGCGGCTGCGGCGGCACTCGCGCTTGCGCTCGGTTTCGCCTCGTTCGCCAAGTCCTGGCTCCTCGCCAGCATGGTGAGCGAGGCTATCAACAATTGGCGGTGGACACTGGTGTGGGCCATCGTACCGGCGGTGATCGTCGGCTGGGCCGCGACCAAGCTGCCGGAGTGGGCTGAACTCGCATTCGGCATTCCCGCGATACTCGCCGTCTACTTCGGGGTCCTCTGGTGGAAAGCTTTCCGGCCGGAAGACCGGGTGCTGTTCCAGAAGGTGAAATCGGCGCCTTGAAGGCACGGAGGCACGCTGGCGCTCAGCAGAGCCGACTTGACTGGCAAACATGTCCAGACAAGGGAATGCGCTATGGCCGAAACGGGGGCGGATCGATGCCGCTCGTGGCTGAACTCGGCATTCTGATCTAACGGAAGGAACAAACCTTGGTGCAGATGATCGAAGCCAACTGGCTGATCTTCGTCGCCGTGCTGGTGATCGCCCTCATCATCGCATGGTGGCTCTTCGGTCGCGCAGCAAAGCCCAGCGTGCGCAAACGGCGGCCCGACGTACTCGATGAGGGCGCCTCTCCCGCACAGCGCAACCAGGCGCTGATCGATGCGCCACCCGCTGCTGCCGTCCCGCCCCCCGCGGTGACACCGCCGGCTGCGGCTGGACTGATGGCGGGCATTGGCGAGGTGGTCGTCCCGGCTGCTCGCGATGAAGTCGCAGCGGCCAAAGAGGAAGAAGCTTCTGCAGAGGCGTCTCCGCCAGAGGTCACCACAAGTGAAGCGCCAAGCGCCCCGACCTCGCCTGCGGAAGCCCCTGTGGAAGCGCCTTTGGCGGCGGCGGGAGAGCCGGATGACTTGCGCCGCATCAAGGGAATAGGTCCTAAGCTGTTGACCACGCTGCACGCGCTTGGCGTCAACCGATTTGAGCATATCGCTAGCTGGACTGACGCCGATCTCGACGCGCTCGACAACAAGCTGGGGGCGTTCGCAGGCCGCCCGCGCCGCGATTCCTGGGTGGAGCAGGCGCGCCTGCTTTCCAGCGGCGATACCGCTGCCTACGAGGCGAAATTCGGAAAACTATAGGCAGGCAGCGCGGCGGAGAAGACTCTCCGCCGCTCCTGCAGCATCTGCTGCCGTTCGGCCGCTTCAAGCATTATGCCGCCAACGATACGGGCAACTTGGAAGCGGGCGAAGCCGGGGCACGGCCGGCCCAGCGCTTCCAAGGTTGCCGGCACCTTGCTCGAGGCTTTGGAAGGGTGAGTCAGCGATAATCTCCGTCGCGCTCTAACCTGCTTTGGAGGAGTGGCGGGAACTTCGCCTCCGGTCGCACGCTCTCACGTGCCCACCCGACGCCATCGCGATCACGAACATCCAGGAGCCAAGATGCCGATAAGGGCCGTTTTCTTCGATATCGATGGCACGCTCGTCGACAGCAACGACTATCATGTGTCTGCCTGGAAGGAAGCGTTCGCCAGCGAAGGGTTTCATTTCGATCGGGCGGCGATACACAGCCAGATCGGCAAGGGCGGCGATATGCTGATCCCCAGCCTTCTGCCGGACGCCGACGAGGCACTGCGGACGCGGCTCCAGCAGATGCATGGCGAGATTTTCAAAGGTCAATTTTTGGAGCGCGTAAAGCCATTTCCGCAGGCACGAGAACTTCTCGCACGGACAGGCGAAGCGGGTAAGCGCGTCTTACTGGCGTCCTCAGCTCACGAGGGTGAACTTGAGCACTACCAGGATCTTCTCGATGCACGTGAACTGGTGGCTGCGTCCACCAGTGCGGATGACGTCGAGCATACGAAACCAGCGCCGGACATCTTTGCCGCTGCGCTCAAGAAGGTGGCGCCGCTCGGTCCTGATGAGGTGATCGTCGTGGGCGACACTCCATACGACATCGAGGCCGCGAGCCAGTGCGGAATCGCGGCTATCGGGCTGCTGTCCGGTGGTTTTCCCGAGGAGGCGTTGCGCAAGTCAGGCGCGATTGCAGTGTATGAAGACGTCGCGGCACTGCTGGGCGATTTTGGGGGCTCGCCGTTGGGGCGCTAAGCGTCCTATAGGCGGCCGCATATATTCGCACTTCCCGCGAAGTGGGATCATGCACCTAATAGCGCATCAAGGATAAGCTCATGACTGACACGAACCTGGTTGAGATCGCGGACGCTAAGGGCCTGTTCGCGCCAGAGGTGATCTGGGTCCATCACTGGACGCCCAGCCTGTTCAGTTTCCGGGTGACGCGGCCGCAGAGTTTTCGCTTCGCATCGGGCGAGTTTATCATGATTGGCCTGCCGAACGCCGATGGACGCCCCCTGATGCGGGCCTACTCGATCGCGAGCCCAAGCTGGGAGGACCATCTAGAGTTCTTCTCGGTCAAAGTACCCGACGGTGCACTGACCTCTCGGCTGCAGCATCTGGAGGTAGGCGACCGGATACTCCTTGGTCGCAAACCGACGGGAACGCTCGTCGTGGATGCATTGCAGCCCGGTGAGCGGTTGATCATGGTGGGGACAGGGACAGGGCTCGCTCCCTTCCTTTCCGTGCTTCGCGATCCCGCTACGCACGAGCGTTTCGATCACATCGTGGTAAGCCACACCGTTCGCCAGCAGGAGGAACTCGCCTATCGCGAGTTCCTGGAGGATGAGATCCGTAACGACGAGATCTTCGGCGAGTTGCTTCGCGACCGCTTCGTCTACTACCCCACCGTGACGCGCGGCGATTTTCATCGGAAGGGTCGCATCACCGACCGCATCCGGGAAGGACTGTTCCGGCAGGATCTGGGCCTGACGATCGAGGCGCGTCAGACTTCACGCTTCATGATCTGCGGCTCGATCGCGTTCAACAAGGAGATGGTCGAGATCCTCACCGGTTGGGGACTGGAGGAGGGCACCCAGTCCAATCCTGGTCACTTCGTCGTGGAGCGGGCGTTCGTCGGCTGATCTGAGCTAGCCATTCCACGGCAAGCCCTGCCTCATTGGAACGCGCGCAAGTCTTCGCTCACGCCCAGCTGTCGGCACAAAGAAAGCTGGGCGTGAGCGCTTCCGATCGGGATCTTCGCACAAGGCCCTGAGCACAGGGGCTGTGCTTGCCTAGTTGTTTGCCGCCGGTCGTCAGTCGAGCATTACTGCGCGCAGACGGTCGAGATCCTGATCGGTCAGTCCCAGTTCCTTGCGAAGGTACCCTTCCGAACCTCCGTATTCCCGGTCGATGTGCGTGAAGAACTGCGCAAGGTGTGACGCGCCCGCAGGCGTATAGAGCGGCTCAGCCTCCAGGCGCCCTTCCTTCGCTTTGGCCAGGTAATACTGTACGATCGGGTTGTTCGGATAAGCCTTGGGATCCACCTTGGGCATCTCCCACTCCGGCTGGCGCAGCCGCGTCGAGAGGTGGTAATCCTTAAGGATCGTCTCGCGATCTACGCCCAGCGTATCGTAGAGCAGCGCGGTCGCGATGCCTGTGCGGTCCTGTCCGGCCGAGCAGTGGTACACCACCGCACCTTCGTCTGCGATCAGGCGCTTGAACAGCGATCGAAACTGCGGGGCCAGCAGCTTCTCCATGCCGCTGTACATGTTTTCGCCGTCTCCGCCGGCCATCTTCGCCATGAGCGGCCTAAGCGAGTAATCATTGGTGATGAACAGCGCGCCGGTACGATCGTCGAGAAGGTCCGGAGCGACCTCACGCTCATCCAGAGAGCGCAAGTCGACAACGCTGCCGAGTGCCAACTCCGTGACGAGCGCGTAGTCAGCCTCGCTGAGTAGCGGCATGGCGCCGGAGCGGAACGCCTTGCCCCAGCGCACCGTATGACCTTCCTTCGTGACGTAGCCCCCCACATCGCGGAAGTTGCTGCCCTGTTCGAGCGGCAAAACGCGCTCGGCGACGACCGTGTCTTTGCCGTCGAAGCCTCGTATGATGACGTAGCGCCGCTCGCTTGCGGGGATCGCGAGCGTGACTTTGCCATCCGTGCTCGGGGTGGCGATGCGCTGGTCGCCAGCGTCGATCTGCGTGTCCGCGCTGATCCAGATCGATTGCGGCTTCAGCCTATCGGTGTCGAGTTCCACGGTTTTAGCGTCGAGGCGCGTCACCGTGGCCGCTTCAAGTGCGAGAGCGGGGGTGCCGGCAAGGCCGAGCAAGCCAGCAAGAATAGTCCGATAGCTTTTATGCATCATTGTTTCTCTCCCAGATCAGTAGCTGAAGCGGACGCCGAACAGATATCGTGAGCCGACCTGCTCCACCTCGGTAGGGCGAGCCATTGTTCCGTCGTAGGCGATATACTTTTCGTTGGTCAGGTTCGCGAGGTCGGCAAAGAGGGTGAACTGCTCGGTCAGGGCATAGCGAAGCGAGACATCGACGTTTTCGTAGCCCTTGCGGTATTCGCCGCTCCCGAGTCCCCCCAGAGTATCCAGCCAGTCCGAGCGCCACTGATAGCTTACGCGCGCCGAGACCCCGTATTTCTCGTAGAAGAGCGACGCATTGGCGACCGTGTCCGACATTCCCTGGAAGGCGATGTTCTGCTGGGTCGGCGTGTCGAAGCTGCCCTCTAGCAGCGTCAGGTTGCCCTGAAATCCGAAGCCGGAAAGTGCGCCGGGCAGAAAGTCGAACTGCTTGAGCAGGTTGAACTCGACGCCGTACAGCTTTCCGCTGTCGCCGTTATAAGTGCCCGAGAGCAGATAGCGGGAACGATCCACTCCGCCGAAGTCATAGAAGTCCGAGCCGACGGCGATCTGGCTTTGGTAGAATACGTTGTCGACCCAGCGATAGAATCCCGCGATCGCCACAAGGCCATTGCCCGGCAGGTAGTATTCCACGCTCGCATCGGCGCCCCAGGTGTACTCGGGCTTGAGTGCGGGGTTGCCGCCACCGATCGTGCCGGGACTCGAGGTGTCGTTGATTGCAGCGCCGACGCGGATAGCGCCGAACGCCGGACGAGAGATGCCACGCTGGCCGGCCAGGCGCAGCACCACGTCGTCGGTCGCGGCATACTTGATGTTGAGGCTTGGGAAAAAGTCGGTCTTGCTGGTCTCGTATGCCAAAGGCGTGAAAACGCTTTCGACACGAACCGTGCCGCGATTGTCCATCCTGTAGTGCTCTACCCGCACACCGCCGACTGCCGTGAGCGGGCCGCTCTCGACCTTTGCCATGACATAACCGGCAAGCGTCTTTTCGTACTGCGCGTAGCGGTCCGTTGGTCCGACATCGTTGTTGCTGTTGTAGAGACCCGCAGCCGCGAGCTTCTCCAGCAAACTGTCGATGTCCCGGCGCATTGCGCGATTGTCGACGTAGTTGAAGGTCACGCCAGCGGGGAAGCCAGTGTCCCACGGCTCGCTGGTCACGTAGCTGTTGATGTCGAACGGCTGCCCGACTCCTGCGCCGAGTGCGCCTACCGGCACGACATTGGTAAAGGCGAAATTGGTGCCGTCGATCTCGCGGTCTGAATAGAGGCCGCCCGCAGAAAGCGTGAGAGCGCCAAGGTTCTTGGCGACATCGAGCTTGGCGGTGTACGTATCCGAGACCGTCTCCTGCCGTCCCGCGATAACATAAGCACGTGCCGCGTCGAGGCTCGCCTGATTGAGGCTGCCGTTCGCCAGTGTGACGATGGGAAACCGCGGGTCGCTATTGTCGTATGTGAGGGAGAGCGCGTTCGCAGGGCTCGTCGTGCCTTGGACCAGCGGCAGGTAGGTAGAGTTATCGATGCGGGCGTAGTTCATCTTGAACGAGGCAGTGAACCCGTCGTCACCTTCGTAATCGCCGCCGATCGTGCCGATGTAATTGCGGTTGCGGTACTCACCGTAGTTGAAACTGCCGCGCAGGGGCACATCGGTGAGTTCGCCCGCCTCCAGTGTGCGAGTGCCCCTTGCCTTCGGGCTGGCGAGCTGAAACTCGTACTGGTTGCGCTGCTCATCATCGTTGAACTCAGAGAAGATGGCTTTTGCGTAGATGCGCTGGCCTTCCTGAGGCTGGTACTCGACTCCGGCGAACAGGCCATTGCTCCAGCGCTCGATCTGGTACTGGCGGATGTCGAACTCAGTCGGACCGCTGGCATCGTAAGCGCCGACCTCCCGATTGTCGGTCAACTGCTTGCGGCGATAGTGCGAGCCTCCCAAAACGAAGCCGAAGGCATCGTTGGACCAAGAGAGCCGCAAAGATCCCTGCCGCTGCTCGCCACCGCCCAAGTCCATGAAGCCATAGCCCACATCGCCAGAGACATGCAGACCGCGCTGTTCCATCGGCGAGTAGGTCTGGAGGTCGATCGTGGCGACCACCGCATCGGCCTGGAGGTTCGAAGTCAGCGACTTATTGACGACCATCTGTGAGAGCAGCACGGCAGGAATGGCATCGAAACGGAAGGCGCGCGTATCGCCGCCTTCGTCAACGCCGATCACAGGGATGCCGTCGATGTTTACCGAGGTCCAGCGGTTGGGCGCGCCGCGTACCTGAATGTACCGCTCCTGCCCTTGGTCGCGCTGCACTGCCACCGCGGGCAAGCGCGAGAGCGCAGCAGCGGCGTTCTGGTCGGGGAAACGGCCGACAGCGTCTGCGGCCGCAATGTCGCTCAGGTTGTCGGCGCGGCGCTTCGCAGCAATCGAGTCCTGCTGGGCTGACACTATCGATCCGGTCACGACAATGGCATCGGCGTCATTTCCCGCCTCTGCGGAAGCGACCGCAACCGTCTCTTGCGCAAGGGCGACGGATGATTGGAAAGCCAAAGCCGCAATGGCGACGGCGATACCGCTCGACTGGAGAAGGAAAGGATTCGGCTTCATGAATTTGCCCCGCTTGGATCATTTCGAGGCCGCCGCTAGAACGGTTGTATGTATCTTGAGTGACAGTCAGGCAGCCTCGCCCCGGCAGGCGCTCTCTGCTAGAACATCGCTGGGAGGATGCCTTGAATAGAGATCTCAATCGTGATGAAAGTGACGCAAATTCTGCACAAGATCGGCTCATTGAGGCAGTTTTCGCTCGGTGGGAGTCCCACGGGAGGTCCGGCATGTCGGCGCGCCAGATCAGTCAGGCCGCAGGCATATCGGTTTCTTCCATCTATCACCACTTTGGGTCTCTGGAACGGTTGTTGCAGTCCAGCCAGCGGGCATGCCTTGCGGAAGCACAGAGCTGGTGTGACCGGCAGATCGAGCAGGTCGATGGTCTTGCCGGCTCGCCCGAGAGTTTTTCCGGCTTCTTTGCCCACATCGTCGACGATTGGGTGCACACCTGCCGACCGCTCGCATTTGCCCAGCGCGAGTGCGGCATGCTGGCGAGCAGGAGCGCGGAGTTCGGTGAGCAGGAGGAGCAATGGCGCGTTCTATGGACACAGTTCTGGGAGAGGGCCGGGAGTGTCTTCGCGCTGGGTTCCGGAGCTACGGTTGTGGAGCGCGTCTTCGACGGCGAGAGCCTGTTCCACATGCTCCCCTGGCGGCGCGCCGTGGATCGGGCCTGTCTGGAGGAGACTGCACATGGCTTGACCGCGTGGCTCACGGGCAGGTCAGTCCCAGCCGCACCCTGGCGCGAATTCGCGCGTGCGCAGGCGGTCGCCTCCATGCCTGAGACTCCCTCCTGGGACGAAAAGACCTGGCAGATCGTCGAGGCCGCTGCGGATCTGATCGCCATCACTGGCGCCGCCAGCGTCACTCACCGTTCAGTGGCAGAGCAAGCCGGTGTTTCGCTCGGCACTGTCTCGCACAAGTTTCGGACAAAGTCCGCGCTTCTGGAGGCAGCCTTTGAAGCCATTTACGCTCGCGTGATCACTCGGCCTGCAGAGCCAGGGAGAACTGCGCCACCCGCCGACCCTGCCGCCTTCGCCGGCAACTTCGCGCAGGCCGTCTTGCGTGATAAGCCAACGGATGCCACCGACGATCTCGTCATAGCCGCAGCACGGGATCCCGCTTTGAGCAACCTCGGCGCGCAACTCCGTTATCTTCGTGGCCGGACCGCTCGAGCAGCCTTGCAGTCGCTCTTCGGTGACCGCCGCGCCGTAAGTGTCCTGGAGGGCGCACTGTTCTCAAGTTACCTCTCAGCGCAAATCCGCCGCTATGCCGGCGGCGGCCGTGCAGTGGCTCACGGCGTGGTCGAAAGCGAGTTGGAGGTGTTCGGAAGGGTGATAGGATTGCGCCCATAATCCAAAAAAGACGCAATCGAGATGTCGCGCTGCAGCTTGGCGACAAGCGGCGGGGGCGTCCCGCTTTTCTCTACCCCTCGGCATAGAGGACAGTTGTCCATCATCGCCTCTGTCTGCTCGGCGGAGAACGTCATGGAATTTGAAGCACAGGAGCGTGCAGGATCCGACTGACTTGTCGGAAATCCAGGCACGTCCTGAAGTAAGGCGCTGGCGGAGACGCCGGGATTCGAACCCGGGGTGCCCCCTTAAGGGCACGACGGTTTAGCAAACCGCTGGTTTCAGCCACTCACCCACGTCTCCGGATGCGGCCTTGAGGGGCGGCTATAGCGGCGGGGTGAGGAGGCGGCAAGAGGGCGCGTGGTAGAGCGTGAAATTCAGCTCATCAGTCGATGACGCTCGCCCGATCGCAAAACTGACTCACGCGATCGTCCGTTCATTGCTGGATCAGCCAAGCCTTTCTTAATGACACAAGAGGTGCAACGAGGGTTAGGTCGCTTTCAGATCGGGGCCGACGCTCGCATAGGAGGGGCTGCGTAGATCATGAGTTTTTTAAAGATTTTTCCGAACGTCGCACGGGCGTTGGCTTTCGTGGGCGTTGCTTCCCTATCGCTGTCGGCACCTTCGGTGGCACAAGTTCGGTCTGTCGATCCCGATGCAGCGATCGATGGCGATCTGGCGGGCGGGCAGAGCGCACCTGCGACAACATGGCAGTCGAGCGAATTGCCTTCCACCAGCGGATCGGCTGGCGGCGATTACTACGGCAGTTCCACCTCATCTGGCAGCAACGGTACTCCGGTGGAGAGCGTGCCGGCGGGGCCGCCTCCCTCGGTCGATGACTGGAACCCGCAGTCCATCTCCGCAGAGGCCGCCAGTTCGCAAGGTACAACTTATCGCAAGGACGATCTGATCGGCGCGGCTGAAGGCGTCTTCGGCAAGGGCGCGCAAGGACTGGCTGGCGTGATCGAAGACCTGCTGAGCAAGCAAGGCGAGCCCAACGCCTACATTGTCGGCCGTGAAGGATCGGGCGCGTTCGTAGTCGGGCTGCGCTATGGCTCGGGCACGCTGCACCACAGGGTCGAGGGGACCCGGCCTGTATATTGGACAGGGCCTTCCGTGGGCTTCGACGCAGGCCTGAACGCTGCCAATGCGTTCGTGCTCGTCTACAACCTCTATGACACCGAGGAGCTCTACAAGCGGTTTCCGGCGGGCGAGGGGCAGGCCTACCTCGTGGGTGGGTTTCACGTCAGCTATCTGCGTCGCGGTGACGTGGTGCTGATCCCGGTGCGTATGGGCGCCGGTGTGCGGCTGGGCATTAACGCAGGCTACATGAAATTCAGCCGCGAGCAGAACTGGCTGCCTTTCTAAGTAGGCAAGAGCCACTCTCCGGTTGCGGCAGCGGGCGGCGCGAAGTAAGGCCCCGCCCGCCATGCTTATCAATCTGCAACAACAGCCCGCCGATGCGCTTCTGGCGCTCATCAAGCTCCACAACGCGGACCCGCGTGCCGACAAGATCGACCTCGGCGTCGGCGTGTATCGGACCGGGGAGGGCGAAACACCTGTTTTTGCTTCCATAAAAGGCGCCGAGAAGAAGCTCGTCGAGGAGCAGGACTCCAAGGCGTACCTCGGCCCCGAGGGAGATATGGCGTTCGTTGCAGCGCTGATGCCATACATATTCGGCAAGGACAGCCCTGACATGGGCAACCGGATCGAGGGCATGCAGACGCCCGGCGGCACCGGTTCGCTGCGCCTCGCGCTGGCGCTCGCCAAGCGCTCCGGCATCGAACGCGTCATCGTCGGTGTGCCGAGTTGGCCCAACCATGCGCAGATCTGCGCGGACCTCGGCCTGGGCGTAGTCGAATTCAATCACGCACGTGCCGACGGCAAGACCGACATGGACGCACTGCGCGCAGCTCTTTCGGGTTCCGGCGAGAAGGACGCGATTCTGCTCCACGGCTGCTGCCACAACCCCACCGGGATCGACTACTCGCATGCCGAGTGGGACGAAATCGCCGCCTTGGTTGCCGAGAAGAAGGTGCTGCCGATCCTGGATCTGGCCTACCAGGGGCTGGGTAACGGCATGGAGGAGGATGCCTATGGCGTTCGCCGCGTGCTCGTCGCTGTTCCCGAAGCTCTGGTTTGCTACTCCTGCGACAAGAACTTCGGTCTATACCGCGACCGCGTCGGCGCTCTCTACGTTATGATGCCGAGCCAGGCCGACTTGCCAAGTGTCATGTCGAACGCCCATGCTCTGGCGCGTGCGAACTGGTCGCAGCCACCGGACCATGGTGGCGCAGCGGTGCGGCTGGTGCTGGAAGACCCGGCGCTCACCGCGCAGTGGCTTGCCGAGCTCGACCATATGCGTGAGCGCATGCGCGAAGTGCGTGCGAAGGTGGCCGCCGCCGGCAGAGCCGGTGCGGTGGACCTGAGGCCGCTTGGCGGACAGAACGGCCTGTTCTCGATCATCCCGCTCAGCAAGGAGCAGGTCCTCGAGATGCGCGAAAAGCACGGGATCTACATGGCAGGGTCCGGGCGTATCAACGTTGCCGGCCTGACGATGGGCAACATCGACAAGTTCATCGACGCTGTGGCGCAAGTCACCGCCTAAGCGTTCGGGAAAGCACACACTGACCGCGGGCCCTCAAAGGGGCCGCGGCAGCTTTGAGCCGGGCCCGCCTCAGCCGCGCAGGCTTTGCATCCGCTTGAGATAGCGGGCGAGTACGTCGATCTCGAGATTGACCCTGTCGCCGGCGACAAGCTTGCCCAGCGTTGTCATCTCCGCCGTGTGCGGGATGATGTTGACGTAGAAGTGGCAGGTGCCGTCTACTTGGTCGGTCACTTCGTTGACGGTGAGCGAGACACCATCAACGGTGATCGAGCCCTTGGGCGCGAGATAAGGCGCAAGGTCGGCAGACGCTGCGAAGCCGATTCGCCGCGAATCGCCGATGGGGTCCACGCTCACGACTTCGCCGACACCGTCCACGTGCCCGGTGACGATGTGGCCGCCCAGTTCGTCCCCGAGCTTGAGGGCGGGTTCCAGATTGATCCGTGTCCCTTCCGCCCAACGTCCCGGAACCGTCCGCGCAACCGATTCCGCAGAGATGTCGACCGCGAACCAGGCATCGCCGGGGGCGCCACCTTTGTCGATCACGGTCAGGCACACGCCCGAGCAGGCGATGGAGGCGCCTATTGCAATGCCGGCGGGATCGAAGGGGCAGGCGATGACGGCGCGCAAGTCACCGGACTTGCGTGCCTCGCTGATAGTGCCGAGTTCAGTGATGATGCCTGTGAACATGAGCTCTCACTAGACCTGCCGATCGAAGACTTCCAGCGTGTCGCTGCCTAGTTGGCGGCGGTCGGCTAGGCGCCACTGTCCATGCGCTTCGGCCAGGGTGCTGAGGCCGATGTCTCCGAGCGACGGACGCCCGCTACCGATCAGAATCGGTGCACGATAGAGCAGCAGCTGATCCACCAACCCAGCTTTCAGGAAGGCCGACGCTGCCTGGGCTCCGCCTTCGACAAAGAGGTACTGGACGTGGCTCATCGAGTATACCGCGTCGGGAGAGGGCAGCGCCCGCCAGCCTGCCGGTACATCGCCACGCGTCAGGACCCAGCGTTCAGGGCTGAGGGTTTCCAGGCCCGGCAAGCGAACGTCCAGACGCGGCGCATCTGCCCGCAGAGTACCCCCTCCCACCAGAATCGCATCAGCGCGGGCACGCATCGCATGGGTATGGGCGCGTGCGGCCTCGCCGGTGATCCACTGACTCCTGCCATCAGTCATCGCAATGCAGCCATCGAGGGACGTCGCGAGCTTGAGTGTGATTTCCGGGCGCCGGATGCGGGCGCGGATCAGATATCCGGCGAGGCTTCGCTCGCATTCAGAAGAAGCGGTTAGGTCGCATTCGATACCCGAGGACCGGATGCGCGCGATCCCTTCGCCGGATGTCCGCGGATCGGGATCCTGACACCCGACCACCACGCGGGCCAGCCCGGCGGCGCATACGAGATCGGCGCAAGCGGGGCCGCGCTCAGAACGATGAGCGCACGGCTCAAGCGTGACGTAGAGAGTGGCGCCCTTTGCGTCTCCACCGGCTATCAGCAGCGCCATGGCCTCGGCATGGGGGCGGCCGCCGGGCTGCGTCCAGCCGTGGGACACAACCTTTCCGTCGCGCACGACAATGGCACCGACGGCTGGGTTAGGTCGGCTGAGAGGCCGGCCGCGGGCTGCAATGCTTGCCGCGGCTGCGAGCCAGCGGCGATCACCATCAGTCACTCTCAGGTTTCACGGGAGCTGCCGCCCCTTGTTCGTTCTTCTGCGCGGCCAAAGCTGCATCGGCCTCTGCCCGCCGGTTGCGAATCGCTTCGAGCTGTGCCTGCTTCTCGGCGGCAGCTTCCGCGTCAGCTTCGCGCGCGATCTTTTCAACATCCATGCCGCCCCAGCGACCCAGTGTCTTGTAAAGGTTGCGTACTTCCTCGTCGCGCCTGGCCTGCTCGAGAGCGAAGGCTTCCTTGCGCTTCTGGTTCTCAATGTTGGATGCCATGATCTCGGCATCGGTTCGATGTTCAGGCAGGACCGTGATGTATGTAACCTTGGGGGGCAGGTGCGGCGCACTCGCCTCCTGCTGGCTCATCACGTAAAACACGCCAAAGGTGCAGGCACCCGAGAGCGCGGCGATCCGCCAGCGGTTCTGTCCAGCTTGGCGCCAGACTTCGCGGAAGTCCGCTATCATGCCGGTGGGATTGACGTCGCGCCACATCCCGGATCGTTTGAACAGTGCCATGACCTGCAAGATAGGCCATCGGGCGGCGCTTCGCCAGAAGGCAGCCGCCGATCAGGTGAAGGCTTGGTACAAGCTTCTGCCCTCGCGCCTGAGCCAGGCGTTCGCGAGCGCAATGTCTCCCGCAAACAGCTGTTCGAGGCAAGCGTGAAAGGCTGGCGAATGATCGAAGTGGACCAAGTGGGCGACTTCGTGCGCAACTACGGAGCGGCGGACGAAGTCTGGCGCCATGACAAGTCGCCAGTTGATGCGGATCGCTCCGTCGGCGGCGCAGCTACCCCAGCGCCGGCGTGCATTGGACAGCGCCAGTCGAGGTGCTGGCTTCCCGGCACGATCGCAGTAGTGCGCAAGATCGTCGGCGATTAACGCCCGCGCTTCGCCTTGCAGCCAACGTTGTACCCGTGCCTCCAAGGCGGCTTCGGGCCCCCCGATCCGCAACGCCCCTACGGCTAGCTCCGGCCTTCTCGGTCCACTGGGATCGTGTTCCAGCTTCAACGCTTCACCGCGAAAGTGGATCGTCGCTCCGGGGCCGACTGTCTGTCTGCTAGGTAGCGCAGCCAGTTGGCGCTCGATCCATCCTTGCCGCGTCCGCGCAAATGCCAGCGCTTCTGTGGTGCGACCCCAGCGAGGAATGGAGATGCGGATTTCGCTGCCGTCTGGCGCGACCCGCATTGTCATGCGGCGAGCGCGGTCGAGTCGCCGCACGATCACCGGTACGTCTCGCCCGCGGATCTCCAGTGTGGGGATCGCCCGAGGATCACGGCGGAGCCAGTCGAGCACTCAGTTGACGTCCCACGGATCGCCATCCGCTTCGATTTCCCAGCCCTCCATGCCTTCGGGCCAGACGATGTGCTGTTCCAGAGGACCGGCCACCGTCTCGCTCACGACGCGGCCGACGATAGAAACGCCGGCGCGATGCACGGCGTCGCGGTCGCCGGATACCAGGTAGTGCCAGTCGGGCAGCGGCTCGCCGGCGGCGCGAAGCCGGTAGGCGCAGGTCTGCGGAAGCCAGTCGAGCGAAGCGGTGTTGCGCATCGTCAGCAGCAGGCAGTCGGGCACGAAGCTGCGGCGGTCGCGGTAGTCCGAACACCGCGCGGTCTTGAGGTCGAGCAGCTTGCAGGCGACGTTGGTGGAGTAGACGTCGCCAGTGTCCGCATCCTCCACCTTATGCAGGCAGCACTGGCCGCAGCCGTCGCACAAGGCTTCCCACTCGCGGCGGTCGAGCGATTCGAGCGGGCGTTCCCAGAAGCGGTCCGAGTTGGCTACTTCACCCATTTCCGCAGTTCCGCAGCGACTTCTTTGCCGCCCTTGTCCACTGGCAGCATGGCAAGGGGCTTGCCGTCGGGGTCCATGAGGTAGGCGATGCGGCTGTGATCCATGAGGTATCCGCCGGAGGTCTCCTCACCCTTGGCGGAGTATGCCGCGAACGCCTTTTCTGCAGCGGCGATCTGCTCGCGCGTGCCGGTGAGGCCGATCAGGCGGGGGGAGAATGCCGAGGTCCACTGGCCTACGACTTCGGGCGTGTCGCGCTCCGGGTCGATGGTGATGAAGATCGGCTGGACTTTGGCAGCAAGCTCAGGGTTCGTCTGCTCGAACTGACCAAATCCCTTCATCAGCGCCTGCATGTCCATCGGGCATGCATCCGGGCAGAAGGTATAACCGAAGTAGACGATGCGATACTTGCCCTTGAAGTCTTCCCATTTGACCGTGTTGCCGTCCTTGTCGACGAGCGTGAACGGTCCCCCGATTGCAGCCCCCTCCAGTGGAGGGCGATCGGAGGGCGTCTGGCCCGGGTCTTGCGATCCACAGGCAGCGAGGGCAAGGCAGGCGACGAGAACGGAAAGCAGTCTGAAACGATGGGTCATGGCGCGCCGGTTCATGCTCTGCTAAACGGTCGGGTGCAAGGCGGTGTGGCGCTAGGGCGCGGGCCGCCAACGAAAAAGATGTGAAGGAACTGCGAAGTGTCGAAGCGCAACGGAGCATGGGGGGGGCGGATTCTGCCGGCAGCACTTGCCGCAGCGACCGTCATGTCGATGGGGTTCTCCGTGCCCGCGCAGGCCCAGTTTTCCGAGGGCTATCGATTCCTTGAAGCTGTCCGGAAGAAAGAAGGCGCCGCGGTAGAGAGCGCTCTTTCCAGCGCCGGTGGCTCCACGATCATCAATACACGCGACGTGACTTCCGGGGAGACTGCGCTGCATGTTGTCACCCAACGTCGCGACCTCACTTGGCTGCAGTACCTCGCGGCGCACGGCGCAAACGTGAACGCGCGCGACGGGCAGGGGCGTACCCCACTTCAGCTGGCGACCAATTTGGGATGGCGCGATGGTGTGGCCGTCCTGCTGGCGGGCAAGGCCAATACCGAGGTGGCGAACGACGCGGGCGAGACGCCTTTGATCGCCGCCGTGCACCGTCGCGATCTGGAACTGGCGAAACTGTTGTTGCGGGCAGGCGCCGATCCCGACCGAGCAGACAATTCCGGACGCTCGGCGCGCGCGTATGCCACGATGGAGGGGCAGTCGAACGCCATGCTGAGCGCTATAGAGAGCGAAGCCAAGGCGGACGCTGGCAAAGCTAACAAGCCTACCTACGGCCCGGTACTCTGACGCTATGACCACTTCCGACACTTCGCTCGAGGATCTGCGTATCCGTTTGGCGCCCCTGGTTGCGGATGCCGCCGTGTTCGACGGCTGGAGCGCGCAGGCTGTGCGAGCCGCTGCCGAGCAGGCCGACGTCGATGCCGAGGTGGCCGTCTATGCGTTCCGCGACGGTGCCATGGAGATGGTGGCCGCCTGGATTTCGGCCATTGATCGCGCCATGATCCAGGCGCTGCCTGCGGAAGAGCTGGCGGCCTATCCCGTGCGGGAGCGGATTCGCAGGTTGGTGCAGTTCAGGCTGGATGCTCTGGCAGGCCGTGAAGAGGCGCTGTCGCGTGCGCTGGCTATTATGGCGATGCCGCAAAACGCCTCGCGGGCGCTGCGGTTGGGCTGGCAGAGCGCCGATGCCATGTGGCGCCTCGCCGGCGATCGGGCGACGGACTACAACCACTATACCAAGCGGGCGATCCTGGCCGGCGTATATGCGGCGACGCTGGCGATTTTCGCCGATGACGACAGCTTGGGCAAGACTCAGACGAAAGAGTTCCTGGACCGCCGAATCGAGGGAATCATCAAGTTCGAGAAGGCGAAGGCGCGCCTCGTGCGCCCCGCGGATGAGCGGTTCAGCATGGCTCGTTTGCTGGGCAGGTTGCGCTACCCGGCCCGATAGGCGGAGTCGCCGCCTATCCTGCGCAAGGAGAGGCAGCGAGTTATTGCGAACAAGTTGCAATATTTGCGCGAATCTGCCAGCGGCTGCGGGATGACCCTCGATCTACTCCCCCCGGGACAAAGCGCTCGCATCGTGGCGGTCGATTGGGATTCGCTCGTCGATGAGGAAGCGCGGCGCCTTCGCGCGCTTGGCCTTGATGATGGTGCCCGCGTGACCGTCAGTCACCGCGGTGTCTTCGGCGGCCGCGATCCGATCGCTTTGTCCGTAGGGCGCATGAAAGTGGCGGTGCGGCGCGCCCACGCTGCCGCCATGGAAGTCGAGCCGCTATGAGAATGTCTTCGTGAGCCGCCAACGTAAGATCGCGCTAATCGGTAATCCGAATGCCGGAAAGAGCGCGCTATTCAACGCGCTGACCGGTGCGCGCCAGAAGATCGCCAATTATCCGGGCGTGACCGTGGAGCGCAAGTCCGGCCGCATGGTGCTGCCCTCGGGCGAGCCGGTCGAGATGACTGACTTGCCCGGCTCCTACTCGTTGGATCCGACAAGCCCAGACGAGGCGGTCACTGCCAAGGTGATCCGAGGGGAGTTCGTGGGCGAGAGCGCGCCTGATGCGCTGATCGTCGTGCTCGACGCTTCGAACCTCGAACAGCACCTTGTGTTTGCGCAGGAAGTCATCGCACTCGGCAAACCGACTGTCGTCGCCCTCAACATGGTAGACCTTGCGGAGCGGGACGGTCTTGTGCTCGATCCCCAGGCGCTGGAGCAGGCGTTAGGCGTGAAGGTGGTTCCCACCGTAGCGGTTCGCCGACGTGGTCTGGCTGAACTGGCCGAGGCAGTGGCACAAGCCGAACTCCGCGATCCCCCCAGCCGGATCAACACTCTTTCTATGGTGGAGCGGCGGGTTGCGGCCCACGCCATGGCCGATGCCACAATCGTCTCCGAATCCAAGCGCCATCGCCTCCATTCACGACTCGATAAGCTACTGCTTCACCCGTGGATGGGGCCGCTCATCCTGTTCGCTCTGCTCTTCGTGGTTTTTCAAGCGGTTTTCGCGTGGGCCACACCTTTCGTCGACATTCTGGAAGGCGCCGTGGGTGTGCTTGGCGAGGGGGTGATTGAAGCAGTCCCGCCAAGCCTCGGCCGCGATCTGTTGACGGAGGGCGTGCTGGCGGGCGTGGGTTCCGTGGTGGTGTTCCTCCCGCAGATCGTGATTCTGTTCTTCTTTATCCTGGCGATGGAAGCATCCGGCTACATGGCGCGCGCGGCGTTCCTGATGGACCGTATGATGGCCGGCGTCGGCCTCTCCGGCCGCAGCTTTATTCCGCTGCTCTCCAGCTTCGCCTGTGCGATTCCCGGCATCATGGCGACGCGCAGCATAGCCGACTCACGCGATCGCCTGACGACGATCCTGATTGCGCCCTTGATGACCTGTTCGGCTCGCCTGCCGGTCTATGCCGTGATTATCGCCGCCTTCATCCCTCAGCGAACGGTCGGCTGGGGTGTCGGTCTGCAAGGACTGGTGCTGTTCGCGCTCTACGTGGCCGGAATCCTCGGTGCGATGATCGTCGCGCTGGTGCTGCGCCGCTCCCTGACCAAAGGCGCCGCCAGCGGCTTCATCATGGAAATGCCCAAGTACCAGATGCCCAACCTCAAGGACCTGCTGATCGGGTTGTGGCAGCGCGCGTGGATCTTTCTGCGGCGCGCGGGCACGATCATCTTCATGGTGACGGTTGTCCTGTGGCTGTTCTTGAGCTTCCCGCGGGCAGGCGAGGGCGAGAGCCAGGTAGACGTCTCCATCGCCGGCAGGCTGGCGAGCGGACTTGCCGTCGTGGTGGAGCCGATCGGCTTCAACCGCGACATGGCACTGGCCTTGATCCCCGCCATGGCCGCGCGGGAAGTGGCCGTGAGTTCGCTCGCGACGACATACGCGGTGGCGGCATCCGATGACGACGAGGAGGCACAGGCGATGGCGCTCGGCGATCAGCTGAAGGCTCGTTGGACACTTCCGATGGCTTTGGCGTTTCTGGCATGGTTTGTATTCGCGCCGCAGTGCATGTCGACCATCGCCGTCACACGCCGGGAAACGAACGGCTGGAAGTGGCCGGCCTTCATGTTGGCCTATCTGTTCGGCCTGGCCTACATCGCTGCAGGCGCCACGTTCTGGATTGCGACGGCGGCAGGGTTGTAGAAAACCCGCGCGTCGGACTCGCATCCTCGGGCTCGCATGGTCTAACCGATGCGCCGATCTCAATACGAAAGCGATTCCCATGGCAGGCAGCGTCAACAAGGTCATTCTGATCGGCAACCTCGGCGCCGATCCTGAGGTGAAGTCGTTCCAGAACGGCGGCCGCATCGCCAATTTGCGTATCGCCACTTCGGAGAACTGGAAGGACCGCCAGACAGGTGAGCGCAAGGAGCGCACCGAATGGCACAGCGTCGTCATCAACTCGGAAGGGCTGGTCGGCGTCGTGGAACGCTTCCTGCGCAAGGGGAGCAAAGTCTACATCGAAGGCCAGTTGCGCACCCGCAAGTGGCAGGACCAGTCAGGCAATGACCGCTACACCACCGAAATCGCGGTAGGCGGCATGGGCGGCGTTCTCACGATGCTGGACGGCGCGCCCGGCGGCGGCGGCTCCCGTGGCGGCAGCGGCAGCGGCGGCGGTGATTGGGGCGGCGGTGGCGGTAGCCGATCTTCTGGTGGCGATGACTGGGGCGGCGGCTCTCGCGGCGGCTCCTCGTCCGCGGGTGGCGGGGCGTCAGGCGGCAGTGACTGGGGCCGCACCGGCGGCTCGTCCGGCGGGTTCGGCGACGACCTGGACGACGACATCCCGTTCTGAGGCGAGGGAAAAGCGGCCGCCCGGACGATGCTGTTCGGCCGCCCCCTCGATCTGATTACTGAAGGTTGAGCCCCTTCAACGCTGCGAATGCGTTCTCGTTGTTCTCGCCTGACAACTCAGGCCGGCGGCGGGCGGTGTCTGCCTCCGGACCTGTGGCAAAGGGATCGATCGCGAGGGCCAGGCTCTGGGCAACGGCCTCACCCAGATCGAAATGTGTTCCAGCGTACTCGATCTCGTCGCAGTCCTCTGGCTCCAACTCAATTTCTTCGCTGGTGTGGTGCTCCGCTTCAGGCACGAAGCGGAAGCCGATCTCCTCGCGTATCACGACCGGGAGGTCTTCTGCTGATACGGCGCAGGCTTGCACGATGTCGGCAACGAGTTTGCCGCTTGCATCGACGTCGCGATCCTGACGCGTGAGGAGCAGATCGGCCACAAGCCTGTCTATCCGAACGATTCCAAAGCGTTCGGATAGCGCAGCCCGTTCGGCCTCGTTCGCTTCAAGGCGGACTTGCTTGCCTTCGCATTGACGCACATCGAACAGGCGTGGGAATTCGCTGTCGCTCGTCATTGTCCGATCCTTCCGGCGAGGAGTTCTTCGGCCGAGGCGGCATTGATTTTACCGGCAAGGGTTACAACAGCCGCCGCCAGAGCCGGCTTGTCGGCGTTGTCCAGAAGCGTTGTATTGCGCTCCAGAACGGGAATGAGCGCAGTTTCGGGATCGGGGGCTGCTAAAGCCCCCCGCAGGGCGCCGATGCGGCCGCCCAGAACGCTCATCAAGCGGCCCATGCGCTTGCCGACGACCACATCTCCCACGCCGGACTGGCGAAGCTGCCCGTCCATGTCTTCCACGAACAGCTCGGTGAGACGTGCCGCCAGTACCTTCAGGTTTTCGTCGCGCTCCATACGCAGGATGACGAGCGACAGTACCAGTGTGATGGCGTCGAACCGGCCTGCTACGGTGTCGGCCAGGCCGAGCTCCGCGTACCAGCGCTTCTCCCGCCCGATTTCGACGACGCGGTGCCACAGGGGGCGGACAGGAGCGCGGTCGTCGGTGTTGCGGCCAAAAAGGCGAGCGATGAAGGACACGGCGGAAGAAGCCTTTCGTGGGTGCTGAGACAATGCATTCATCGGCAATTCAATCAGACAGGCGCAACGGCCATTGCGCAGTCGGACCCGTGACCGTAAGGCTCGGAGCCGACCTCGCGCCGATCTTTCGGCCGATATATGGGCGGTGAGCGCGCTGGCAATGGGCGGCGCGCCGCCGTAGCGGACTGGAGTGGAAAAATGCGCACGTTCGGGCACAAGGCCTGGCTGGCAGTGGCATCGCTGGGCCTTGTGGCGCTGGCCAGCGGCTGCACGTCGATCACCGACCATCGCGGCTACATCATGGACCCGATGCTGGTCGATGCTATTCAGCCCGGCATCGACAACCGCACGTCGGTCGAAAGGACATTGGGCCGCCCCACGTTCGTGAGCCAGTTTGGCGCCAAGGACTGGTTTTACGTCTCACAGGACGTAAAATCGCCGCCTTTCCGTCGTCCTCGCACATCCGATCAAACGATCCTGCGAGTTCGCTTTGATGATGCCGGCAATGTCGCCGCTCTCGACCGCAAGGGCGAGGAGCAGATCGCCCGCATCGATCCTGAAGGGGACAAGACGCCGACTTTGGGAAGCGAGCGCGGACTGCTTGAGGATCTGTTCGGCAACGTCGGGACCGTGGGCGGCACGGGCGCTGCACCGGTCGGAGGGCCAAACGGAAGCTGAGCATCGCCTGGCCGGTCTTTACCTGCATTGAAGACCGGGGCGCGGCACATATATCCTGCCCCATGGATAACAGCGGGGCGAGCCACGGCCTTCTCCAGTGGCACGGAACTACCATCATCGGCGTAAGGAAGGGCGGTAAGACCGTCATTGCCGGCGATGGTCAGGTTTCGATGGGAAACACCGTCATGAAGCCGAACGCGCGCAAGGTGCGCCGGATCGGCAAGGGGGAGAAGGTGGTCGCCGGGTTCGCCGGCGCCACCGCCGATGCCTTCACTCTGTTCGAGCGGCTGGAAAAGAAGCTGGAGCAGTACTCCGGGCAGCTGACGCGCGCCGCAGTGGAACTCGCAAAGGATTGGCGGACCGATAAGTATCTCCGCAACCTCGAAGCGCTGATGATCGTCGCTGATGAGGAAGCGTTGCTGGTGCTGACGGGCAATGGTGACGTGCTCGAGCCCGAGGGCGGGCCGGACAGCAAGATCGCGGCAATCGGCTCGGGCGGTAACTACGCGCTTGCCGCAGCACGGGCCGTCGACCAGTATGAACAGGACGCGGAAACCATCGCCCGCCGGGCCATGGCCGTTGCCGCCGATATCTGCGTCTTCACCAACGACAAGGTGACGGTCGAGACCGTCTGACAGTTTCCTCCCTCCCGCTTCGATGGGAGGGGCAGGGCTGCGCGTGACCACGCGCAGCTCTTGGATCGGCCCACCCCAAGCCCCTCCCGCAAGCGAGGGGAGCGAGATGAAAATGAACGCTAGTCTTACTCCAAAAGCCATCGTTGCTGCTCTCGACGCGCATATTGTGGGGCAGTCAGAAGCGAAGAAAGCTGTCGCCGTCGCTCTGCGGAACCGGTGGCGCCGTCAGCACCTTCCCGCCGACTTGCGCGACGAGGTGACGCCCAAGAACATCCTGATGATCGGCCCCACGGGGTGCGGCAAGACGGAAATCAGCCGTCGCCTCGCGAAGCTGGCTGATGCCCCGTTCGTGAAAGTGGAAGCGACGAAGTTCACCGAAGTGGGCTACGTCGGCCGCGACGTCGAGCAGATCGCGCGCGATCTGGTGGAAGAGGCGATCCGGCTGGAGAAGGAGCGCCGGCGCGGATCCGTGCGCGAGGCCGCGAGCAAGGCGGCGATGGATCGCCTGCTCAATGCGCTGGTAGGCGAGGGTGCGTCCGAAGCGACGCGAGCGGCCTTTCAGCAACGCATCGTCGAAAACGCGATGAACGACACCGAAGTCGAGATCGAGGTGGAGGACAGCCCTGCCGCTCCGATGGAGATACCGGGCATGGGTGGTTCGGTCGGCATGATCAACTTGTCGGACATCATGGGCAAGGCGTTTGGCCAGCAGCAGCTCAAGCGCCGGAAGATGAAAGTGCCCGACGCTTGGGACAAGCTTGTCGACGAGGAGTCGGAGAAGCGCATGGACCAGGATGACGTCGCCCGCACCGCGCTGACCAATGCCGAGACGAACGGCATCGTCTTTCTCGACGAGATCGACAAAATTGCGGTTTCCGATGTGCGCGGTGGTTCGGTGAGCCGCGAGGGCGTGCAGCGCGATTTGTTGCCGCTTATCGAGGGCACGACGGTTGCCACCAAATATGGTCCGATGAAGACAGACCATGTGCTCTTCATTGCCAGTGGCGCCTTCCATGTCGCCAAACCCAGCGACATGCTGCCTGAGCTTCAGGGGCGACTGCCGATCCGTGTGGAGCTGAAGGCGCTGACTGAGGAAGACTTCGTGCGCATCCTCTCCGAGACGCGGGCAAATCTGGTGGCGCAGTACAAGGCGCTGCTCGGGACCGAACAAGTGACGGTGGAGATCACTCCCGATGCGATCGCCGAAGTAGCCAAGATCGCAGCGCAAGTGAACGAGAGCGTCGAGAACATCGGCGCTCGTCGTCTTCAGACGGTGATGGAGAAGCTGCTGGAAGAGCTGAGCTTTGAGGCCGAGGACCGTGTCGGACAGACTGTCACGGTGGATGCATCCTACGTCCGTGAGCGGCTGACCGATCTTGCTGGAGACAGCGATTTGTCCAAGTACATCCTTTGACGCTTGACCCTCCCCTTGTAGGGGAGGGTCTGATACCACAGCTGCGAAGGGAGATTGCGATGCGTCGGGAAGGTGGATGCCAATGCGGACAGGTTCGGTATGCGGTTGAGGGTGAACCCGTGCATGCCGCTCTATGCCACTGCTCCGACTGCCGTGCATCGGCTGGCGCACCGGTGATGGCTTGGGCTGCCTTCGCGTCCGAGCACTTCAGTGTCCTTGCCGGCGAGGCGCGGGCGTACAATTCTTCTCGTGCCGCTTTCCGGCACTTTTGCCCGAGCTGCGGCACGGGGCTGTGGTATGTGAACGAAGAGGCTCTTCCAGGCCTCGTCGACATTCAGATCGCTACGCTTGACGATCCCGAAGCGCTGCCGCCGACCGCTCACATCCAGGCAGCCGAGCAACTGTCGTGGATGAAGGGCGCTGAGAACCTCATGCACTTCGACCGCTTTCCGGGGGCCTGAACGATGTCCACCCCACCTGACGATCGCCCCGTTTACCGCCTGCTTACCGGCAAGGATGACCGTGCCTTTTGCGAGCGTGTGTCCGAGGCGCTGGGGCAGGGCTGGCGTCTTTACGGCTCGCCTACACTGGCGTGGGATACTGCCGAAAACTGCATGAAGGCGGCGCAGGCAGTGGTCTGGAGAGATGCCGAGTAGGCAACAGATAGCACTCGCCTCGGGTGCATCTCTTTCCTACTCAGCGGCTTCGCTGAGTTCTTCCGCCTCGGCTGCCTGGCGCGCCCACATCTCGGCATAGAGGCCGTCATGCCGCAGCAACTCAAGATGGCTGCCGCTTTCCGCCAAGCATCCGTCTTGCAGCACAAGGATGCTGTCCGAGTCCGCAATGGTCGACAGCCGGTGGGCGATCGAGATGCTGGTACGGTCCTCGGACACGCGGTGGAGTGTCGCCAGGATATCCTGCTCAGTACGGGTATCTAGCGCGCTCGTCGCCTCGTCCAGCAGCAGGATCGGTGGGTTCTTGACCAGCGTGCGAGCTATGGCGACCCTTTGCTTCTCACCTCCCGAGAGCTTCAGTCCGCGCTCACCCACTTCCGTGCCGAAGCCCTGTGGGAGGCGCTCGATCAATGGCATCAGCGCCGCGCCGCGCGCGGCTGCCTGCACATCCTCTTCAGTCGCGTCGCTGCGGCCATAGGCAATGTTGTAGCCAATCGTCTCATTGAACAGCACCGAATCCTGGGGAACGATGCCAATCGCCGCGCGCAGGCTCGCCTGTGTGATCTGCGCGATATCCTGGCCATCGATGAGAATGCGCCCGGACCAAGGATCGTAGAAGCGGAAGAGTAAACGAGCGAGAGTGGACTTGCCGGCTCCCGATGGACCGACAACGGCGAAGTTCTGCCCGGCTGGCACCTCGAACGAGAGGCCCTTCAGGATCGTGCGATCTTTCTCGTAACCGAAAACCACGTCTTCGAAGACGACCGACGGGCGGCGGATCACCAGCGCCGGGGCCCCCGGCTTGTCCGACACCTCCTGCGGCTCGTCCAGCAGGCGGAACATCTCGGCCATGTCGATCAGACCTTGCCGGATGGTACGATAGACCATGCCCAGCATGTCCAGCGGCCGAAACAATTGCGCAAGATATGTCTGCACGAACACGAGCTGACCAGCACTGTACCGCCCCTGCCACCAGCCATAAACCGTCCACGCCAGAGCGCCCGCCATCAGCAGATTGACGACCACCGCTTGGGCTATGTTCAGCAGGCCGAGAGAGTTCTCGCTCTTCACCGCGGCGGCCGCATATTCGCGCGTCGCTTCCGCGTAGCGAGCTTCCTCGCGCTTCTCCGCCCCGAAGTACTTTACAGTCTCGTAATTAAGGAGAGAGTCGACCGCGTGGGAGAGCGCTCGCCCATCCAGCCGGTTCATCTTCTCGCGCAAGGCGGTGCGCCATTCGGTGATGGTGCGAGTCACCCAGATGTAGGCGATCACGGCGACCGCGGTGGCCAATACCAGCGGCCAACCAAAATTGAAGTAGAAGATCACCGCTACCACCACCAGCTGCAGCACGGTGGGCGCGATGTTAAACAGCATGAAGTAGAGCATCGTGTCGATGCTCTTGGTTCCGCGCTCGATCACCTTGGTGACCTCGCCTGTACGCCGCGCGAGGTGGAAACGAAGACTGAGCCGGTGCAACTGCCCGAACACGTTCTCGGCCAGGGCACGCGTGGCGTCCTGCCCGACTCGCTCGAAAACGATGTTGCGCATGTTGTCGAACAGCACGCCTGCCAGCCGAGCTCCCGCATAGGCAAGCACTGTCAGCATGACGAAGCCGATCACGCGCGGCCCGGTGACGCCCATGGCATCGACTGCCCACTTCAGCAGATAGGGCAGGACCAGTTGCGTGGCGGTCGAGGCCAGAATTAGCAGGACAGCTATGACGATCCGCACGCGAAGGGCTCGATTGTCGCGCGGCCACAGATACGGAAGAAATCTGGAGAGCGTGTGCCAGCCATCGTGGCGGGCGTTGGGATTTTTCACTGAAGTGTCAGGAGGCATCGCGGTAATGTAGGAGGGGCAAAGACAATCTGAAAGCTGCCCCAGCAGGAAGATGCGTGACTTCGGGGGGGCAACGGTCGCGCAGTCTCTGCGCCAAGAGGGGTTGCTATGCGCAGCCGGCCCCCATCAGGCGGTGCGGGGGCGAAAGCGGTGCAGCAGAGGCTCCAGGGCATGGCTAGCCATCGAGACCAGGTCATCACGCGCAGGATGGCGCAGAGCGAAAACAGCCAGAAGCCACGCGATGCCCGAACTCGCCGAAGCTACCACCAGTCCACCAAAGCCCAGCGTGGCGGGCGTCTTCCAAACCGATATTGCGAACAGGGCCGGCAACGCAGTGATTCCTGCCAGTCCAGCGCTGCGTAGATAGATTCGGATCATCGTAGGCCAGTGAAAGCCGACGATCCGCTTCATCCACCCCGCGTAGATCGCGAACCAGCCCAAGCCCCAAGCGATCCGTGACGCCGCCGCAGCTTCGAGGCCAAGCGCCGCGCCCGCAGCCAGCGTCGCGACCGCCAAGACGGTGTCGGCCAGGTTGAACCATAGGAGCTGGCGAAGGCGCCCCGTCAGTATCGGCAAATCCATGTGCAGGGGCAGGGCGACGAAGCAGCACTCCGCCAGGGCCACCCACGCGAGCAGTGGAGCGGCTTCGCTCCAGCCCTCGCCATAAAGCAGCAGGATCACGGGCTGTGAAAGCACTGCGAGCAGAACCATCGCGGGCCAGACGATCGCGCCATGTGCCGCGACGACGCGCTCGTAGTACGGACCAAGATCCCGACCTTCATCGCGCAGACGCGCGAAGGCCGGATAGTAAATGGAACTCACCGCCCCGGCGACCAGGTTGTGAAGCTGCCCGGCAAGCGCCACGCCGCGGCTGAAGAGACCGGCAGCCTCCATGCCCCGCATACGCCCGACGATCAGGTCTGGCATGCGTAGGCTGACCCCTCCGGACAAGTACAGCAGTGCACTACCCGAGCCAAATGCTGCAATCTCGCGCAGCCGCGATAGACGTACGTTGAAGGAGAACGGAGTCGGCCGCCACGCTTGTGCAACCACCGCACGCATCGCTGCCTGCGCGATCATGGCCCAGGCCAGCGATTCGGCGGAGAAGCCGAGCATTGCAAGGATAAGCGAGCAGGCACTGTTCGCTAGTGCAGCTGCCCCCTCGATCGTGAATGTCGCGCGAAAGTCGAGGCGCCGCGAAAGCAACGCGAGCGGCACGATGCTCCAGGGGGCCAGCACGTAAGAGCCGGCAATCAGCGCAAGTATGCCGAATAGTCGCGGCTCGCCGTAGAAGTGGGCCGCCGGCTGGGCGAGTGCGAGGATCACAGCGCCGATCACGAACGAGAACAGTACCGCGATGACAGTGCAGTGGCGCACCGTATCCTCGTCGGCGGTGGGGTGGCGACCGATGTAGCGGGTAAGCCCGAGGTCCCGAATGATTGCGACGATCATCGCCGCCGCCAAAGCGACAGAGAACAAGCCGATTTCTTCAGGGCGCAGGAAGAAGCGCGAAATGATGACCGACGTCGCGAATTGCAGCGCGAAGAGGCAATACTGGCTGCCCGCTGCCCAGAGCGCGGCGGAGCGGACGCTCCCTTGCCCCCGGCCGTTATCCCCTTCGCTCATCGCTCAGTGTGCCGGCGCGCTGGCGAGCGTTGCAGCCAAGCGCAGGGCGCGGGTAGGCTCGCCAAAGCGTAACAGCCGCACGACGGTACGCCACATTCCATTGCGTCGGCCGCCTTCCCGCAGATGCTGCACGAGCAGGTCGAACCCATCGCCTCGCATTGCCGCATCTGAATAGATGAGGCCTAACGCCACCTGCTCACGCACGCGCCGGGAGATGCCCTCCTGGTTGAACAGAGCATCGAGCTGGTCAATGGAAGGCAGGCGATGGAGGTCGGCAGTAGGGTCCGGCTTGCCGGCTTGCCGCTCGCGCCAGGCGAGTTGCGCAACGGCTGTGCCGAGTTGCTGCTCGGTCGCATGGCGGGCCGACACCTGTCCGTCATAGCGGCGATAACGCAACAGGCGCTCCGGGATGTTCGCCAGCTTTGTTACGCTGGCGAGCCGCAGCCAGAGATCGTAATCCTCGCAATGGCGGAACGCCGCGTGATAGCCGCCAACCGACATGACAACGTCACGCCGGTACATCGCGGCAGGGTGGCAGATCACGTGGCGACCGGCCTCGATTGCGCAGAGCACATCCTCATGAGTGAGGGGGTGGTCGGCCCCCGTGCGGAAGATCGGTTCGCCGTTTTCACCGATGTCCTCGCTCCAAGAACCCACCACGCCATGATCTGGATGAGCTGCCAGGAAGGCGAGCTGGCGCTCAAAGCGCTCCGGCTGGCAGATGTCGTCTGCGTCCATGCGTGCAATGATGGGGGCATCCGACGCGGCAAGCATCTCGTTGAGGCTGGCGACCAGTCCGCGGTTCTCGCGGATGATCGGGCATACCCGCGGGTCAGCCTTCTGATAGTCGCAAAGAATGGAGCGAGTGGCGTCGTATGAGCCGTCGTCCACGATAAGAAATCTGAAGTCGCCGAACGTCTGAGCGAGCACGCTCTCGATCGCCGTCGCGAGAAAGCGTTCGCCATTGTAGACGCTCATCGCAACGCAGATCGCCGGATTGGCCATTCGCTTCGTTTTCCAGTGCCCCGCCGCCCATGCGACTGCAAATCTCGTGAGATGCAACTAGCCGCCGGCGGTAAACAAAGAATGATGCCGGCTCCGTTCGGGGAATGGCGGCCACTGCGGATGGGCATAGGTGCCGCCGGCGACTGAGCTGTTGAGCACCTGCGGCGTCTGGGTTGTTGGCGGGTATTTTTGGTGTGGTGTGAACTTTTTTTGAAAAAGGGTTTGACCGACTCGTTGGTGGTCCATATATGCCGTTTCACCGGGCG